>JBIIJN010000083.1:0-10234 GCA_044233745.1 Crocinitomicaceae bacterium
CATTCATTATGCAGACGGTTCCCTGGCTTTTTCAGTTAATGAAATCTACCGCGCCAAGTTCAATCCCTTTTTGGAATTACTCATTTTCGGCATGTTCTTGTTTGCAGGATTTTTTCTGTTTTATGGTCTATGGCGCTTGCTGAAAAAACAGGTTCAGGAGCAACAAAGAAAATCGTGGACGCTTATCGTTTTTCTACTTTTTCTTTTGATATCCCGCTGGTTCGTTATCCAAAGCAACTTGATTGAATGGCAAAATTATTTCCCAGATTTTGAATTGTTTAACCCAAAAATATTTGCTTCTTCTTGGTCGTCCACCTTGGGAGATTTGTTGATACACGTCTTTTATTTTGTATTGTTTACAGAACTTTTGGTATTTGCCTTTCGCCGTATCTCTTTTTCACAAAAGGAAATGTTGAGTAAGATTTTGGGTATTGTATTCTTCGCGTTGTTTTTGGTTTTGAGTTATTTCACAACAGCCATGATCACCCAGATTATTTTGGATTCTGATGTGCCCATGACTTATTTCAACTTCATGTCGCTCACGCCATTTTCATTTGTGTTTTTGGTGATTTTTTTCATCATTTTGTGGTGCTATTTCAATTTATCAACGGCTATTTTGCGCTTTGTGAGTCAGTCGGCACTCTCTAAAAACGTGTTGGGCGCTGTTTGGTTTGTGGGTTCTTCTTTGTTTGTCATTTACAGTGTAGGCAGTGATGTTCGTTTTTTAATTGTTGCAGCCATGCCGGTGGTATTTAGTTTGGCGATGTTGCTTATAGAGCCTTGGAAGACATGGCGCTTTAGTTTTTCTCAGGTCATCATATTGTTGGGACTCTTTTCTTTGTATTTGGCTTTGCAACTCAATCTAACATTGAATCGTAAAGAGTTGGAAATCAGAGAGGTTTATGCCAAAAAATTAATTTCTGAAAAAGAACTCGACACGGAGATCGAATATGGTATTTTAAGTCCAATTTTGTTAGAGTCGGAAGAGTTACAACAATTTTTCCGCGAACAGGATATGACGCAGGTGCAGGATATGAAACGCATTTTGGAGCGCAAATTTTTTCAAGGCTATTGGAATCGTTATGAAGTGGAATTTTACTTCAGCGATAAGGATAAAAACCCGATTTCCACGTTTGTTCAAATCAACGAAAATCCAGCACAGAAATACGACCAGATTATTGAAAATGCGGGGCTTGAATCAGAAATGACAAAGCATATTTATTATGTTTCGAATTTTGCTGAAAACCTGAGTTATCTGGTGCGAGAACCTGTATTAAGTGAGCTTGGCGATTCTTTGGGTTGGTTGTATTTGGCGCTGCGCTCTAAGGTGATTCCACAAGAAATTGGTTTTCCTCGTTTGTTGCTCAACGACAATTCCAAGGTGTTTTTTAAATTGGAAGACTACAACATGGCGAAATACGTGCATGGAAAATTGGTGACGCGTTATGGGTCTTACAATTATCCGCTGGCCATAGGATCATTCTTGGTTGATTTTCAAAACAAATCAGGCATCCTTGATGATTTGGATTTTGTGCATCAGGTTATCCATGGTGAAAGTAATAAAACGATCATTTTGTCGCGCCCGAAAGTAGGCATTGAGGAATATTTGACGACCTTTTCATTTTTGTTTTCAACTTTTGGCTTGTTGTTGATTATCAACTTGATGGGTTCTGGAAAGTTCATTTCCAATTGGGGTAAAATAAAATTGGCTTTCCGCATTCAGTTGATTTTCATATTGTTGGTTTTTTTCTCTTTGTTGTTTTCAGGTATAGGAACAGGGGCCTATGTTCAACGCCAATATCGGGAGTATCAAGAAGGTTTGTTGCGGGAAAAAGTGAGTTCGGTGCAAAAAGAATTACAAGGCAAATTGGAGTTTGAAACTTCCCTAGATAAGTCGGTGATGGGCAATTATTTGGAGTTTTTACTGAATAAATTTTCCGTGATTTTTGTGTCCGACATCAATATGTACGACACGCGTGGGCAGTTGATTGCATCTTCGCGACCAGAGATTTTCAACCTGGGATTGTTGAGTCCGCAAATGAATCCACGGGCTTTTCGACAAATGTATAACCGCATGTTGAGCTTGTATGTGAACAATGAAAGCATCGGCAATCAGCAATATTTATCTGCATATGTGCCTTTGATAAACGGTCAGGGCGATCTCATTGCATATATCAACTTGCCTTATTTTGCTAAACAGAATGCCTTCGAAAGTGAGATAGCGGGTTTCTTATCGGCCATTATCAACATTTTTGTTCTACTTTTTGCCGTGAGTATTGTGATTGCGGTTTTTGTGACCAGTAGAATTGTGGATCCGCTCAAACAAATCCAAACCAGTTTATCGGGCTTCAAATTGGGCAAAGAGCAAACACCAATTTTGTATAAAGGCGACGATGAGATTGGCGTTTTGGTTCGAGAATACAACACTAAACTACTTGAATTACAAGAGAGTAGTGAGAAATTGGCGCGCACCGAACGCGAGATGGCTTGGCGTGAGATGGCCAAACAAGTGGCACATGAAATCAAAAATCCATTGACGCCCATGAAGTTGCGTATTCAGCATTTCCAACGTTCTTTCGACCCAAATGCCGATGATGCCGATGATAGAATAGCACAATTTTCTGATTCATTGATCGAACAAATTGACGCTCTAACCAATATTGCCAACGCCTTTTCTAACTTTGCCAAAATGCCGAAGTCTCAATTTGAAAAAGTGGATTTGGTGCGCATTGTCCGCTCAGTAGTTGACACATTTTCTGCCGAGGAGCACGTTACAATCAACGCCGAAATTGTTGTGGATCATGCTTATATTATGGCAGATAAAGAGTTGATGCTTCGGGTGTTCAACAATTTAATTAAAAATGCCATTCAAGCTATTCCAATGCATAATGCGGGTATCATTGAAATCCAACTGAAAGAGGAGGATAAAAAGGTGGTGATTGCTGTGCGTGATAATGGCACGGGTATTTCTGAGGAAATGAAGGATAAGATTTTTGTGCCTAATTTTACCACCAAATCAACTGGAACAGGCTTGGGATTGGCCATGGTGAAACAAATCATCGAGTCGCATGATGGTCAAATTTCCTTTGAAAGTGAACCTGGAAACACAGTTTTCACCATTCGATTACCTAAAAACATCAAACAATTATGATTAAATTGAGCTATTTATTTTTTGGAGTCCTGTGCTGTTCATTGATTTTTTCGTCATGCAAGCAAACGCCAAAGGCCAGCGATATATCTCAGCAGTTCATGTATCCGAAAGCGCCAGAGCCTTATGTATATGTTTTTCAAGACAGCCTAGACCCATTTTTTGAAATGTTCGAACGCATCATCACCTACTACGACCCTTTGGGCAACCACCTGCTCATTGAGCGTTACAATTCAAACTTTGTTTTGGTGGAATCTTATGATTTGCTTTACGATAAAAATTTCCAAGTGTTCAATCATAAACTTTACGCCAACAATATTGAAATCATTGCAGAGGTAAGCGATTCTACCTTTGTGCCTTGGGAAGGTACTGGTGTTTTTGCATCAACTTTTCAAAGCACTGTAGATTCTATCATGTTTGTGATGCGCAATAAACGTTCGCTTCTTGATGAGCGGGGTTCATTTACCTGGGAAGGCAAGGAAATTCAAACCTTGCAAATGATTGATAGCATACAAACCATTGCAATTGACGTGAAAAATAAGCGCGAAAAACCGGCCTCTGCTGTTGCGGTGCACGAATTTGCTGAGGGTCTTGGTCGGATAAGAATAAAAACTACAGACGGAAGTTCAAATCTTGTGCTCAAAGGCATTTTGTCGGAGTCAGAATGGAAAAAATTAATAACAAAATAAACCACATCGAAGATGAAACAAATACTATTTACATTGGGTTTGTGCCTTTCAATAGGAGGCATATTCGGGCAGAAAAAAGTGCTATCGGACCAAGACTACGACATTTGGAATACCTTAAAAAGCTATTTAATCGCCGACAATGGTGTTTGGATGAGTTATGAATCGACGCCCTATCGTGGGGATGGCTTTGCTGTTTTGATGAGAACAGATTCCACAAATGTGAAGCGTTTTGACAGGATGTATTCCATGTTTTTTTCTGTGGACAACAACTATTTTGCTGGTTTAGTGAAGCCGCAATTCGATACCCTGCGAAAACTGGAATTGGACAAAGTGAAGAAAGACAAATGGCCGAAAGACACATTGGTTGTTCATTTGTTAGAAAAAGACTCCACCATCCGAATAGCCACAATCATCGATTCTAAATTTTCGCGCAAAGGTTCGTGGATTGCTTACCGCAACGTTGATAAAGCGGCTGTGGAGAAAAAAGGGCCTGCATCAAAAAAGAAAAAGTGTAAACTATTCCGAAAGAAAAAACCAACTCAGTTTGAGAAAAAAATCGAATCAGATGGTAAAATCTTATTTTTATGGAATCCACTGACAGGCAGAAAACATACTTTCGACTATGTAACAACGTATGATTTTTCAGATAGCGCCAAATTTCTTACGCTTGTGACGCATGAAAAACGCTCCAAAAAAGATTATTATCAGCTGCAAGTGCATCGCAGCTTTAATGCGCAAAGCGTTTTTCAATCAGACACATTTACAGCTGTTGGTAAGTGGACTTTCCATAAAGATGAGCACCAATTTGCTTTTTTGGCTTCTAAGGATACCAATTCCAACAACAAACATTTCTCATTGTATCACTTGAATTTGTCTTCCGAACCAATATTAACCGTTTTAGACAGTGTTAAAATCAATCATCCTGAACAATGGATTCCGAGCAATTTTGGTCAGTTGGTGTTTGCCGAAGATGCGCCACGCCTGTTTTTTTCAATGGCGCCAAAACCTGTTTATGATGCCAAAGATACCCTCACCAAAGATGAAAAAGTAAGTTTGGATATCTGGCATTGGGAAGATAAAAAATTGCAGCCACGACAATTATTAACTGCAAAACGAGATAAGAATAAATCCTTTTTGTCGGTATTCGACTTGGAGGATTTGTCTGTGCGCTCACTTGAAAACGACACTTTGAGTCTTCGCTTTACTCCGAAACAAACAGCAATTTTTCTCGCTTATTCTGAGGAGAGTTATGCGGTTGAACAAGATTTCGCCTACCCGTGGCGGAGAGATGAATATGTTGTTTCGAGCAGTGGTGGACAACCTGAATTGGTAAGCCGTGGAACGCAAGATTTTTCAATTCTAGCGCCAAATGGAAAGCATATCGTGACATATGATAGTGAAAAAAATCAGTTTATGCTCACCAACGTGGGTAGCGGATCGGCTTGTTTGACATGTAAGTTTAAAACAGATTGGTTTGAAGATGTAAATGGACAGCCTTATGAGCCACAGCCCGAAGTGAAAATGTATTGGGAAAATGATAGAGAACATCTCTGGTTTGTGTCTAAACACGATGTGTATCGCATCAACTTGATAACACAGGATTATGAGCACATCTCGCAAGGTATAGGAAAAGAATTGGAACAGAATTTCACTGTGGTATCTTGGGATACAGATTCACTTTATTTTGATCCAAATCGCGCTTGGCTACAAGGGTTTAGCATGGTCACCAAAGAGACCAACATATATGTTTTAGACAACAATATGCCTTATCTGAAAAAGAGCGTTTATGCAGATATTCGGGGTCTGGAAAAAATGAAAAATGATGATTTGGTCGTGTATCGTGTTTCTAGTGTTTCAGATTTCCCTGACTTGACTTTGGATAACATGGATTTATCTGCACCTCGATTGATGACGCGTATTAATCCGCAACAAGATGAATACAACTGGGCCAAGGTGGAATTGGTAACTTGGAAAACCAAAGATGGTGTTGAATTGGAAGGTTTGTTGTATACTCCAGAAAATTTGGATACAACGAAGTCTTACCCGATGATTGTGTATTACTACGAATTAAACAGCGAAAACATCCACCGCCATTGGACTCCGCGACCTACGGCAAGTATTGTTTTCCCAACTGAATATGCATCGGGCGGCTATGTGATTTTTGTTCCAGACATTCGGTACAAACCGGGTTATCCAGCACAAGGAGCTTACGATTGTATTATGTCGGGCACTGACCATGTTTTGGCGAAATACAAATTCATCGATGGCAAGAGAATGGGCTTGCAAGGACAAAGTTGGGGCGGTTATCAATCAGCTCAGTTGATTACGATGACCAATCGCTACAAGGCGGCTATGGCAGGTGCTCCTGTTTCCAATATGTTCTCTGCTTATGGCGGTATTAGATGGGGTAGCGGTATGAGTCGCCAGTTTCAATATGAGCGGACTCAAAGTAGAATTGGTTACACCATTTGGGAACGACCTGATTTGTATCAACTGAATTCCCCGATTTTCCATTTGCCTAAAGTTCAAACACCTTTGTTGATTATGCACAACGACAACGATGGCGCTGTTCCGTGGTACCAAGGCATCGAATTGTATATGGGTCTGCGTCGTTTGCAAAAGCCAGTTTGGTTGTTCAATTACAATGGAGATGAACACAATTTGATGGTGGAGTCTCATCGCCGCGATTTGAGCATCCGCATGCGTCAATTCTTCGATTATTATTTGATGGGAGCAGAAATGCCGGAGTGGATGCAAAGCGGAGTTAAAGCCGTTGATAAGTAGCGTTTTATGAATAAGCAAACCATACAAGACATTATCCAGTGGGATGTGCAATCTTGGCAGAAATCTTTGCATTTTTGGGAGGATGAGGTTCGATTTGCACCCAATATGAAGGCACTGGAACTCGGCGGTCGGCAAGGCGGACTTTCGTTGTGGTTGGCTTTGAAAGGCATTCAAACTACGTGTAGTGATTTGGAAAAAGTCGAGGAAACCGCTTCTATTTTACATGAAAAATATGCTGTTGGCGACTTCGTGATATATCAAGACATAGACGCAACCAATATTCCGTATGAGAATCACTTTGATATCATTGTTTTTAAGTCAATTATCGGAGGAATTGGTTCAAATGACAATTTAGAGGCACAACGAGAAGCATTTAAACAAATCCATAAAGCCCTGAAACCTGGCGGAAAACTGTTGTTCGCAGAAAACATGGTGGCTTCACCTTTGCATTTGTTTTTTAGGCGTCGTTTTGTGAATTGGGGCAACCGTTGGCGTTATGTGACACTGCAAGAAATGCACGATTTTCTTGGAGATTTTTCTCAGGTAAAATTCAAAACAACTGGATTTCTCGCCACATTTGGTAGAAGTGAATCCCAAAGAAAATTCCTTGCTTTTTTTGATCGAATTCTATTCAATCATATTACACCAAAGAGTTGGAGATATATTGGTTATGGGGTTGCGGTGAAGTAGGTTTAGTTCAGATTCTAACTAATAGCCAATATCCAACCGCTCTTACCTCATCCCCATCTTCACCCCAAAGAAAACCGTTCTCGGTCTATTCGGTCCATACACATATCCCGCATCGCGGAACATACCCAAATCGAAATCACGCTGATAGCTGTTGAATATGTTTTGAACGCCTCCAAAAATTTGTAATCGGTAGTCGTCTTTGAGTTTGATGGTGTAGGCAATTTTCAAGTTGTTTTCAAAAAACACAGGCGTTGATTTGATGACGGTTTGCTCGCTTTCTGGGTCGATTACGTGCGGCACATCCATACTGCCAGTAAAAACGCTGGAATAAGAAATTGCCCATTGTTTATTGGGATTGTAAACCAAAGTCAGGTATCCATATGCATTGGGCGTGCGCAACATGCGGGTGGTCACTGCAGCTGGCGTGGGGTCATTTTCGTCTTCAGGCGCCCAAATTTCTTCTGCTTGTTGGTAGGTAGCCGTTTGAATTGTGCCTCCCGATTGTAAAATCCATTTCGACCCAAAGGCTACGTTGGCTTCCAAATTCACCCCTTTCACAGCTGCGCCAGATCCGTTGCGTTTGGTGATAACCGATACGCCATTGGGCAATTCTTCTTGTCCAGAAAGGATGAATGGATTGTTGAGTTGTGTGTAGAATGCCTCCGCAACAAATGTCATCTGGCGCTTTCCGACCATTTTTTCATAATTTAAAGATATTGTTGCACTGTTGGAGCGTTCCGTTTGCAAATCTGGAGCAAGTACGATGAATCGGGCGGCTCCTCCAACGGTTTCTAAATGCAAATCTTCATCAAATGCTTGCGGACCACGATATCCTTGGGCAAAAGAACTTCTGACTTTCCAGTTTTTGTGAATTTGGTACATGGCCGATACCCGTGGTACAAATACTTGTAGGTCTTTTTTATTGTCGTATCGGGCGTTGTTGAAGTCATAGACTCCATTGATTTGCACATAATCAAATCGTCCACCCAAGAGAACGGTGAGTTTTTTGAAGGGTTTGAGTTCTAATTGGGCATAGGAGCCTAGTGTACCTACTGTTTGATTAATGGCACGTTGATATCCCGGCATGGCGTCTTTTACTTTGTTGAAATTGTATTCTGCTCCGGAAGTAAATAGGATGTTTTTGCTGAATTCGTAGTTGTATTGTACACCAGAAACCAAGGAAAAATCTTGTGAAACACCGTAGGCATTGATGGCCAGAATGTCAGATTCTGTGAGACTGTCATTCGGCGAAAGAATGCGACCACCAGCGCCGTAATAACTGTCTCGATTTACGAATTGTGCAGATGTATAAACGGAAAACTTGTGCCTAAAATCTTTGCTGTAATGTTCGAAAGATGCATTCGTGCTCAGGATATTGTGTTTGAGTTGTTCTGCTAAATCAGTTTGGTGAGGTGCCAAGTTAAAATTGTTTCCTCCTCTTCTGAATTCGGTAATGTAATATAACCCGAGTTTAATTTTGCTGCGTTTTGATGTATTCCAGAAGGCATCGAAGCCAAAAGTTTGGTTGTTGAGCTGGGTGATTTCTGAAAACCCATCTCCATTGGCATCCCAGTGCTGGCGGTCGCGACGAAATCCGAAAAATGTAATTCCTTTGTTGAAATCTTCACTGACCAAAGCGGCATTAAAAGTGAAAGTTCTGTCGGAGGCTTGCATGTTGATAAACGACTGATTCATGCCAATTTCAAAGCTATTCTGAAACGGGTCTTTGGTGATGATGTTCACCGTGCCGGCAATGGCATTTCCACCATATAATACGGAACCGCCACCTCGCACAACTTCAATACGGTCGACCATATTAGCGGGGAGCATTTCCAAACCATATACACCCGCCAAAGCAGAAAACACCGGTCGACTGTTGATGAGTATTTGAGAATACGCACCATCTAAACCATTCATTCTGAGTTGGGTAAAGCCACAGTTCTGACAGTTATTTTCCAGGCGCAAACCCGGAGAAAAACTCAATCCTTCTGCAATGCTAAGCGATTGCGTGGCTTCAAAAGTGCGATCGGAAATGGTTTGTACAATAACCGGCGCGTCGTATCTGGCAATTTGAGTACGGGTTGCCGAAACCACAACATCATTCATGCGAAGCGCATCTTCCTCGAGTTCAAAATTGAGTGTTATGTTTTGATTGTCAGTGAGTTCGAATGTTTGAACGATGGCCATATATCCGACAAAACTCACCCGAATTTCATGTTGTCCTGCTGGAAGGTCGATGATTTGATACACCCCTTCGGCATTTGTTCTTGCACCAACATTTAAACTGTTGATATAAATGCTTGCGCCTACAATTTGCTCATCGCCCGATTTTACTGTACCCCTGATGCTTGCTGCACTTGCAATTTGTGTGAGCAAAACAAGGAACAAGGAAAAGTAAGTTTTGTGGATGAGAGATAACTTGGTTCGCATATTTGGGATTAAATTAACACTGCAAAAGTATAAAGTTAGTTGAGCCTAACAAATTATTTTTATTAATTTAACAATATTTTCTCAGTAAGAATTATTTTTGCTGCATGAATTCGCTCAACGAAGAGAACTATCTCAAGGCACTTTTGAACCTTTCGAACCATCACGGGGAGGTGAATGTCAAGGATTTGTCGAAACAATTGGGCATCAAAATGCCATCGGTTACGAGCATGATGAAGAAGATGGCCGAGAAAAAAATGGTTCATTATGAAAGCTACAAACCCTTGCGTTTAACTGAAAAGGGGATTAAAGAAGCGGCTTTGATTATTCGCAAACACCGACTCACGGAAATGTTTTTGGTTGAAAAAATGGGCTTTCGTTGGGATGAAGTACACGACATCGCTGAGCAAATTGAGCATGTGAAAGCCCCTGAATTTTTTGCCAAAATGGACGAATTATTGGGTTTCCCGAAGTTTGATCCACATGGTTCGCCAAT
>JBIIJN010000084.1:0-10228 GCA_044233745.1 Crocinitomicaceae bacterium
TGAGGACAAAATTTCAGGTGAATGTTTGGGTTGGTGTGGACTAAAATTTTTTCACGAACCGCTCAATGGTCATGTGAATTTCTACGAATTGGGTTACCGTTTCAAGCAAAAACACTGGGGCAAAGGATACGCCACAGAATCGGCTAGGGCAGTGCTGGAATTTGGATTCCAACATTTAAACCAGGACGCCATTTATGCCATCACGCATCCCGACAATTTCAATTCCAAAAATGTACTATTCAAACTGGTTTTTCGTTATGTAGAAACTTTCGACTATGATGGCGATGCAACGGATTGGTTTGAGTTGAAAAGATGAGTTTTTTTTGTGTAACCCTTGTCTTACCTCTGTTTAGATGCGTGCCCGATAAGCGAAGAGTATATTACTAAATCATTTCAATGTCGAAAGACAAACCACTAACATCAAGTTGCAATTATCTCAAGAGCCCCGGTTCATATCAAACGCTTTCTTTCAAAATCAATGTTGAGGGAATGTCAGAAAGCCAAAGACTTTTTGTGTCTACCAATTTTTTCCAACTTTCTATGCTCACCATCATCAATTTTTGGTTAATCAAGAAGTCTTTATCAATAATTCTTTCATTTAACACATGAATATGGTTGGGTGCTTTTTGCTCAATGGCTCTAATTTTTTCTTTTAATTCGGGATTGTTTTTGATTTGTCCAGCCACATCTAATATGGTGATTTGTGATTCAGAATTATTGATGAGTTTTTGTGCAAACTGAATTAAAAAAGTATCATTTTCTGAAAAAACAGGAATAAAAACCGTTTCAGCACTAGAAAAATCCTTGTCGATGAGAACGCCAACCGGAACTTTGCTCTTGTTTATGATATTTTTTGTTCTTTCGTCAAAAGGTGAATTTTCAAATAAATTTTCTTTTCCTGTGACTTGGTTTATTAATTTTTCGGGATTGATAAATCGAGTGGTGAAACCTAAAATTTTCCCCAATAAACTGCCTTCAAAAATGGATTGTCCTAAACCAATCAGCAGTAAGTCATAATCGCCTTTGTTGGCTACTTCTGTTATGTCTGAATCAATATCATTTGAGGCTTTGAATAATGTGGTTATTTTCTGATTTAGATTTTCCGATTCTTCAATGATGGGTGTGAAGCTTTCCTTTTCGTATTCTGCAATATTGTAATGATGCAATTCGTTCGTTGGTGAAAGATGCATTGCCGTTACTGAAGCGTTGCCATTAAGCTTTTTAATTAAACTGTTTGCCAATCTCAAAAGTGACTTTCCACGCGCTGTATTTCCAAACGAGATCAAGATTTTAAATTTATTAATTTGACTAATTTCTTCGGGTATTTCCGACTGTTGAGATTTGAAAGCCCAATTGATTAAATCCAATGCAGGACCGGTCATAAAGGTTGTTACCAAGGCCATAATGACCATCATTGCGAAAATTTCAGGTGTTAAAACTCCAAGGTCATAGCCAATATTGAGGACCACTAGCTCCATCAATCCTCTTGTGTTCATCAACGCGCCAATGGTCAGGCTATCTTTCCAATTTTGCCCAACAAACTTGGCAGCAATTGCACTTCCAATAAATTTTCCGACTACAGCAACGAGAATAATTAGTCCTGTGACTTTCCATAAATAAGGGTCGTTGAGTAGTCCAATTTCTGTTCGCAAGCCGGTGAAAACAAAGAACAGCGGGAGAAGTAATACAAGAGCAACATCTTCTACTTTTTCAATGAAAATGTTTCTGAATTTGATATTTTCAGGCATTATCGCACCTGCCATAAATGCTCCAAACAATGCGTGGATGCCGATTACTTCGGTAGCGTATGATGACATAATAAGCGTCAAAAAGAAAATAGCAACGATGGGTTTGCTTAAACTTTGTTTGGTTTGATGCAAGTTTCCAATTCTAGTTAAAAAAGGACGTACTACTTTAATCATCAAAATAACATAAAGAACTGCCAAACCAATAATGTATAAGGCACTCACAAACGAGCCTGCTTTTACAATAGCAATTACCCCTGCCAATAAACACCATGCAGTAATGTCGTCAGCTGCAGCACAGGTAATTACAACTGTTCCGAGTCTTGTTTTGTGCAGGCCTCTTTCCTGAACAATTCTTGCCAAAACAGGAAAAGCGGTGATGCTCATGGCTATACCTAAGAACAGCGCGAACGAAATGAACTGAACACCTTCTGGTGCAAATGATTTGTAGATGAAATAGGCCAAGCCCATTCCTAAAGCAAAGGGAATTATGATACTTGCGTGACTAATTACAACCGCATCGTGGGCTTTGTTTTTGAGCACCTTCAGGTCCAATTCCATACCAACGACGAACATAAAAAGTATCAAACCGATTTGGCTTAGAAACTGCAAATTACCCAATGAAGCCGCTGGAAATAACGCTGCGGAAAATTCAGGGAAATGCATCCCAATAAATGAGGGTCCCAAAACGATTCCCGCAATAATTTCACCAATTACAGTTGGTTGACCGATTTTTTTGCAAATCCATCCGAAGAAACGGGCAACCAGAATTATGGTAACAATTTGTGCCAAAAGAATTGCCAAGGGATGTTCTAAATTATGGATGAGGGAATCGATAAATTCTTGCCATTGTGTTTTGCCTGTTTCCGGAATGACGATGTTTCTACCTTGTTCGAGTTTTGCGCCAAGAAGCACGATCCAATACATCAAGGCGGTAGAACCACCGATTACACCCACATAAAAAAAGCTTTTCTTGAACTTTAGCATAGCTGTTATTTTGTTTTGTTAAAACCACTAAATCTTAAACCTATACCCAATCCAATATGCCACCTTCCATTTTCTGTTGCGGTTTTGGCATTATAATATAGTGGAATTTGAATAGCCCACATTTTGTAACTGTAAGTAATTCCTACGCCAAGATTGGGTGTTACAAATGCATTTTTTGGTGTTCCTTTATCTTCCTTAAATCGAAGTGAAGGTAGCATTCCGAGAATGAATTTTGAGTTTTTATAAGTCACATGGATATTCGGCCCCGTGAAATTCAAAAACGCGCCATTGTAAATATATCCACCAATGAAAATGCCGTCATAAAAAGCAAAATTTACTTTGTCTTCTTGCGCAAAAACTGGCAACATGAAAATCGACAACAGCAAAAAAAATACCTTCTTCATTTGACTCAACTTTGAAAACGATGGTAAAAATCAGAACTATTTTAATCTTGTCAATAGGAGTGCATTCAGTACGTTTAATAATGTAACAAGACCGAAAAAAAATGTAATAAATTAGATTTTGACTTTTTGTAAAAACTCATTTCTATAGTTCTCGCTTAGAGAAAGTTTGAGATTCTTGCCTTGGTCTGAAATTAAATTGGAGGTGATTTCATCAAAAGAGAATACTTGAACTGCTTTAATTGATAGGATTTCTTTTTTGTTTACTCTACAAAAATCAAAAGATGGAAGTAATTCAAGTAGTTTATCAAATGTAATGTTTTTCAAAACAAATTCTTCCCTATCAAATAGTCGGGCAATCTTGTCACGGCTATCATTTTCAGATGTTTTGATATAGGCAATTTTATCAAAAAATAGAATCGCCTTGCCTTTGTTTGTGTTGAGTTGAATGTATGTTTTATGGTTGGATTCTGTCGAACTTTCAATATGTTTTCTTGCCTTCTCAACGGCTTGCTTTAATCGGTCAATTTTAATTGGTTTTCTGATGTAATCTAATGCGTTAAGGTCAAATGCTTCTGCTGCATAGTCCTTGTAAGCTGTTGCGAAAATTACAGGTTTGCCATTTAATAAATTGGCTACTTGTAATCCATTCATTTCAGGCATTTCAATATCCAATATGCAAAAGTCAAAATCTAAATGGGGTGCTTCTTTTAGGAAAATAGTAGGATTGTCAAATGCCCTTACAACCTCCAAATCAGGTAGTTGTTCACAGAGCATTTTCAGGTAAGTTAATCCTGGTAACTCATCATCTAGCAGCAAACATTTTAGCTTTGTGTTCAAGTAAATTTATTTTTAAATGTGCTATATAGACGTCACCTTCTGTAAAACGGTCTAACTTGAAATTCTCAGAATATATGATTTTCAATCGCTGTTCCAAAGTCTCCACGCCAATGCCGCCTTTTTCTTTCTTCATTGGTTTCTTTGCTGACATTTTATTTGAAACAGTCAACGAAAATACACTTTCCTTAAACTCAAAAACGACTGAAATGAAGGCGTCTGAACTTTGTAAGTCAGCGTGTTTGAATGCGTTTTCAATTAAATCTATAGAAATAAGCGGGGCCAATAATCTTTGTTCAAGCAAAGGTTCAGATTCATTGATTTTTGTTTTTACTTTCAATTCAAACAAAGGACTTATCTTTATTTTGTTGATTTCAATCAGATTCAAGGCAAAATCAATTTCTTCTTTTGGTGTCACAAATTTGTTGCGACTTTCATACAGTATGTAGTCCAAAACATTCGCCAATTTGTCAAGAGCAAAATACGTTTGATAAGCGTGTGACTGAATTGAATTAAGAATGTTTTTGAATAGATGTGGATTGAGTTTTGATTCAAGTGTTTGCAACTCCAATTTGTTGATTTTACTCTCTAATTGTTGAAACTTGTCATCCGCTTCCTTTCGTTTTTTCTCGGATTTGGTTAATCGAAAAATTAAATAAACTATGATCAAAAGGAAGACAGCCCCGATTATTGAGAACAATACGTTGTATAAGATGTCTGTTGTGCCTATCATTGATGTGCAAAGTTAATTTTTCAAGTCAGTTTATCTCGATATACACAAAAAAGCTTGTGCGTTGGATTTCTAAAAATTTCAAATCTATTTCAACTGTTAGATGTTTTTACAATGTATAATTTCTGCGTGTTTCAGGATTTATTTGACACTCTTGCTTTATTTCTCTTCAAATTCAAAACCAAAATCCCCAATAATATCAAGGCAATTCCAATAATTTGAAACAGATTCACTTCTTCATTAAGCAGCCAAACGGCCATGCCAACGGATACTGGAATTTCTAGCGAAACCAAAATGCTACCAATGCCAATGCCCGTTAATGGAAAACCTTTGTTTAAGAAAATAGGGGGTATAATCGTTCCAAACAAAGCCAAATAAACGCCCCAAGGCCAAAATACGGACCAGTTGAAGTCGGGATGCCAATTGTATAAAGCAAAAGAAGCGACCAATACCCATGCGCCCGACATCATCAATGCGCTGCGCAAACCGTTGTTCAATGAAAGCCCGACGCGATTTGAAGTATAAAGGGAAACGGTGTATGAAAGCGCTGCTAAAATCCCCCAAAGCAAGCCAGTCGGATCCAAAGAACTGAAATTATGAATGGCATCTGTTGCGAAAATTGTTCCCGCCAAAACAATTCCTACAGCTATAATTTTTAATGTGTTGGGTAGTTTATTCTCAAGTAACGCTTCAAGCAAAACGCCCATCCAAACCGATTGCATCAACAAAACAATACAAATGGAAACATCAATCGTTTGCACCGCAGAATAATAGAACAAACCCGTAAACCCGAGTGAGGTTCCGGCTAAAATGAGTTTTGAAACATCCCATTTTTTTGGTGTAGATAGGGCAGTATTGGATTTCTTGGGGAGCAAAGTGAGCATCCAAAGAACCAATAAACCAACGGAATATTGAGCAAAGGTCACTTCAGAAACATTAAAGCCTTGTTGGTAGGAAAGTTTTACGATTGTTGCCAAAACGCCATAAGAAGCTGCGCCCAGCAATACGTAGAGAATGCCCTTGAGCATGGTTATTCTGGTGCTTCGAATTTGAAACCGATACCATGCACATTGCTCACCACAACATTTTCGTCTTCTGCTAAGTACTTTCTTAATTTGGTTACAAACACATCCAAGCTGCGTCCAACAAAATAATCGTCCTGACCCCAAACAGCGTTTAGAACCAATTCGCGTGGCAATACTTGATTTCGGTGCTTGCAAAACATATTTAAAATCTCGGCTTCTTTTTTAGTCAGTTTGCGCACTTCATCGCCCAAAGTAAGGGAATAATTGTCAAAATCGAAGTGGTATTTGCCTATCTTGAACTGACTGCCACCGCGTGTTTCGTCGAATTCAACGTTTACGCGTTTCAACAGCGCTTTCACTCGGTAAATCAATTCTTCAGTTGAAAAAGGCTTGGTCAAATAGTCGTCACAACCCGCCTCAAAACCCTGTATTTTGTCCTCCGTTTCGGATTTTGCAGAAAGGAAAAGAATCGGAATCTCTTTGTTTACCTTGCGGATGTCTTTGGCCAGTGAAAAGCCATCTTTTTTCGGCATCATCACATCCAAAACACAAATGTGATAATTGTCTTCGCTGTAACGCTTAAATCCCTCCGCGCCATCTGTGGCTAAAGTAACATCGAAGTTTTGAGCCCTGAGTTGATCGGCTATCACAAAACCTAAATTCACATCGTCTTCTACCAATAATATTTTTGCCTTCATATTTTTATCCTTTATTGATGGGCAAGGTGATTGTAAAGGTGGTTCCTTGTCCCAACTGCGATTTAACGTTAATTTTCCCTTGATGACTTTCAATAATCAGTTTCACATAGTAAAGCCCTAAACCAAAGCCTTTTACATTGTGCACATTTCCAGTAGAAACGCGGTAGAATTTATCAAAAATCATCTTAATATTTTCTTTTTTTATGCCGATGCCATTGTCTTCAAAAATGATTTGAATAGCGCTACCTATATTTCTGGTTCGAATTGAAATTTGAGGTTCTTTATCGCAATATTTGATGGCGTTGTCGAGTAAATTGTGAATCACATTCGAGATATGAACTTCATCTGCTTTCAATAATGTATTCGAAGCTTGCAAATCCAATTCAATAGAGCCACCTGTTTCACTTTGGTTGAATTCAAAAATATCTGCTGCTTCCTGAATCAGTTCATCCACATCAAAAATTGAATAATTCAGTTTGATCTGCTCTTTGTCCATTTTGGCAATATTCAATACGCGTTCTACCTGATTTTCAAGTCGTTTATTTTCCTTGTAAATAATACTGGCATAGCGCTGCAAACGTTCTGGGTCTTTGGAGAAATCTTCACGCAACAGTGTTTCACTCGAAAGTCCAATGGTGGAAATTGGTGTTTTCAACTCGTGGGTCATATTGTTGATGAAGTCTGTTTTCACCTCACTCAAACGTTTTTGTTTGAAAATGATTGTGAGTGCATATCCGAAAAAGAGTAAAATAAATCCAATCACCGCGAGCAGGGGCAACCAATAGGATGTGTCAGGTGTTGAAATTTGCGTTACTTCACGGCGTTTAGTTGGAAAATAAACGATAAAATAATGTCCGTCAAATTCCTTCTCCTCAAAACTTAGAATATCTTTAGGATCAAAGGGATTGTCGGTTTCTACAAAGCTACCTTGCACAAAATACAGGGTATTTCCAACAATTAAGCTATCGCCATAGCAATCATAAATGGCATACTGAAACATGTCTTTGATACCACTTTCATAAAATTCGCGTTTCACCAATTCTTCCAAATAAACGGGATGAATATTGTCGTTGATTTGAATCTGAAAAGCATTAAAATCTTTCTGTTGCACAAATCCATACAAATCTGAAGGGTCGCTGATTCTTTTGTGAAAGGTTTCTACCACGTTGGTAAGCGCCAAATGCACGCGCTCGTTAAACTGAACCACGTTTAAACTGTCTTGATAGCGCTGAAGTTCTAGTTTGCTGCGCTCAATAGAAATGGTGTTTCTTACCCAAAACACTTGAATTAGCAATACACCAATCAAGGAAAATAGTCCGAGAAGAATAACGGTGTTGAGATTTTGTAAACGCACTTTTGTTGATTTATAGAAACACAAAGATAAGCGAGGACATCAAGCGGCAAAACAAAGTTAACCAGAATTTAACCCCAAGTGATTGTTGATTATTTTAATCCACCTTCCATCCAATCTAAAGCAGGGTATCCCAATTGATCGTTGCGCCAAAGATGGACGATTTTGTTGTTTTTGATGAACAGAAAAACGGGAATTACATTTTCATCGATATCCAGTCCCGAATTGGGATTGCTGTTCACAATGATAGGAATAGTAACTGCCTCAGCTCGTTTTCTAAAATCCTGCACCATGATGTCATCACCAAATGCTAAATAAACCAAAACATCAATTTTATTGCGCTTAAAAACGAGATTCATTTTGTCTTTTACCGCTTCAACACAAAAAGGGCAATGAGGCGAGGCAACACACACAACACCATCAAAATCAGGCTTATAAGTCAGGACGTCGGCGAGTATTCCGTTATCTGTGATGTCTTGTTTTACTCCAGATTTGTTGAAATCACCTATGTATATTGGAGCCGCAGCAAAATAAGAGGCTAGGGGAATGACAAAAGCCAAAATGGGAACCCAGATTCTGGTATGTCCCTTGAGTATTTTCCAACACAGAATTGCTGTATAGACTGAAAACAGGAGCATTACCAACCACAATTGAATGTAAACAAAGCTCCAAGGCAAACCGAAACCAACACAAATATTAAATACCTGTTTTTGAAAAACTACCAGTAAAAGCGCGAAGATGTATGTAAATTCGGGCTTTGCAAACTTCATGAAATTCATGCGTTTGATGATATTAATGCGTATGCTTCGATACCTCCTTCTAAATTGGACACATTGTTGTATCCCAATGATTTCAAAACTTGCACCAATTTTTCGCCACGTGAACCAGATTGACAGTGAACAATAACAGGTTTATCCCGAGGAATTTCGTCCAATCGATCCAGGATTTCTCCCATGGGAAGATGAACACCGCCGATGTTAAAGTGCTCATATTCATAGGCTTCACGAATATCGATAAGATGATGCGCCTCGTTGTTTTTTCTCATGTTCAAAAGTTTTTCGCAGTTCATGATAAAATTTTGTCCAAAAATAGGGAAAATATTAATTTCGCTTCGCTAAAACTATTGAACCGTGAATAAACCAAACCTCCTTTTATTCTTTTGCTTTTGTGTTTCTTTTCTCAGCTTTTCTCAAGGCAATTCACTTTTTCTGAGTGGCCCTACGAATTGGGTGAACGCTGGAAACATCAACGTTACAGGTTCCAATTTAACTTTGGAAGCCATGATTCGAATGACTGGTCCTTCAGTAAATGTAATTTCAAAGCACACAGGACCTCCAAACGCAAATTATCTTCTTCGTCCGCAATCGTTTGAAATCACTACAACCAACGGTTTCGCAAGTTTGGTTAATCCGGTGGTTTTGCAGCAAGGTGTCACTTATCACATTGCAGCAACCTACAATGGCTCCATGATGCGCTATTATGTCAATGGGTGTTTAACAGCCGAGCAACCTTGGTCGGGCACTTTATTGACGAATTCTTTTGCAACGGCTATCGGACAGCAATCCAACTGTCAATGCGAGCAATTCACTGGGTTTATTGATGAAGTACGCATATGGAATGTGGCTCGAACAGAATTGCAAATACGCAATAACATGTACAACATTGCCAATCCGAACCTGCAATTCAATTTATTGGCGTATTTCAAGTTTCAGAATAATTATAACAATTTGGCAAACTTCCCACCGGCTGTTACACAAGTAGGAACGCCTCAATTGCAGCCCATTCCATATCCATATCCAAGTGCTTTGGCCTTGAGTCATACAGGTTCAAATGTGATTTGCAACAATTCACTCACAGGCGCCATCGATTTGGATGCCAGTGGAGGATACCAGCCCTATCAATATTCCATTGATGGTGTCAATTTCCAAGCATCACCAGAGTTCACCGATTTAGCGCCGGGCACATACACCATTTACGTGCAATCTAACGCCAACTGTATTGCCACAGCTACACGTACGATACAAAACAAACCTGTCCTCAACCCCAATCTCCAAGTGAATAATGTTTCATGCGCTGGAGACACCGACGGTTCAGCAAGCGTTGCCCCTTCAGGTGGGAATGGTCCTACCTTTAGCGTGCTATGGTCAACTGGTGCAACGGGTAATTCTGTTTCGAATTTAGCGCCCGGCACCTATTCCGTAACTGTGCTCGACAGTTGCAGGGTAGCGGGTAATGAATTGGTGGAAAACGGACATTTCGAGCAAGGTCCTACAGGTTTTTCGTCGGCATACAACAATTGCTCATCCTGTATTGGCACTATAGGTGGCGAGTTGTTTGAAAATCAATATGTTGTAGGTGTAAATGCCAATCATCACCACCAAGGATTTCAAGGTACAGGACAAGGCGGAGCGGGTAATTTCATGATGGTGAATGGCAGCTCTCAACCCAACACGA
>JBIIJN010000019.1:0-35260 GCA_044233745.1 Crocinitomicaceae bacterium
GCAATGGGGTCCACCTCTTCCCATACCGAACAGAGAAGTTAAGCCCATTAGCGCTGATGATACTGCCCCCTGCGGGGGTGGGAAAGTAAGTCGATGCCTGTTTTTTAAAGTGCGATTATCTTCGGATGGTCGCACTTTTTTTTTGCTCTCAATTCAATTTTGAAACTGCCCTAACACTGGGTACAAGGGCGGGAATCCCGATAATTATCGGGAGTCGATGCCTGTTTTTTAAAGTGCGATTATCTTCGGATAGTCGCACTTTTTTTTTGCTTAAATGTGTCCAATTGTTTAGCACACTATACTTGTGCATATTGTGGTTTTTCCAATAGCCCCGACAGTAGCGTAAAACCCGGAAATGGCGTTAAGATTTTTGTGGCCAATAAAATAGCGACCCTAGAAGCTCATTTTATGGCTGAACAAAAAACGAAAGGCCATTGAGGATTTGTAGTGAATGGCGGGAATAGCTCTTAGATTATTAAAGTCTATTTATTTTCTTTTCTAGTTAAGTATTTGTTTCTTAGTATTTTAAAACATGTTTGACTTAAAAGATGAAAAAATATTAAATAAACATATGTTCATATGAAATAATATTAATATATTTGCAAAAAGTTTTTCAATTATGAATAGAGAATCAATTGCAGAATTATTGAAGTGCATAGCTCATCCAGTTAAGTTGGATATCTTGTTGTTGCTTCGAGGAAAAAAAGCCTTGAATGTTTCTGAGATTCAATTGATGTTGGGTTGTGATTGTGAACAATCTATGCTTTCTCATCATTTGATCAAGATGAAAGACAAGGGAATATTATCTTCTGAGAAGCAAGGGAAGAATATTTTTTACTCTTTGCAATTGACTGCCATTGCAGATATCTTTCCAATACTTGAACAACTTGAAATTAATTCGTAAACAAATTTAACTTTAAACAATATGAAAATTGAACAAATTTACACAGGATGTTTAGCACAAGGCGCATATTTCATTCATTCGAATGGAGAAGCTGTTGTAATTGACCCACTTCGCGAGGTTAGTCCTTACTTACAAAAAGCAGAAGAATTAGGTGTTAAAATCAAATACATTTTTGAAACCCATTTTCACGCCGATTTTGTTTCTGGTCACATCGATTTGGCGAAAAAATCTGGTGCTACTATTGTTTTTGGTCCAAATGAAGCCCCTGTAGGTTATGAAACGCATACAGCCCATGACGGTGAAATCTTTCAAGTTGGAAATATTTCATTTGAATTGATTCATACACCAGGACATACCATGGAAAGTTCTTGTTATTTATTGAGAGACGAAAAAGGTGAGATGCACAGTATTTATACCGGTGATACTTTATTCATTGGTGACGTTGGGCGTCCGGATTTGGCTCAAAAAGTTATCCCTGATTTAACGCAGGACAAACTTGCGCGTCATTTATTTCATTCTTTGCGCAATAAATTGATGCCTTTGCCAGACCATTTGATTGTATATCCAGCTCACGGTGCTGGTAGCGCATGTGGTAAAAACATGAGTAAAGAAACTTTTGACTCTTTGGGTAATCAAAAACGTACGAATTATGCTTTGAATCCGGCATTGTCAGAGGAAGAATTTGTGAAAGAAATTTTGACCGGTTTGACTCCTCCTCCTGCTTATTTCCCAGAAAATGTGTTGATGAATATCAAGGGCTATGAATCGTTTGACAGTGTTTTGAGCCATGGATTAACGGCTTTGTCTGTTGAAGAGTTTATACGGCAAGCTGAAAATACCGATGCATTGATCTTAGACACAAGAAAGCCAGCGGATTTTGTGAAAGGATTTATTCCAAATTCGATTAACATTGGAGTTGACGGGCAATTCGCGGTTTGGGTTGGCACCTTGGTGCTCGACATTAAACAACCTATTCTTTTGATTACTGAACAGGGTAGAGAAGAAGGAGTCGTAACTCGTTTGTCTAGAGTTGGATACGACAATACAATCGGATTTTTGAAAGGCGGTTTTGCTCAATGGAAGGAGTCTGGCAATGCAGTAGACACCATACAGTCAATCACTGTAGAAGAAGCCTTTGACATGGCTAAAACTCACGAGTTGCCAATAGTGGATGTTCGCAAGAATTCGGAATACAACAGTGAGCATGTCATTGATGCATTAAACGCACCTTTAGATTATGTGAATGACAGTATGAAACTTCTTGATAAGGACAAAACCTATCTTGTTCATTGCGCGGGAGGCTATCGTTCTGTGATTTTTGCTTCAATTTTAAAAGCACGCGGCTTTGATAAGCTAATTGATGTGCAAGGTGGATTTAGTGCAATTAAGAATTCAGAAAAGTTTGATGTGTCGGCTTATGTTTGTCCATCAACGATGCTCTAGAAAATAAAGGCTCGTTTTCAATGGCTGTCGGATGATTTTGGCAGCCATTTTGTTTTGATGTATTTTTGTATAAACTTGATAGAATTCTTTACCTTCGCGACGATAAATCAGCAAAATAAGCACAGAAATATACTGCATGTCGCTACAAATATTTTATCGGATTGTTTTTTGGATGACTTTTGTAGGTCTTTCATTACTTTTCATCGATTTTGGATTTCATCAATCTTTAGAACAACAGGTTTTAATAGATAACAGTTATTTTTTTATTCTTTTTCTTGGATTAAGTACGACCTTGTACCGTTATTTTAGAGAACCTTCTCGACTGAAAAAAAAGGCGTTTTATTTCGATTTAATCACTATTGTATTTACTTTCTTCATTTTTAAAGTCCGATTTTTTAATGGTTTTGATAGCTATTACTCAGAATCGAGTAATTGGTTTGATAGAACCATGTGGTGTAAATTGGCCATTATTTTTGCTTTCATTCGAGAGTACTCCGAATTAAACATCAATTTTAAACGTACAGTTCTCAATCCAGCACAAGTATTCATAATAAGTTTTTTGTCCATCATATTGTTTGGTTCTGTTTTACTTTTGCTTCCCAATGCCACGGTAAACGGTATTTCATTCATGGATGCTTTGTTCACCTCGACAAGTGCTGTTTGTGTTACAGGACTAATTGTTTTAGACACATCTTCCGATTTTACTCAATTTGGACAAACAATAATTTTGTTGCTCATCCAACTTGGAGGACTTGGTATTCTTACTTTCGCTAGTTATTTCAGTTATTTTTTCAAAGGTGGAACAACTTACGAGAATCGTTTGGCTCTTGGTGATATGACGAGTTCAGGAAAGCTTGGCGAAGTCTTTTCAATGTTAAAATACATCATTCTGATTACATTTGGTATTGAATTATTTTCGGCAATCATGATTTATTCAAGTCTTGATTCCACGCTTTTTTCCACACAATTTGATATGTTCTTTTTCTCTGTTTTTCATTCTATATCGGCTTTTTGCAATGCAGGCTTTTCTACTTTGTCTGCCGGTCTTTATGATGATTCCTATAGATTCAATTATTTCCTTCAAATTATTTTAATTCTCACTTTCGTTTTTGGCGGTCTTGGTTTTCCAATTGTAGCCAATATATTGAGCTATCTGAAATACCGTTTATCTACTTTGTTTTCTTCTGGTAGAAGGTTGTTGGTTTACAAGCCATGGGTTTTGAGCTTAAACAGCAGAATCACGCTGATCACAACGTTTTCAATAACTGCGGTTTCATTTTTGATTTTTTATGCGCTCGAATACAACAACACGCTACAAGAGCACAATGGTTTTGGAAAAATAGTTGCAGCTCTTTTTGGTGCTACAACTCCAAGAACCGCAGGGTTTAATACTTTGGACAATGCATCTATGGAACCAGCAACTATACTTGTTGTTATTCTATTGATGTGGATTGGTGCCTCGCCGCAATCAACGGGTGGTGGTATCAAAACCAGTACTTTTGCAATTGCTACTTTGAATATTCTCAGTCTGGCCAAAGGCAAATCGAGAATTGAGTTGTTTCGACGCGAAATTGCTGATATTTCAGTGAAACGAGCATTTGCAATAATTTCACTTTCGTTAATTGTTATTGGAATAGCAATACTACTTTTAACTGCACTTGAGCCTGAGGTGTCTCTAATGGAATTGGCCTTTGAGGTTTTCTCTGCCTACAGTACGGTTGGTTTGAGTTTGGGAATTACAGCCGATTTATCATCTGCAAGTAAATTTGTTTTGATTGTAGTTATGTTTGTAGGCAGAATTAGCATGCTCTCTTTTGTGATTGCTGTTTTCAAAAAGGTAAAACATAATAATTATAAATACCCGACTGAAGAAATTACTATGAACTAATTAACTCAAGTTTGTTTTAAACGTGAATTTGTTTAATCAATTTAATATATCATGAAATACATAATCGTAGGACTTGGAAACTTTGGAGCATCACTGTCAATGAAGCTAACTGCGCAAGGCAATGAAGTAATTGCCATAGACACCAGCATGAGCAAAGTGGAAATGTACAAAGAGAAAATTTCTCATACGATTTGTATGGATGCCACTGATGAATATACTGTGAGTGGTCTTCCGCTGAAAGATACGGATGTGGTTATCGTGGCTATTGGTGAAGACGAACGCGCTAACATCATGTCAACAGCTTTATTTAAAAATATTGGCGTTAAACGTTTGATTAGCAGAGCTATCGGGCCTTTACACGAGAAAGTACTATACGCCATTGGTATCGACGAAATTGTGCACCCTGAAGAGGAATCAGCCGAGCGTTGGTCTAAAAAATTGTGTCTGAATAATGTGGTCGATTCTTTTGAATTGAGTGATCAATACAGTATCATTGAAGCCAATTTGCCTACTGAATATATTGGTGTAACTTTGGAAGATGTTGGTTTCAGACGAAAATACAACATCATTTTGCTCACCACAATCAAGAAACGAGAAGTGAAAAGTTTGTTGGGTAAAACGAGAATTGAATCACGTGTGCAAGGTGTTGCCACTCCTGACATGGTGCTTGAAGAAAACGATATTTTGGTGCTCTACGGTTCAAATACTGACTTGCAAAAATTCCTAAAACACAGAATCATGATTTAATTTTTGTTAACTCGAATCTTTCTTATTCAAATTCAACAACTTTTGCATCATTTTTGCGTTATTTAGTATAAATTATCGCTATGAAACGAATCATCCTAATTTTATCCTTTTTGGGAACAACTAGCGTCCTCAATGCTCAGGATATGGGTTTGCATTTTGGGCACCAAATGTTTCGCGTTTTTAATTCTGAAACGAGTCTTCACGGTATTTCCATTGGTTTGGATATTCCTAGAACAGGTTTTATAACCCCATATGGACAATTTACTGCATTTTTGCCAAAGAACTATTTCGAGGAAAATGTGGGTCAGGCTGTGCCAAAAGATCCAGCAGATCCCTATTTGAATGTTGATGCTAGTTCGCGTGTTTCTACCTATTCACTAGAATTAGGTACGATGTATTATTTCGGTGGAGCATATGACTATGGTTTTTCAGTGATGCTTCACAACAGTTTTAGAATTTTGTTTGCACCTACTAAAAAGGAACTTATTGATTTCAATCCAGGTGCGTATGATTTTTTTCCAAACAATCCTAATTTTAGCTCTGGCTCAAATACGGGATTAGTTTTAAACACAAGTTTTGGTTTAGGGGCAAAATATTCCTTTGATTGGGGCTCGCTTTATGCTTTGGCTGGTATCGAAATATTTCTTTTTGGAACCAATCCTCCACCTTACTATACGAATGCGTTTTCATTGCACACGCGTATCGGTGTTAGAAGAGAATTGAATTTCTCAGGTAATGCAGAGAAAAAGGAACAACGGGCAGCCAATAGAAGAGAACGAAATACTTGGTAGAATCTGCTATTTTGTCTTGATTCATTTTGTTTCTTTTAGTTTTTTCTGACTTTTTTTCCGAAATATAGGCTTGGTCTTTTTTTTGACGGATACGTTGAAACCAAAACAAGCTACTTTATGAATATCGAGAAATTCACAATCAAAAGCCAAGAAGCCATTGTTAAGGCTCAAGAATTGGCAACCAACGCGGGCAATCAAGGCATTGAAACACCACATCTTTTAAAAGCCATGCTTGAAATTGATCAAGATGTGCTGCCTTTTGTGCTCAAGCAAATGCAAGTGGATTTAGCTAAAATTAATCTGGCGCTTGAAAGTCAATTGCAGTCTTATCCAAAAGTTCAAGGTGGTCAGGTGTATTTGGCTTCTCAAACGCAACAAGTAATTAATGCAGCCACCCAAGAAGCAAAAAACCGCGGCGATGAATTTGTTTCTTTAGAGATTTTGCTTTTGGCAATGCTCAAAGTTAGCAACACTACTGGCAATATATTGAAAGATGCTGGAGCTAGCGAATCCAAGTTGAATCAAGCTATTAATACATTAAGAAAGGGAGAAAAAGTGACTTCACACAGTTCAGAAAGCAACTATCAATCGCTTTCGAAATTCGCAAAAAACTTAAACGAACTCGCACTATCTGGCAAATTAGATCCCGTGATTGGTCGCGATGAGGAAATCCGACGTGTATTACAAATCTTAACACGTCGCACTAAAAATAACCCGATTCTGATTGGTGAGCCAGGTGTGGGTAAAACAGCCATAGCAGAAGGTCTTGCCCACAGAATTATCACTGGTGATGTGCCTGAAAATTTGAAATCCAAAACGGTTTATTCCTTGGATATGGGTGCATTGATTGCCGGTGCCAAATACAAAGGTGAATTTGAGGAACGTCTGAAATCGGTGATCAAAGAAGTGATACAAGCGGAAGGAGAAATCATTTTGTTTATCGACGAAATTCACACTTTAGTTGGAGCAGGAGGCGGTGGTGAAGGTGCTATGGATGCCGCGAATATTTTGAAACCTGCATTGGCGCGAGGAGAATTGCGTGCAGTTGGTGCGACGACTTTGAATGAATACCAAAAATATTTCGAGAAAGACAAAGCCTTGGTGCGCCGCTTCCAAACCGTTTTGGTGGATGAGCCCTCTTTTGAAGATGCGGTGTCCATTTTGCGCGGTATCAAAGAAAAATATGAAAACCACCACAAGGTTTTAATCAAGGATGAGGCGATTATTGCTGCCGTTGAACTTTCTCAGCGCTACATCACCGATCGTCATTTGCCCGATAAAGCCATCGACTTGATTGACGAAGCTGCTTCTAAATTGCGCATGGAAATCAATTCAAAACCGGAAGAATTGGATGAAATTGAGCGTAAAATTATGCAGCTGGAAATTGAGCGTGAAGCCATCAAACGCGAAAATGATACGGAAAAATTGAAGCGTATTGAAAATGATTTGGCTCAGTTCAACGAACAACGAAACGCCCTACATGCACGTTGGAAAAGTGAGCGCGATGTGATCGACAACATCCAGAAAACCAAAGAGCAAATCGAGCAATTGAAATTTGAAGCCGACCAAGCTGAGCGCGCAGGTGATTATGGCAAAGTAGCTGAATTGCGCTACGGTCGAATCAAAGAAGCTGAACAAGCTTTGGAGGAATTGAAAGCCAACAACGAGCAGGAATCATCCAACAAACGCCAGTTGATTAAAGAAGTAGTTGACGCCGAGGAAATTGCGGATGTTGTTTCCAAATGGACGGGCATTCCGGTGAGTAAAATGTTGCAAAGCGAAATAGAAAAGTTGTTGCATTTGGAAGATGAATTAGGCAAACGTGTTGTCGGGCAAAGAGAAGCCATCGAGGCTTTGAGTGATGCCGTGCGCCGAAGCAAAGCTGGATTGCAAGACAAAGGAAAACCAATTGGCTCCTTCATTTTCTTGGGGTCAACAGGCGTGGGTAAAACCGAATTGGCCAAAGCACTAGCTTCTTATTTGTTCAACGACGAACACGCCATGACGCGCATCGACATGAGTGAATACCAAGAAAAACACAGTGTTTCTCGTTTGGTGGGAGCGCCTCCCGGTTATGTCGGTTATGATGAAGGCGGACAATTAACCGAAGCCGTGCGCCGCAGACCTTATTCCATCGTTTTGTTGGACGAAATCGAAAAAGCGCATCCAGATGTGTTTAACATTTTACTACAAGTTTTGGACGATGGTCGTTTAACTGACAACAAAGGCCGTGTGGTGAATTTCAAAAACACCATCATCATCATGACTTCGAACTTGGGCTCAGATATCATCATGGAGAATTATGAAGATTTGCGTCCTGGCACAGAAGAAGCCGTTCACGAAAAAACCAAGTTCCAGATTTTTGAATTACTCAAAAACACTTTGCGCCCTGAGTTTTTGAACCGCATCGACGAAACTTTGCTCTTCACACCATTGACGAAAGCCGACATTCTGGCCATCATCGACATACAATTGGACAAGCTGAAAGTAACCCTTTTAGAAAACGACATTCGACTTCACGTAACACAGGATGCTCGCGAATACATTGCCAAGGCAGGCTTCGACCCACAATTTGGTGCTCGCCCCGTGAAGCGCGTCATCCAACGCCAGGTGCTCAACGAATTATCGAAACAAATCTTGGCTGGCAAAATCGACAAAACCAAAAATGTGGTGATGGATGTGTTTGATGACATGGTTGTTTTTCGAGGTCCGGTGAGGGTGGAGGAGGAGGTTTAGGTTATCTCCCCAATTTCAAAAACACGCCAAAATAGTACCCTGAGAAATCCAAACGCATGGGTTCGCCATCTATGCGCCATTCAATATCTGTAATGGTTTTAACTGTTCCTGTTTTGTAGAATTGATATCCACCTCGGATGCCGATTGCTGTGAGCAAATCTGAGCGCGTAAGTTCGTATTCTGCTTTGAAACCTACTTGTCCAAAAAGCGAATGGCTGTCGTATTCGCGGTAATAATTGGCATATTGAAAATAAGAACCCGGCCAACCATTGTAAACCGATACTCGAGAAAAAGCATAACCCAATTGAAAATCAAGGGCAAGATTTACACGATTCATCCAGTTTTCTTTTTGGGAAAAATTGAGCAATTCTCTGAAATAAAATGAAGAACTTAGACCGCCTGTGAAACCGTGAACTTTTACACCATAGACCCCCTCAATGGAATCATAAATACCAAATGGAGAAACATAATCCACCTGAATAAACGCCCTTGGATTGTGCTCCGTTTTGCCGTTTTGATAGCCCAAACTCAGACCGAAATCAAAATAGCGATTCCATCGAATACTTGCGCGCGCTTGCACTTGAATTCCTCGATTGATATAATCGGTCAACAAAGCAGTATCTGAATCCATTGCGCGTTGCACAAAACGTTCGTTGAGTTCGTCCATTCTGTAATGATGACGGTTGACACCCAATTCCAAGTTAAATAATTTCCAAGGATTTTCTTGCGCTTGGATGTTTCCGAAAAATACGCTGAAAATCGCGATGCTGAATAGAATTTGCTTTTTCATTATTTGCCGATTTTTAGGTAAATGCCGTAGTAGAAGCCAGAGAAGTCGAGGTACATGGGAGCAGAATTGAAGAAAATTATTTCGTCGCCAGAATTTTTACGAATAGCTCCCGTTCTTAAGAGTTGATAACCTGATTTAATGCCTAAACGTGAAATAAACGAATTGTTTAAAAAGTTAAAATCTACTTTAAACCCAAGTGACGCATGTGGAGATCGATTTTGCAGAACAAGGAAATCATGATTCATGTAGGCATAGTTTGGTTCAGTTACATCTAAAAAATGATAGTAACTCGAAAATTTATTCCACGAATAACCGAGATTAAATTCAAGACCAAACTCTATTCTTCTGAGTATTGTGGATTTGACTTTCCCATCAAGTAATGGACTCAGATAAAAAGTATTTGACATTTGAATAGAGGTCGCTGATGTTGTTATATTCCACAACATGTCAGTTTCATAAGGACTTGGATTTAACCCATAAACTTGAATTTGAGTTGTTTTCTCAGTTTGTCCGTATTGATGAGAAAATTTAAGTCCTGTCTTTAAAAACTTATTCAGCCTATAATTAATCGAAATTCCCATTCTGTGCCCAGAACTTATCTTTTTGTCAAGCCACCCAAGAGTGTCAATATAAAAACCGACATAATGTTTATTCAAAGAATCCATGGCAAATTGTTGTCTCGAATATTCAAAACTCACGCTTATTTTTTCATGATTGACGTTTTGAGCAATAATTCCGCTAATGTTTAAAAGGCACGCTAAAAACAGTAATTGTCTCATTTCTTAATAAATTTAGAAGATGAAACAATACCTTGAGCTGACATGACTTGAACAATGTAAATACCATTGCGAAAATCTGATACATCAATTTGCGTGGTCTGAGAAGTACTAATTGTGTGTTCTTGAAAAATGACCCTGCCTTGCAAATCAAAAACTACAATTTCTTGAATTGGTTGATTCGATAATTTCAAGATTAATGTGTTTTCGGTTGGATTTGGAAATAATTGAAGCTGAGAAATTTCATTTTCTAGGTTTGAAAGCTCATTATTCTCGCGAATGTGTAAAGAAAACGAAAAAGGAGTTAGTTGATTGGGGTTGTTTGTGCCACATTCGGGAAGCCAGCGGTTTAAAGTCATGTTTGGTTGGTTTTGAGGGTACTTCACAAAAGAATAAGTCGCTTTTACGGTAATGGTATTGAGGGTGTTGGTTCCGAATCCGACGTTTACGTTGTTGTCGTAAATATCATACAGACTTGGTTCAAAAGAAAAATGCTCAAAGTGGTTTATAGAATGTTCTGCAACTAAAGAAGAGCCCTTAAACCCAGCACAGCTTTTTGAAAAAAGTGGCCAGAAGTCGATGATCTCTTGGTTTTGGGGAAGTTCGACTTGTATCACCCAAGTGGCCTCGTAAGTGTCGACCACATAAGTTCCTGGGTTTATATGGTTTTTATAAAAACGATGGTAATCTTCTTCTGTGATATTCAAAGGCGAGTTTTGAGCAACCAAAGTAACACTTGAACTCAAAATATCAGAAGGTTGTGAATGTCTTACAAAATAATTCGGATAATTCACATACTCTAGTGCAGCATTGGCGTCAATAAGTCCAAAAGCATTATATAAATTATGAGCAGCCATCCAAACAGTTTGTTCACCGCTTGGGTTGTTTACAATGGCATTTTGGGATTGGTAGGTTGACTTTTGAAGTATGTGCTCAATGTCTTCTGACGCCAAACTATTTGGATAATTGTGTTTCGATAACATCAAAGATGCAACACCTGTGACATTAGGTGCAGCTGCTGATGTGCCATCAAATGGTCCGTAATCAATTGACCAGTTATTATTGTTTGGCGGAGGGTAGCTTGAAGGAAAACAAGAAGTCACCAAAGCTGAGACACCCGGTGCTAAAACATCCATATCTAAACCGTAATAGGTTGACCAATTTGATGGTGTTCCGTTGTTGGTGTATTTCCATAGACCATCTGTTCCACTAGCGCCAACGCTTATAATCATTCTGTCATCAATAGTACTGGGAATTGTGGCTGGTGATGAATTACCAACTCCTGGAGTATAATTATTCCCTCTTGCAATTACTAAGATTGAGTTATTTCTCCACGACTGTTCAATAACCTGAGACAAAGTTACTGCGTAATATGCTGGATACCATTGCGATGTATGCTGCCATGAATGATTTTGAATATTTACGCCATAACCAAAAGTGTTTGTTGTTTGCAGAGCACCTTCTAACATGGCTTCCCAAGCGGTGGTGCTTAAATTGTTTGGGGTAATAGAATAATTTATGAGATTTCCTGATAAAATCCCAAAAGAAATCATTTCAACGCCATATTCGATAGGATTTAAAGATACGTCTCCACCAGCTATACCAGCAACTCCTATTCCATTATTTCTAACTGCCCCTATAATCCCCGCAACAGCGGTGCCGTGAAAATGAAGTGGCATAGATATTTGGCTTAACTCGACTTGATTGTAATAATTTTTCCCTCCGACAATTTTGGTGTTCGATAGTAGCGGGATGTTGGAAGATGATTCTGCAACCTGAAAATCTTCATGTTGCCAGAAAATAGGTTCATCAAACACCCCTACGATGATGTTCTTTTTACCTGTTTCAATTTCCCACGCTCCTTCAACATTTATATGATTAACTAAATTAATATTATTAGGGTTTGGTGATGGTAGTAAGGCAGGGTGCAAACTAGCTTGAACATTAGCATACAATGGATCATTTGGTACGCTTGCAGCCATAATAAACCCATTCACCTCCCCATAATGCACCATCGGGCTTAAAGTGTTCAAACTATCTATCAAGTCAAATTCATTGAAACCTTCAGGCATCATCACTGAAAGTGTTGCCCAAAATGCAGGAACGGGTATTGTATCGCCTAAACGCGTTATTGATAACGAATCGGCTGTGGTAAGTCTTCGGAAAATCTTAAATGTTGGCAATTTTCCTGCATCGAATGGTAATTTGGAATTTAATGAGTCTATCACATATTGCTGTACAAACTCATGTAACTCTCCTGCTTCAAAGTCCTTTTTGTCTATTGCTGCCAAGTTCATAGCGCTCTTGTCAAAGCGAATTATTATTTCGTTTTGATTGTATGCCGGAACACTATCTACATAAACTGGAATAATCGGCTTCTCCCAAACATTATACTTAAAAGTCACATTTCTATAACTGTTGGTGGTTTGTTGAATTTGCCCCACAATCACTAAATTCTCATCCAAATCAATTCCGATAGCTGTAGGTTTGTCGTTCAATCCAAATGGGCTTTCAAAAGATTTTACGGAGAAAATTTCACCATCAGCGGTGTAACCCATGGTAACAATATCGCTGTATGTGCCATTTCTTGCCGCACCGGTCACAAAAATTCGATCTGCGCGAACTACCAGCTGCATGGCTTCATCGTCTTGGTTGGCTAAACCGTTAAATTCTCTTGACCATTGTAAGGCACCGCTACTGTTGTATTTTAGGATGGAGTAGTTTTTACTTTGGTTGGGGTTTGTTACATAACCAACGGCGTAAACGTTGCCTTGTGCATCGGTTTTTATTCCATAACCTTTGTCTTCACTACCATAGCCATTGAAAGTTTGTTGCCAAAGTAATTGCAAATCGTCGTTGAACTTGAGTATTGTAATGTCGTATCCTGTGTTTAGATTGTTTGTTGCACCAACAACGTAAACATTACCGTTGTTGTCTATGGTTAAGTCGTTGGCTTCATCAATGCCACTTGAACTATTGCCACCAGTTCGACTAAGTCCAACTTGGTTTCCATTAGAGGAATTGTATCGAATTGTAGCAAGTTCCCATTTTATGCTTGGTGTTTGTGTTGCTTGACTTCCTCCGGTTACAATTATACTTGAACCGCTTACCCTAATTTTTGATGGAACTTCGTTGAGCTGAGCGTAATCATAACGCGATGCCCAGATTTGATTTCCATTTGCGGCATTTAATCGTATGCTCACAAAATCGGTAAGGGTGTTTGTGCCAGCACTTGTTCCTGTAACGTAAATAGAACCATTATTGTCGCCAGTAATCGCCGTTCCACCATCGTAAGGAATGGGCGAACCACCAAAATTGTAGAAGTAGGACCATTGCAAAACACCGTTGCTGTTGTACTTGAGCACTACTAGATCTAAATTGTTTTGTGTGGTTTGCGTAGCGCCACCAGTAACATAAACATTATAAGAGGCATCAACAAAAACATCAGCGCCTATGTCTTCTGCATTTGCAACGCCATTAAAAGATTGCTCCCAAAGCAAGTCGCCAAATTTGTTGAATTTTTGAATTAAAATATCATTTCCCGAGCTTCCGTTATTCGTAGAACCAACCACATACACATTTCTTTGGTCGTCTGTTGTAGAAGCATTTTTATAAAAAATCGGCATTGTTCCGCCATCCATGTCCCAAACTTCTGAAAGGTAGAATTGGGATTGGGAATGCCCCTTAAAACTGCCAAATATCAGCATTAGTGATAGGATAGGATAGGATAGGATAGGATAGGATAGGATAGGATAGGATAGGATAGGATAGGATAGGATAGGATAGGATAGGATAGGATAGGATAGGATAGGATAGGATAGGATAGGATAGGATAGGGGAAGTAGATGTTTTCATAGCACTTAAATTTAGAGTGAAATAAGAAAAAAACGTAAGTCAGAAACAAAACGTTGGAGCGAAGCTAGTCTATTGTGTCCAAAAAAGCAATTTATTTTTGGTTTTTAACAAGGTTGGGTTTTTGGGTGTGCGGGTATTTGACAACATAAGAAAGACCAAATATGCTGTTCAATATCCCGATTTTTTTGTTTTAAAAGACACCAACATGGTTTTCACCGACCCATTGCTAATTTCTTTTCCATTTCACCAACCTTATTCCATTTCAAAGCGTTATTTTTGGGCCAAATTCTGAATATGCTTGCATTATATCTGAAAGAAGTCAGAGGTTTTTTAAGTTCCATTATCGGCTATGTGTTCATGTCGATCTTTTTGTTGTCCACCGGAATTTTCTTGTGGATTGTGAGCTACGACACCAATTTGTTGGAGGCGAAGATTGCTGATTTGATTCCCTTTTTCAATTTGGCGCCCACCATTTTTTTGATACTCATTCCAGCCATCACGATGCGTTCGTTTGCGGAGGAACGTAGAACGGGCACCATTGAGTTGTTGTTTACCAAACCTTTGTTTGAATGGCAAATTGTAATGGCTAAATTTTTGGCTGGAACTACTTTGGTGTTTATTAGTGTTTTGCCTACATTCATTTACTTCTTCTCAATTTATCAATTGGCAGAGCCTGTGGGCAATATGGATTTTGGTGCCACAGTGACCTCATTTATTGGTTTGCTTTTATTGGGCGCATGTTTTGTATCCATCGGATTATTTGCCAGTTCATTGACACAGTCTCAAATTGTAGCGTTCATTATCGCTATGTTTGGTACATGGATGCTTTTTGAAGGATTGGATTTATTGGGTTCATTTAATGTGTTTGGTGGCTTGGATTTCATCATCCGCTATATCGGTATCAAATCGCACTACACATCCATCATGAAGGGCGTGGTGGACAGTCGTGATGTAGTATATTTTCTTTCTTTGATGGTGTTATTTTTGTTTGCCACAATCACTGTTGTTAAAGGTCAAAAGCGTTAGGATATGAAGAGTAAGAGATTGGGTAATATCGCATACGACTGGAGTTTTTTCTTTGGATTGGCTGCTATTTTGGTGTTTGTAAATATCATTTCGGCATTCTTTTTCTTCCGTTTGGATTTCACTGAAGATAAGCGCTATTCTTTGACTGAACAAACCAAAGCCTATTTGAAAAACGAGGAAAATTTCTCCGATCAAGTTTTAATTAAAGTTTATTTGGATGGTGATTTGCCAGCCGACATTAAAATGATTCGCAATGCTATTGAGGATAAATTGCGCGATTTTAAGATTTACGCTGGCGGTCGTTTGGAATATGAGTTTATCAATCCAAATGAGGGCAGTGATGAAGATGTATTCGAAATTGGAAAACAACTATACAACAAAGGGGAGGGTATCCGTCCGACAGATTTAACTATTCAGTCAGTCAATCAAACAGATAATTCGATTATTTGGCCTGGTGCAGAGATCAACTACCAAGGCGAAGTGAAGGGTTATGTTCAGTTTTTCAATCGTACCCGTTTACACAGCAATGAGAATTTCAAACCTTTGGCTGAAGGCGCGATCAACGATTTGGAGTATAATCTTTTAAATGGTATTCGATTGGCCGTGATGTCGAGCAAACCCAAAATTGGCTTTTTGCAAGGTCACGGGGAATGGCAAGAAAAGCAAACATTAGGTTTTAGGGCTTTATTGAGGAAGAATTATTCCCTGCGCGATGTGAATATAGACGGTTATATACATGCGCTCGACGAATTGGATGGCTTGATTATCGCAGGACCAAACGAACCTTTTTCTGATAAAGACTTGTATGTGATTGATCAGTTTGTTCTTCGTGGCGGCAAGTTGATGTGCTTTATTGACCCTGTTTTCGTAGATCGCGATACTTTATTTAGACGAGGTGCAACACAAAGCGTTCCTAAGCCCTTGAAAATCACAGATAATTTGTACAAATATGGCATGCGCCTGAATACTGATTTGATTGTTGATGCTCAATGCGGTCCTGAATATATTCCTGCTCATCCACAAAAAGTAATGCCTTGGATTTTCTTTCCAATAGCCGATGGCACGGATCACCCGGTATCAAAAAATATAGACCCGGTGATTTTGAGATATGCATCAAGTATCGACTTTGTTGGTGTGGATACCAATAAAAGAACTCCTTTTTTGGTGTCCTCCGGAAATACAAGTGTGCGCAGAGCTCCAGCGCGTATTGATTATCGATTTGTTGATTTGAAAGCTGAGTTTACTACCGATCCTAGCGACCCGATGAACAAGGTGATGTTCGCCGGAATTGTTGAAGGGCATTTCAAGTCAGCTTTCCGCAACCAAATTATTTCACCTGAATTTAAGAATAGTCCTGATGTGACTATTTTGGAAGAAAGTACCGCTCCTTCAAAAATTTTGCTTGTTGGCGACGCCGATATTGTTACCAATCGCTATGATTCTTTGTACTCTCAAGAAACGGGTAAGTGGGAATATCGCTCGAAACCATTTGATGAGTTCAAATATGATGCTATTGATCCAAACATCATCTCAGGAAAGCAGATGCCGATGTTTATTTATGGAAATGCCGAGTTTTTGTTGAATGCGGTTGATTATGCCATGGGCGATGAGTCTGTTTTGGGTGTTCGTTCACGAAGAATTAGCATCAAACCGCTGAGTGAAGAGAAGATAGCTTCAAATGTTCGTTCTTGGCAAATTATCAACGTAGGTTTACCATTAATTTTGATTGTAATCTTCGGATTGTTGATGGCTTTTCTGAGAAAAAGAAAATATGCCAACTGATTGGCTTAGACGTACGTCTTTTAGTAAAGGAAAATAAAACATGACCAAGAAAAAACTTATTTCAATCGCTGCCTTGCTTACCATTGTTGCTGTTTTGGCTGTTGTGAGTACAAATTTATTATCGGGTAAAGGGAAGTCGAATAAAAACTTGGATGATTTTTTAGTGGCAGATACAGCCGCTGTTGATCGTTTGGTTTTGACACAAAGTTCTGGCTATTCTGTTGAGATACTGCGTGATGGTGACGATTGGAAAACTGTTGATGGCACTTGTGTTCAACAGGAAATGATTGATAATATTTTACACACGTTCACAAAAATTGCAGTACGATCTTATGTTCCAAAAAGTTCAGTAGAAAATCTACGAAACAACATTCGAGTAAGTTATAAAAAGGTTCAAATCTTTCAAAATGGTAAATGGGTAAAAACATGGTGGATAGGTGCTAGTACCCCCGATCATTATGGCACCTATGCTTTGCTTGAAACGCCTGATGATGGTATTTCTGAGACCCCTGTGATTCTGGAAATGCGAGGGTTGCGCGGTTCAATTGAATCTAGGTTTACTGCCGACCCGCGTACGTGGCTTTGTACTTCAGTTTTTCATTATGCCATGAGCGAAATCAAATCCATTTCACTGAAACATTCAGAGTCGCCCGAACGGAGTTTTTCAATTGTTCGTACTGGAGCAGGTCGCTCTTTTCAGGTCAAAGATTACAGGAACAATGCCGTGGCTTACGATACCTTGAAATTGGTACGCTATTTAGATATTTTCAAGAAAGTACACTTTGAATCACCTAATTACACTTTAAATCAACAGCAAATAGACAGCCTTAAAAAAACCACGCCCTATTATTCATTAAGAATGGAGCTTAGCAATGGTGAAAAAGTTACGCTTGATGCGCATAGAATCAAAGTTGTTGAAGGAGATGTGGATATGGCTGGCAATCCGATAGAATGGGATGTGAATCGGATGTGGGCTATGCTTACGGATGGGTCTGTGGTAAAAATTCAGTACTACTCATTCGACCCCGTGTTTGTTGATATCGGTTTCTTCACTTTAGGGACTAGACCGATTGAGTTTTAACTTTTTTCATCTAGAATCTGTACCATCAGCTACGTATAACCTGAGTTTGATTCATATTTAGCTTCGCTGCGACTTTGTGGTCAATGCTCAGGTTTATACCATTCTGGAAATTCGCATTTCAAAATATCATCAAAACAATCTGTGATGCTGATACCTGCACATTTGAGCTGCTGCGGCACAATGCTCGCTGAAGAAAATCCAGGAGTAGTATTCACCTCTACAAGATGAGGTTCCCCATTTACAATAATGAAATCAACTCTGGCCAACGAACGCAGTCGAAGGATTTTGTAAATTTTAAAGGTATAGGCTTGAATCAATTCCGTTTCTTTAGCAGAGATTCTTGCGGGGGTGATTTCTTGTGATTTCCCTTCATATTTTGCGGAGAAATCGAAAAAATCATTTTCTGTAACAATTTCAGTTGGAGGAAGTGTAATTACGCCATTCACGGTTTTGTAGGCTCCACATGTCACTTCTTTTCCATTGAGGAATTTTTCCGCTACTACAGTTTCTCCCTCTTCAAAAGCATACTTCAAAGCTAGGTCAAATTCATCGATATTCTTAACTTTACTGACTCCATAACTTGAGCCTGAATCGCATGGTTTAATAAATAGCGGTAGCCCCAATGCTTCAATAACCTGCTCTTTTTTGTGGTCGTTTGGATCAAGATACAAATAAGAATCAGCCACTGGGATGCCAAAATGTTTGATAAATTGATTGCAAAACCATTTATCGAAAGACAGTTCAGACGACAATGCATTCGAGTTCAAATAGGGAATACCTAGCATGTCCAAATAGGCTTGTATTTTACCGTCTTCCCCTGGAAAACCATGAATATAGACAAGTGCCAAATCGAATAGAAGTTTTACACCCTCGCTAGTAGCAGTAAAATCATTTTTATCGATAGGGCATTTTTTGGCGGGTTCACCCAACCACCAGCCATCATTGTTCACGATGATTTTATAGCAATTGTAGTTTTTTGGAAAATTGTCGATTATGGTTTGAGCGCTTTTAAGTGATATTTCATATTCCGATGAAAGTCCCCCGCAGATTATGGCTATGTTACGCATTTTATTTTCTTTATTTCAAAGATAAAGAGATGATTGGATGGATGAGAAGGGTAGGGGGGGAAGTTATTATCAGGGGGGTATTGATTTCTTGATAATCGCTGAATTGACATTTTTTTTGGGGTGTTAGTTTAAATACTTATTTTTGCCCAACCTAATTTATTACTTCATGAAAACATTTAAAGGACAAGGAGTTGTCGATTTTTTCGACACCTTCAAATCAGACGAACATTGCCTAAAATATTTGGCAGATCACAAATGGAATCCAAAGAATGGCGGATTCAAATGTTCAAAATGTGGTCACAACAAGTGCACCATTCGTAAGAAAAATCTCGCACGGGATTGCAATAAATGTCATCATATTGAAAGTCCAACAGCTGGAACGATGTTTCACAAAGTGAAGCTTGGATTACGAAACGCTTTCTATATAGCTTTTGAAATGAGCACGAACTCTCGTGGTGTTTCAGCAACTCAAATGGCCAAAAAGGTGGGTGTTTCAAGGCAGGCGACGTGGTGTTTTATGCATAAAGTCCGCGAATCCATGAAAAGTAGAGAAACCAATAAAATGGTCAATGAAGTACAGGTTTTGGCATTTGCCTACGGGTGGAAAGAAAACTTCAGACCTACAAAAAGTCGAAGTCCGAAGCGGAAAAAAGTTGTCGCAGCGATAGAACTCAATGAGCGCAGTGGTGTAGTGCGAGCCTATTTTAAAAGTGTTGAAATTTATTCATCGAAAGAGTTGAGTAAGATCTTTAAAAGCCACATTTCTGCTGACGCTACAGTGATATGTGACAATTGGTCTGGTTTCATTCCCATCAAAAGTTCGTATAAGATCATTCAGAAAAATGATGCCTTTCAGAATTTTATACAAACCAACCACATCGTTCATCATTTAAAGACTTGGTTCCGTTCGGCTTACACCTGGATGCATAAATGCCATTTTCAACGCTATTTGGATGAATTTAGCTACAGGATTAACCGCTCTTCGCATAAGGATATTATTTTTGACTCCCTGATTCGGCGCATGATTTCTACAAAACCGTTGATTTATAAGGAGATTAAGATAAGTAATTAAGATGACACCCCGAGCGAACGTGACTTACTTCGAGCTTCATCCCCCACTTCAAAAAAAATAGTAATTTTGACCGCTATTTGCTAATCAACCAATAATGAACAGTTTATTCGCCTTTTTCAAAAGTAAAGTTTTCTTCAAGAATCTTGTCGCTTATCTTGCTTTTGTTTTGCTGCTTTTTATCGGACTTTCGATTTTCTTGGGAAGCTATACACGACCCGGACAAACATTCGATGTTCCCGATTTTGTCGGAGATAAAGTCAATATCCAAGACATTGACCTATACCTCAAAGATATTCCGCTTCAATATGAGGTGGTTGAAACTGTTTTTAGAACCGACCTACCTGAGGGTACCGTCTTTTTTCAACAACCTGGCCCAACAGCTAGAACAGGTATGCAGGTCAAAAAAAATCGATCCATCAAGTTGCGGGTTTCCACGCGCTCTAAAATGGTTGAAATGCCTGATTTGGCAGGTAAAGCTTCAATTCGATTTGCAGAACAAAAATTGGTAAACCGCGGTTTGAAAGTCACCATTGAATATGTTTACAGTGCCGAAGGAAAAAATCAAGTGCTCGAACAAAAATTCAACGGTAAGAGAATTGAACCCGGCACAATTGTTCCTTTCGGAGCCAAAATCGTGCTCGTTGTTTCTAAAGGTAAAGGCGATGCAGAAATTGAATTGCCAAATATGATTGGTCTCACAATATGCGAGGCCAGACAGCGTTTAGAGAGTGTTAATGTTGTTGCTAGTTTTGTTTGTATTGATTGCGAACCAGGAAACGCCGACCAAGAATGCCAAGCTGTAATCTATGTTCAGGAGCCTGATCATGAGTATTTTACAAAGATTGCGGTGGGCGAATCAATGGTTTTCAAAGCATGGTTGGTTGCACCAGAGGATATCGAACAATACCGCCAACAACAAATAAAAATGGATGATAATGGTGATCCTGATATAGATGGTGATCAACCAGAAATGTGATTTTTTTATCTGTAAAATATATTGAATGAAGTATTTTTTTTCTCTTAGCTTTTTGGTTTGGTGCGCTTGGGCATCCGCGCAACATGATGTGCTTTCTGCTCTCGGTGCTCGAATTGAGCTCTTGAAAAATGAAGCGCAACAGACCAGAAGCTCCGGCAATACCATCGACGGATTATTTATATATGGTGTTGACACACTTACGCTTCCTCTGTTTGATGATTTCAATAAAAATCATTTCCAGCAATATGATGCCCAACCTGGCGACCCCGGCGTAACAAGTGTTGTTTATCACGCACTTTTACAGCCAGACAATACTCCATTGCCCCAAGATGCACTTTTTACCACGGTTCCGAGCTACAGAATCAACATTACGCTGCAACCCGTTATCACACGCGACACTATTTTCTTTGTACCAATTCCCGTTCAGTTCAACAACCTACAAAATTATCCCGTTGTTTATCAGAACATTGATGTTTATCCACCCTATTTTTTAATCGATACGCTTGATTTGAATAAACCTGCGCCAGACACCGTTTGGATAACCAGTAATTTGCGCGCTCAAGATTCAGCTGAAGTGTTTTTTATGGATATTAACGAACCAGATGCTTGGTGGGTTGACAATCACGCTCATTGGAATTTTACCCGAGCTCACCTCCCTTGGTCTCTTGGTGTTGTTACTTTTGATGGACTCAAAGCCAATGGCTATCCCTATGCCATCAATACCAGCCAGACAGGTTATGCGGATTATTTGACTTCGAAACCGCTGATTATGAATTTTCCTGCTCAGGATAGTATTTATCTCAGCTTCCTATATCAACCACAAGGCTTTGGCGATCAACCCGAAACCAATGATTCCTTGGTCTTGGATTTTTTCAATGTAACTGACCAGAAATGGGAAACTATTTGGAAAATCAATGGTAGCCCTTTGCAAGACTTTAAACTTGTACATATTCCAATAACCGATTTCAAATACCTGCAAAATGGTTTCAAATTTAGGTTCAAAAATTACGGGGGCCTTTCTGGTGATTTGGATAATTGGCATATCGACTATGTTAATCTCAGAAGGTTGTCGAGTCAGTTTGATACCAATATTGTAGATTTTGCAGTGGTTTATCCCATTCCAACCCTCTTAAAAGAATATAACTCGGTGCCTTGGGAACATTATGTGAGTAATCCTTTGGGACACATGAGCGATTCCTTATTAATAACCTTACGCAACAGCAACAATATTGCAGGGAACACATCAAATGGTAATCTTCGCGTTTTTGATAATGGCAATCTGAATAATGATTATATTTTTCCAGGGGGTACCTTATCCACAGATTTGAATTATGAACCGCGCACAACTTATACCACGCAGCACAGTTTGGTAGCCATTTCACCGTTTTATAACTTTCCGGTTCCTGACCCAATTGCAGAGAATTATACATTTGACTATTATTTTAGGGCATCAGTTCCATTTGGACAATTGAGCAACGCCAACGACACCGTGCACGGTTCTCAGTATTTCGCCAATTACTACTCTTATGATGATGGTAGTGCTGAATTGGCATATGGCGTAACAGGTGAACAATCGCGTTTGGCGTATCAATTTACGACATTTCAAGCCGATTCTTTGGTGGCCGTTCAAATGCATTTTGTGCCAACTGTTTTTGATCATTCTGATAAACTTTTCTTGCTCACTATTTGGGGTGATGATAATGGTCAACCCGGAGAAGTTTTATATCAAGATGATTTCTTTACTGCCCAAAATCCTGTCTATATTCCAGAGAAAAATGCTTTTTGGCACTACTATTTTAAAGACAATATGAAAGTTGGGGTTTCAGGAACTTTCTATGTTGGATGGCGACAATTAGACCCAGAACGATTAAATATTGGCTTTGATAAAAACACCAACACACAAAACAAAATTTTCTATTCAGTTGATTTGGGTGCAACCTGGCAGAATTCCTCATTCGAAGGGTCTTTGATGATGCGACCAGTTTTCTCTTCAGCTATGGATTATCTCCTAGAAGTTGAGGAATCAAAAATTGAAGAAGAACTAATTCTTTATCCAAATCCGGCATCTACTGAAATTAATTTCTCTTTTATTAAAGAAGGAACGCTAGAGATAATCGCCTCCGATGGTAAAATCATCCTTTCATTAGATTGGACTAACCAGGTGAGCGTGGCCGATTTGACCAATGGTTTCTATTTCATTCGGGTTACCTCGGCTGATGGCCAGTTCCAGAAAATTTTCAAAATTATCAAATCCTAATGTCTGAAAATACAGAGCTTTTCGATGACGAATCGGAAAACGAAGAATTGTATGAACATTACGCCTTTGTTGCTGATCCAGGTCAGGAAATTGTTCGCGTAGATAAATATCTTCTCGATCGCCTTCCCAATACTTCTCGAAACAAAATTCAAGTTGCCGCCAAAAACGGAAATGTTGTTGCCAATGGAATTACAGTAAAGCAAAACTACCGCGTTAAACCCAATGACCGAGTAGCCATTGTTTTACCTTATCCGGTGCGCGAATTGGAATTGGTTCCAGAAGATATTCCTCTTGATATTATTTATGAAGACGATGATTTAATTGTGCTCAACAAACCTGCTGATATTGTTGTGCATCCTGGTTATGGCAATTATCGCGGTACACTCGTTAATGCTTTGGTGTATCATTTCAATAATTTGCCCCACCGTGCGCAAGATTTTTTTGGTCGACCTGGCTTGGTGCATCGCCTAGATAAGCATACTACTGGCATTATGGTTGTCGCTAAAACCGAACAAGCGCTCACCGATTTGGCAAAACAATTCTACGATAGAACTACAGAGCGCCGATATCATGCTCTGGTGTGGGGTGATGTAGTAGAAAACGACGGTACCATTGACGTGTATATTGGCCGATCTCTGAAAAATAGAAAAGTAATGACCGTGTACCCGGATGCCGACCATGGCAAAAGAGCGGTAACACATTATAAAGTGCTGGAACGATTTGGATACGTTACACTTGTTGAATGCAAACTAGAAACAGGAAGAACGCATCAAATACGTGTGCATTTTCAAAGTATTGGTCACCCGCTGTTTCACGATCTAGAATATGGGGGTGATCGAATTTTGAAGGGAACCACTTTTGGAACTTATAAGAAATTTGTAGAAAATTGTTTTGCTGAACTCCCCGGGCAAGCCCTGCATGCGAAATCTCTTGGCTTTCATCATCCAAGAACAAAAAAATGGATGGCTTTCGATTCTGAACTTCCGAAGAATTATCTTGATGTTCTTGATAAATGGGGAAGGTATTCAAAATCAAACGATTACGTAGATTTATTTAAAAAAATAATCTGAGATGTTTGTTAATATTCAGAATTATGTGTTTATTCGTGCCTGATTTCTGAAAAACACGAAATATGAGAAATGTATTATGGTCGGCTTTATCTCTGATTTTAGTAGCACAAGTGGGCTTTGCTCAGCAACAAGAGATTGATGAAGCATATGCGTATTATAACGCTGGTTTTTATTGTGAGGGTGTAAATAAGTGCAAAGTAGCTTATGGTAAAGTAAAGCCTAAATCAAAAAATGGTAAGAAGAAAAAAGGTGAGTTGGCCTACATGGCTGGCGAATGCTTGAGAAACACTGACCGTTTTGGTGAGGCTATTTCTTGGTATGAAAAAGCAGTCATGTTAAAGTACCAAGACTACAATCCCGAAATTTATTTGAGATTGGGTGATATGGCTTTGGCTCTTTGCGATATCGAAGAGGCAGAAAAGAATTTTAAACTCTATGCGCAAACAAAGCACAATGACAAGGTAGCACAAGCGCGTTTGGCTTCTATCGACTTCAATAAGTCTGCCATAGCCAATAGAACAAAGCACTCTGTAAAGCCAGTTGTGAAGGTGAATTCCTCAAATACCGATATGGCGCCTACAGTTGGTGATAAAAAAGGTAAGCAAATTGTTTTTTCAACGTCGCGCCCAGGTACAACTGGTGGGGCCAGTTCGAATATTACTTGTGAGCCTTTTATGGATATATACTCCGCTGAGCTAGATGCAAAAGGCAACTTCGGCCCTCCTGCCAAAATCGAAGGTGTTGAAATCAATACGGATGACAACGAAGGTTCGGTTTGTTTCGACTCACGCTACAAGAAAATGTTCTTCACACGATGCCCAGTGGTAAAACGCGCCAACATGGGTTGTGAAATTTGGGTTGCCGAATCAGGCTCTAAAGGTTGGGATAAACCTGTACTCATTGATTTGAAAGGTGGAAATGATACAGTTTCTGTTGGTCACCCTTGCCTTACTCCTGATGATGAGGTTTTGATCTTTGCTTCTGATATGCCAGGTGGCTACGGTGGAATCGACTTGTGGTATTCTGTTTATAACAAAAGAGCCAAGTCTTGGTCTTCTCCAAAAAATATGGGGACAGACATCAATACGGCAGGCGATGAGATGTTCCCAACTATGGGTGAAGATGGCGTGTTATATTTTTCTTCTAATGGTCACGTGGGTATGGGAGGTCTTGATATTTTTAGCGCTAAACGTGTTGGAGATGAGATTAAATGGGTGAAACCAACCAACCTAGGCCATCCTATTAACTCTTGTGCTAATGATTTCCACTATATCGCAACGGACGAACGTCATGGATATTTCTCAAGTAATCGCCCACATACCGATGTGAAAGGTGCATACCGCGACAATATCTGGCAGTGGGAATTACCACCAAACTTGTTTACTTTAGATGTAAGAGTTTATGAAGTTGGTTTCAAAGGTTCAAAAGGCCCCGCAATTGCCGATGCTAAAATCAAAATTGTTGGTTCAAGTGGCGCTACTTGGGATGGTTTTACTGACGACCAAGGAAAGGTTTATTACGAAGTTAAGCCTGATGGTGCGAGATACATCAATGAAGAGACATCATACAAGATTTATGTTTCTAAAGATGGTGTTGGAGATCAAGGATACTATCCTAACGATGGTGAGATTTCTACGGTAGGTATGGACAGAAGCTTCGATTTTGTTAAAGAAATTCCATTGATGTCAAAACGTCCAATTCGTTTGCCCGAGGTACGTTATGACTTGGCAAAAGCTAACCTTCAGGTTAACGACACAGTTAACTCAAAAGACTCTTTAAACTATGTTATTGAGATGTTGGCAGAATATCCAACTTTGATTATCTCTCTGGTGTCGCATACTGACTGGCGAGGTAATGCTAAAGACAACAAAACACTTTCTCAGAATAGAGCTCAGGCTTGTGTGGATTACTTGGTAAAAGAAAAAGGTGTTGACCCACGTCGTTTACGCGCTGCTGGTGCTGGTCGTGAACAAGCAAGAACAGTTTATTTCTACAACAATAACTACTGGGTTGAAAAGCCAAATGATAAAAACACGGCTTACGAAACTATTGTTTTGACGAATGAGTACATCAATAAATACAAAGGCAACAAATTGTTGTTTGAGCGCTTGCATCAGTTCAACAGACGTACTGAAGCTGTAGTTGTTAGTTTCGATTTCGATCCTGCAACTGCTGACGAAGGAACTATTGAAATTAAAGACGTAACTACTGGCGAAGGCGAAGAAGAAGGCGGCAATTAGCATATTTTACATAAAGTCGAAAAGCATCTCTGAACAAGGGGTGCTTTTTGCATAAATACATCAACATGGCAGATACACGATACAACTCTCGAGGAGTGTCGGCGGGCAAAGAAGAGGTGCACGCTGCAATTAAAAACATCGATAAAGGATTGTTTCCAGAGGCGTTTTGTAAAATTATCCCAGACATGCTTACGGGCAGCGAAGACCATTGTGTTGTGATGCATGCCGATGGAGCTGGAACTAAATCGTCTTTGGCTTATATGTATTGGAAAGAAACGGGCGATGTGTCTGTTTGGCGCGGCATTGCTCAAGATGCCCTTATTATGAATCTGGATGATTTGCTTTGCGTTGGCGCGATTGACAATATATTGGTGTCCTCCACAATTGGGCGAAACAAAAACCTGATTACTGGAGAAGTGCTAGGAGAAATCATCAACGGAACTGAGGAACTTTTGGCTGAACTTCGCGATTTGGGCATTGGCATTTATTCTACCGGTGGTGAAACTGCTGATGTTGGTGATTTAGTGCGCACAATTATTGTTGATTCTACAGTGGTTGCCCGTATGCGTCGTGATGAGGTTATTACCAACAAAAACATTCGACCCGGTGACGTGATCGTTGGATTAGAATCTTTTGGTCAGGCAACTTACGAAAAAGAATACAACGGCGGCATGGGTTCAAATGGTTTAACTTCTGCTCGTCATGACGTCTTCAATAAAGCATTGGCAACCAAATATCCTGAAAGCTTTGACCCTTCGATTCCCTTGGATTTGGTGTATTCAGGAAATTTGAATCTTACTGATACCGTTGATGGAGCTCCTTTGGATGCTGGAAAATTGGTTTTATCTCCAACCAGGACTTATGCACCTATCATTAAGAAATTGTTGGAAACACATCGCCATAAAATTCACGGCATGGTACATTGTTCAGGAGGAGCGCAAACCAAAGTACTTCATTTTGTGAATGATTTGCATGTAATCAAGGACAATTTGTTCGAGGTACCACCGCTTTTCAAAACTATCCATGAACAATCTGGTACAGAGTGGAAAGAAATGTACAAGGTGTTTAACATGGGACACAGAATGGAAATTTACCTTGCTGAAGAAGATGCGCAACATATTATCGACGTTTCAGAAAGTTTTGGTGTAAGAGCTAAAATCGTTGGTCGCTGTGAAGCTCATTCAGGCAAAAAAGTGACGATAAAATCGGAATACGGAACTTTTGAATATTAGAAAATTTGAGATTCTAGATTTGAAATTGCGTGAATTCGCGAATTTCAAATCTCGTATAAATTAATCTCAAATTTCGAATTTTCAATTTCAAATTATTATAAAATGGAAGATTTACTAAAAAAACTAGACTTAATTCAAGTGCGCTTCGAAGAGGTTAGTACATTGATTACTGACCCAGATATTATTGGCGATATGACACGCTACGTGAAACTCAACAAGGAGTATAAAGACTTGGAGGAGATTGTAACTTGTTATAAGGACTACGTGAATGTAGTGTCGAACATCAAAAACGCCAAAGAACTTTTAGCCACAGAAAAAGATCCTGAGTACCGCGAAATGGCGGAAATGGAATTGGATGAATTGGGTCCAAAAAAAGATGCATTGGAGGAGCAAATCAAATTCTTGTTGATTCCAAAAGACCCCGAAGACGACAAAAACGTTATTCTTGAACTCCGCGCTGGTACAGGTGGCGACGAGGCTTGTATTTTTGTTGAGGATGTTTTCCGCATGTACACGATGTATTTCAAGGAAAAAGGCTGGTCATACGAAGTGCTTAATTCTAACGAAGGCGGCACAAAAGGCTTTAAAGAAATCACGATGAACATTGAAGGCGAAGGTGTTTATGGAACATTAAAGTTTGAATCGGGTGTGCATCGGGTGCAACGTGTACCAGAAACGGAATCGCAGGGGCGTGTGCATACTTCCGCAATTACGGTAGCCGTTTTACCAGAAGCTGAAGAAGTGGACATTGACCTGAACATGACAGATGTGAAACGCGATACCTTTCGAGCGAGTGGGGCAGGGGGTCAGCACGTAAACAAAACGGAGTCGGCTATTCGATTGACGCACTTACCATCAGGGATTGTAGTTGAATGTCAGGATGGGCGTTCGCAACACAAAAACTTGGAAAAAGCCATTTCGGTTCTTCGTTCGCGCTTGTATCAACAGGAATTGGAAAAGAAGAATGAAGAGCGCGCTGCACAGCGTAAATCTTTGGTTTCTACAGGTGACCGTTCGGCAAAAATCAGGACGTACAATTATCCGCAGGGACGTATTACCGATCACCGCATCAACAAAACGATTTACAATTTATCGGCGTTTATGAATGGCGACATCCAAGATATGATCGATTCATTGAAAATGGCAGAAAACGCTGAGCGCATGAAAGGAGAGGAGGAACTCGCATGACACGTCAAGAATTAATCGAACAAATCAAGCAAAAGCAGTCTTTCCTGTGTGTTGGACTGGATACCGATATCAATAAAATTCCAAAGTTTTTATTGGATTTTGAAGATCCAATCTTTGAATTTAACAAACGCATTATCGACGCCACGAAGGATTTTTGTGTTTCCTATAAACCGAACATCGCATTTTATGAACGTCATGGTGCAAAGGGTTGGGAAAGTTTGGAAAGAACAATAGATTATATACCCCAGGAACATTTCATTATTGCTGATGCCAAACGCGGTGATATTGGCAACACGGCCTCCTATTATGCCGATGCTTTTTTCAAAGAAATGAACTGCGATGCGATTACTGTAGCGCCTTATATGGGTAAAGATTCGGTAACGCCATTTTTGAATTACGAAAACAAATGGGCAATCGTTTTGGCCATGACATCCAATCCAGGTTCGCTTGATTTTCAGTTTATCCAAGATGCTTCTGGGAAAATATTCGCTGAACATGTTGTTGAAAAATGCAGCACTTGGGCAAGTGACGAACAATTGATGTTTGTTGTGGGAGCTACGCGTGCCGAAGATATTGCTCGAATGAGGAAGTTGGCTCCAACTCACTTTTTTCTGGTTCCAGGTGTTGGTGCGCAAGGCGGTTCACTCAGCGATGTTGTTCAATTTGGCTGGAACGATGATTGCGGTTTATTGGTGAATTCATCAAGAGCAATCATTTATGCATCCAATGGTGAGGATTTTGCTATTCGTGCATCAGAAGAAGCTCAGAAAGTACAACAGGAAATGGCTGCTGTCCTTCAAAACAAAGGTTGGTAGCAGAGTTTCATTCATTATCTTTGTAATAAATTAATCCCTCATGAACATACGTCCGCGCCGCAATAGAAAAATGTCTGCCATTCGCGATATGATTAGTGAAACACATCTTTCTGTGAATCACTTGATTTATCCCATGTTTTTGGTCGATGGCAAAGGAATTAAATCTGAAGTGGCTTCTTTGCCTGGCAATTACCGCTGGAGCTTGGATTTGCTTTTGCCCGAAATTGAGGCATGTGTGAATTTAGGCATCACAAAATTTGATTTGTTTCCCGCTGTTGCAGAAGAGCTCAAAGACAAAACAGCGACATACAGTTATGCCGAAGACAATTTTTATTTACATGCCATTCGTGCCATCAAAGAGCGTTTCCCTGAAATTGCTTTGATGAGCGATGTTGCCATGGACCCTTACAGCAGCGATGGTCATGATGGTTATGTGGAAAACGGAAAAATCTTAAACGATGAAACGCTACCAATTCTCGCTAAAATGGCTGTGGCTCAAGCGCAAGCTGGAATTGATATCATCGGGCCTTCTGACATGATGGATGGAAGAGTGGGTGTGATTCGTGACGCTTTGGATGAAGCAGGATTCACAGATGTGAGCATTATGAGCTACACGGCAAAATATGCGTCGGCGTTTTACAATCCTTTCCGCGATGCTTTGGATTCTGCGCCAAAATCGGGCGACAAGAAGACCTATCAAATGGATCCGGCGAACGTGAAAGAAGCCTTGCGAGAAGCTTATCTCGACGAAGCTGAAGGAGCTGATATGTTGATGGTGAAACCTGCTTTGTGTTACTTGGATGTCATTGCGCTGTTGAAAGCCAATTCTACTTTGCCAATAACCGCCTACAATGTCTCAGGTGAATGTGCCATGGTGTATGCCGCTGCGCAAAAGGGTTGGCTAGATTATGAGCGCGTGATGAGTGAAATGCTGTTGTCTATTCGTCGCGCTGGTGCTGATGGCATCTTGACTTATTTTGCGAAGGATTTTGCTAAGGTTACGAAATAATTCCTACCCCATTTTCTGTCTCTTCAACATATAACTCACCAACACTTTTTCTAAGCCTCCATTGATATCGGCTTCAACAAAATCGACTGCATATTGCTTGGCGCGCAGTGATATTTCTTCAAAGTATTCCGAAACAGCTTTTTGGTATTGCTCGCGGATTTGATTGGTTTCAATTTTCATTTTTTCACCCGTTTCCATGTCGATTAGCGTGTAAGGACGATTTTCCAATTCAAAGTTGACCTCCAAATTGGCATCGTGCACATGGAACAAAATAACTTCGTGTTTCTGGTGTTTTAAGTGCTGAACAGCGCGGAAAAGTTCATCAATTTTGTCGTGACCTTCCAGTAAATCAGTGAAAAGAACAATCAATGAGCGTTTGTGAACCAATTCGGCAACGTTGTGAATTTCTTCAATGAAATTGGTGCTCGACTTTTTTTCAGGTTGATATTGGTGCAACAAACTTTCCAATTCGCTGTAGAGAAATCGTTGATGAACAGGCGAACTTTTGGCAGGCGCGTTGAGCAAAATTTTATCGTCGATGGTCGTTAAACCAAAGGCATCGCGCTGACGTTTCAGCAATTCGATTAAAGAAGCCGCTGCATATATCGAAAACTTGATTTTGTTCATTTCGGCTTCATGAGGAAACCACATCGAAGAACTTACATCTAAAACAATTTGACAGCGCAGGTTGGTTTCTTCTTCATATTTTTTGGTGAATAGTTTGTCTGTTTTGGCATACAATTTCCAATCCATGTGGCGCGTTGATTCGCCCGAATTGTACAATCTGTGCTCGGCAAATTCAACCGAAAAACCGTGGAAAGGACTCTTGTGAAGTCCGGTTATAAAACCTTCAACCGCCTGGCGCGCAAGCAATTCTAGGCTTCCAAAATTGATGAGTTCTTGTCTGTTTATTGTGGACATAATAGGTAAACGCCAAATGAGGCACTAAATTACTTCATTTACGCAACATATCAGTGTTTTGTATTAAAAGAACTCCGTTTACTAAATTTTAAAATCGAATTAAAATACAATTTTCTTAGAATACAATACGACAATATCGAATTTTCAATACGCCATACTCGAATAAAGATTTGCTCAGTCTTTGATATGTTTACGTGGTTTATAAACCCCTTCGCTTTCATTGAAAGTATCCATATTTACGCCCACAGAAAATAAATCATTCAAATGTATTTTGAGGGCTGCTGCTATTTTTACATAAGTGAGAATCTGAGGATTTGATTTTCCATTTTCGATGACCGATAAATTGGACGCCTCCATGCCTATCGAAAAAGCCAAATCACGCAAGGATAAACCACGATCTATACGCACCGTTCTAATTCTCGCACCAATCGTTTTGAGCAGTTCAGCGTCATTTTGCACGTGTTCATTTGGGTACATGACACAATGTTCACAATATTTAGAAGAGCACTAGTTATGTATATACATAAAACTTATATTTGCTCGGCCTAACTTTTTTTATGTTACTAAATCGAGCCTTAGCTTTTTTCTTTCGGTGTAATCACATTCACGTCTTGTTGCTGCAACTCGGTGTTCTAATTTTTAATTGCCATGCTTTTGCGCAAAGCGAACTCGTTCTGAAAGGCACTCCGCTCGTATTTTATGATTATAACAAGTCGAGTTTTGTGCTTATTGATGATTCCCAATCTTTTCAGGTCTACAATTTAGAGTTGGGAAAATTCGAACGTTTTGATTTGAAATTTGCAGCAGACACAAGCTTTCAATTTATTAGAAATTATTTCGTGCCCATTTCAACACCTGATGATGGCACCTATTTTGTCCATGGTGGTTGTGGCGTTGTTTATCATTTTGCAGGCGATTCCTTATACCGCCACGATGCTTCTTTTTATCACCGAAATCAATATGAAGCCTATTTCTTTCAGCACGATAATCAAATCATGATGCTCGGAGGCTATGGCATGTTTACGGAGAAAAACCACAAATCTTCCAAATGCGCGAATGCGAATGCAAAAAAGACGTTCAGCACGAATGGTTTGAACCACTTTTTACAGGTATGTCATTCGATCAACAATGGAAAAAATTAGAAGAACTTTTAAAAACAAAATAACATGAAAAAACTAACATTTATCTTATCAATCTCCCTAACACTATCTGCGTTTGGGCAAGTACCCAACTATGTTCCAACAGATGGACTTGTAGGCTGGTGGCCGTTTAATGGTAATGCCAATGATGAGAGTGGGAATGGGAATAATGGAATTGTGAATGGGGCGGCTTTGACGGCGGATCGTTATGGAGTTGTAAATTCAGCGTACGACTTCAATGGCAATAATAATTTCATCAATGTTCCACATTCAAGTGTGTTAGTTCCTGAAAATGCCCTTACAATTGCCTGTTGGTTTCAAGCAACCTCAATCAATACAGGATTAACACAAACTTTAATTTCAAAGGGAGTTCAAAGCAGCTTTTGGAACTATGGTATATCAATAACAGATGTTGGAATAGTTTGCTACAACACTTCAAACTACGGGGTAGGAACCATGAATAATTTGAATTCAAACTCCTGGTATCACATTGTTTTTACAATAGATCAAAATTTGAACACAATGTTTGAATACGTTGACGGGGAAATTCAAAATTCATTGGTAAACGTTAATACAAATGAAATATTGAATGATTTTACAGACGTTATTAATGCTTGTTGTTCGGCTGACATGAATTTTGGTAAGAATAGTGGCGGACAAGCATTTTTTGGAGGTTCCCTCGACGACATCGGCATATGGAACCGTGCATTAACCCCTCAAGAAGTAGCTGCATTATACAACGGTTGTCAACAAACTATTGCCATTCAACCGCAAAGTCAAACCGTTAATTTTAGTGCTAATGTGCAGTTTTCTGCATCATCTTCCGACGCGACTGCTGCTTACCAGTGGCAAACCAATGTAGGTGCGGGTTTTCAAAATTTAAGTGATGCAGGTCAATATTCAGGTACCTTAAGCAGCACCTTAATCGTTTCAAATGTTGGTGCTCAAAATGTCAATCAGCAATTTCGCTGTGTTATACAATCTGGTGCTTGTTCGGATACAACTGAAGTTGCGTTGCTTCAAGTTTGCGGAAGTATCCAATCTCAACCGAGTAATCAAAATACCTTATTAAGCAATAGTGCCCAATTCTCCTTGGCTTCTTCAGATCCGAATGCTACCTATCAATGGCAAACAAATCTGGGTTTAGGCTTTCAAAACCTTACAGATGCGGGTCAATACAGCGGTTCAGCCACAAATACACTAAGTATATCGAATGTTACCCTAAGCAACAACAACCAACAATTTCGTTGTATTGTCAATTCTGGTTCATGTTCGGACACATCCTCAGTTGCAATTTTGACTGTGGTAGATAATGTGGGTATCGAGGATCAAAATCAGTTGCAATTGCTTGTTTATCCTAACCCAGCCAGTTCAACCCTCACCATCGAAAACCCGCAAGGTCTCATCTCAAATTTTGTGGTTATTGATGCATCTGGTCGCGAAGTGCTTTTAGGACAGCTTGAGGGGGAAACAAATTCAATAAGCATTGCTCATTTATCGATTGGAAAATATATAATCACATTTGAGCAAAAAGCAATAAAGGAAATAAAATTTATTAAAGAATAATTTATTGAAAACTATGAAAAAACTAACATTTATCTTATCCATCTCCCTAACACTATGTGCGTTTGGGCAAGTACCCAACTATGTTCCAACAGATGGTCTTGTTGGATGGTGGCCGTTAGATGGAAATATAAACGATTACAGCGTTAACAGTTTAAATGGTTCAAGTAATGGCATTTTCAGCATAGGCCATGATGGTATTCAAAATACAGCGGTTTCGTTGAACGGAAATAATCAGATGATTACACTACCAGGTTCAAATTTGTATAATACTGACAATTTTACTATTCACTTTTGGACAAAAGCTAATAATTACAATATTCACAATAAAATACAATATGGCGTAACTGCAGGTGCGGGAAGATTTGGTTTGAATTGGTCTTCAACATTTTTATCATATAGTCCATTCACATGCACTGGTCAATATGCGCCAGCAGGGAATGGAACGAGTGCAAGTGGACTAAACATAAACACATGGTATAATGTAGTATACACTATATCAGGGAATACTACGAATTTTTATTTGAACGGTGTTTTAATTGATTCTCAAAGTAACGCATCTAGTTTAAGTTGTTTCCAAACGAATATGAATTTGTATTTCGGAGGAGATATCCTGGGTGGAGAAATAGAGTATTATTCAGGGTTTTTCGATGATATAGGCGTTTGGAATAGAGTGCTAAGCGCTAATGAGGTTTTTACTTTATACAACGGTTGTCAACAAACTATTGCAGTTCAACCCCAAAGTCAAACCGTTAATTTTAGTGATAATGTGCAGTTTTCTGCATCATCTTCCGACGCGACTGCTGCTTACCAGTGGCAAACCAATGTAGGTGCGGGTTTTCAAAATTTAAGTGATGCAGGTCAATATTCAGGTACCTTAAGCAGCACCTTA
>JBIIJN010000085.1:0-9887 GCA_044233745.1 Crocinitomicaceae bacterium
TCTTCAAGTGTGTTTACCTTCAGCAACCCAGATGTGGTTTGTGCCAATGGAACTTGTTCGGTTACATTGCCAGGCAACAGCCCAACAGGCTTCAACTGGACAATTGAAACACGTTGCTCTGCAAACACAGTTCAGGTTGGTAACACAACTTCTTGTGCACCAGCTCCTCAATTTGAAGTAAACAATGATGCAAACAACAACATCGCTCGTACATTTGAAAATGTATACTCTTTTGTGAACGTTGAATCAGGTGTCGAGTTTGTTGATGTACAAATGTTTGATGCTTATGGTGACTTCGGTTTGAATACCCCAATGATTGGTGACTACGAAATGTATGTGAATAGCAAAAACGAAATCACTTGGAGACGCGTTGACGCTTCAGTTGATATGTCGTTTGACTTCATCATCGTACCAAACCCATCTAACGCAATGACTACAGTTCACTTGAACACAGTAGTTGAAACAGGTACATTTACAATTTTAGATGCCATGGGTAGAACAATCAACTCAGGTTCAATCAACAACACAGATAATGTGAATATCGATGCTGCACAATTGCAGAGTGGTGTTTACATGGTTGTGGTAACTGTAGGTAACCAACAATTGACTAGAAGATTGGTAGTGGCAGATTAACCACAAACCAACTTTAATATCTTTTGGAACCCATTCGTCGAAAGGCGGATGGGTTTTTTATTTTTACGATATATTTGCCCCCTATGGAATCTCTTTTTGACTTATTTTATCAATCATCTGGAATTTGTACAGACACCCGCAACATCAAGCGGGATTCGCTCTTTGTGGCTTTGAAAGGCGCGAATTTTGATGGGAATGATTATGTTTATCAAGCTTTGGAAGCTGGTTCTAAATTTGCAATTTGCTCAAACGCAGATTTAGCAAACGATTCAAACATATATTATACACCCGACACGCTTGATTTTATTCAGAAATTGGCTCGTCATCATCGTCGAAAATTCAACATTCCTGTTCTTGGCATTACTGGCAGTAACGGTAAAACAACGACCAAAGAATTGGTAAATGCTGTGTTATCGAAAAAATTCAACACGCTCTGTACCACGGGTAATTTGAATAATCATTTGGGTGTGCCGTTTACGCTTTTGGAGATGATCGATACTCATGAAATCGCGGTCATTGAAATGGGCGCTAATAAACCGGGTGACATCAAAGAATTGGTAGAAATCGCTGAGCCTACATGCGGTTTAATCACTGGAATTGGTGCTGCACACATCGAGGGATTCGGCTCGCTTGAAGGCGTTATTCTTACCAAAAGCGAGATGTATAATTTTCTCAAAATACAGCAGGGTTTAGTCTTCTACAATTCAAGTGATGAAATCCTAAAAAAGCAACTTGGGAATTATTTTAACACTTTTACTTATGGCGTCAATGAAAACGCCCAAGTGCAAGGTCGTTTGGATAAAATGACGCCCTATCTTAATTTTTCATGGAAACGAAAAGACGGTGAATTTCATGCGGTTGCTGCGAAAATGGTCGGCGCTTATAATCTCATCAATTACCTGACAGCTGCGGCCGTTGGTGTTTATTTTGGGGTGTCAGATGAATTGATTTCTGAAGCATTGGAGACCTATACACCGAGCAACAACCGTTCGCAAGTCACAGAAACAGGTCGCAATACCTTAATCATGGATGCCTATAATGCGAACATCACGAGCATGAAAGCCGCATTGGAATCTTTTGATGGCGTTGAACATCCAAACAAAGCTGTTATTTTAGGTGATATGCGCGAATTGGGGGCATTGTCTGCTGAGGCTCATCAAGAAATTGTGGATTGGTTATCTGCCAAATCTTTCAAAAAGTTTTTGGTTGGCGAGGAGTTTTCGAAAACACATTTTAATCAAAGTTTTCTCCATTTCCCGAATGCGATGGCTTTGGTAACGCATCTGCAATCCAACACCTTGGAAGGACATTTTATCTTGGTAAAAGGTTCAAGAGGAATTGCTTTAGAACAAGTTTTACAGGCTCTATAGAACAAGCTAATCGCATTTTTATATATAATTTTGCGAACGTAATCGCATTTTTATATATAATTTTAGGATTACAATCACATTTTTATATATTTTTGTGTGTTCAATTGCCATTAGCTATGTTAAATTTAGAAAGAGATCTCACCCAAATCCTGCGCGAAAAATGGAACTCAGGCAAGGTCCTGATTCTAATCGGTCCAAGGCAAGTTGGCAAAACCACCTTGCTCAAATCTCTTTGTGAGGCTGAGGAATCATATTTATTCATTAATGGAGACAACGCTGATGACCGCCTTCAGTTGGAAAATGCGGGTGAAAATAAACTAAGAAACATAATTGGCAAATATCAAACAGTGTTTTTTGATGAAGCCCAAAGGATCAACAATATTGGAATCATTCTGAAAATCATCCATGACCAAATCCCCGATGTTCGTTTGTTGGTCAGTGGTTCGTCTGCTTTGGAAATTAGCAACAACATCAACGAACCATTAACAGGAAGAAAATGGGAATACAACATGTTTCCATTCAGTTGGAATGAGCTCAAAAAGCACTTCGGATATCTCAAAAATCAGAACAATATACCCCAATACTTGATTTATGGAACCTATCCAGAAGTTATTACCAATCCAAATGACGCTGAGCATATCCTAAATCAAATTGCTGGAAGTTACTTATACAAAGATTTGTTGCAATATCAAGGCATTCGAAAACCAGAGGTGTTAGACAAGTTGTTGCTCGCATTAGCTTTGCAGTTGGGTTCAGAAGTCAACTGCAATGAGCTTTCAAGAACAGTTGGCGTGGATCGGGGCACTGTAGAACAATACATTGCGCTGTTGGAAAAAGCATTTGTTGTGTTTAGGGTAAATCCACTAGCCAGAAATGTGCGCAATGAAATCAATACAACGCGAAAAATTTACTTTTACGATACGGGTATTCGCAATGCAATTATCGGAAATTTCAAACCTTTAGAATTGCGTCAAGATGTCGGGGCATTGTGGGAGAATTTCATAATTTCCGAAAGAGTCAAGGCGCTTCGCTATAAAAGCTGGTATGGAAGAACATATTTCTGGCGCACGTATCAGCAGCAAGAAATCGACTGGATTGAAGAAATAGATGGGGCTTTTTCTGCTTATGAATTCAAATGGAATCCGAAAAAATCGAAAGCGAAATTCTCGTCTACGTTTTTGGATAATTATCCCATCAAAAAAACAATGGTTGTGACAACTGAAAATGCTGATGAATTTATAAATCAATAAATGTTACTCCACCTCCCTCAGCGATAAACAAACGCCGCTAAACAATTCAGGATTATTGATCACTTTGCCAAGTTTTTGAGCCACTTCTTGCGGACTGCTGAGTTCACCGTTTTCATGGAGTGCACGGAAATTTTCAACTGACGGAAAGTCAGATTCGTCTGTTTCCCGAATCAAAGTCTGCATGGGCGTGTCGACAACTCCAGGAGCCACGCTGCGCACAACAATATCTCGAGCTTCCGTGTTCAATTCCAACTGCAAAGTTTCTGCAAACATATCCAAAGCTGCTTTAGATGCACAGTATTGCGACCAAGAAGGAATGGCGCGTTTGGCTGCTCCTGATGAAATATAAATGATTTGTTCTAAAAAGTCGAGTTTTAGAACTTTTTGTGTCAATGTAAAAGCTGCCAAATAGTTGATTTGAAATACATTTTTGGCATTCATTTCGCTTTGACGAGAGATGGGCATAACATCACCTAAAATGCCTGAATTGTAAATAAATACAAGGTTTTCTTTAACTTCAGGAAAAGTGAAATCACGCACGGCGCGCTCATCGCTGAGGTCGAGCTGAAGAAAGCTGTAATTTGGGTTCTGAATAGAACTTTTACGTCCGATTCCAATCACGCGATGCCCCTTGTTCAAAAAGTGTTCAGCCAAGCCTAGACCAATGCCCGTTGAAACGCCGAGGATGATGTAGGTGCTCATCTATGCCAACGCTTGCTCCAAATCTTCGATGAGGTCTTCGGCGTCTTCGACACCCACACTCAAGCGAATCAAGGAATCTACCACGCCGGTTTTTTCGCGCTCCACTTTTGGAATAGACGCGTGTGTCATCGTGGCTGGGTGACCGATTAACGACTCCACACCGCCCAAAGATTCAGCCAAGGCGAAAAGTTGTACTTTTTTCACAATGTCCATTGCGCTTTCCAACGAGTTGTCTTTCAGTGTAAATGAAATCATACCGCCAAATCCACGCATTTGTTTTTTCGCAACATCGTGGTTTTTGTGATCTTCAAATCCGGGCCAATATACTTTACCGATTTTTGGATGATTTTTCAAAAACTGAGCAATTTTTTCTCCGTTTTCACAATGGCGCTGCACACGCAAATGCAAGGTTTTGATGCCGCGCAAGACCAAGAAAGAATCCATCGGAGCAGTTACAGCACCCGAACTGTTTTGGATGCGGTACATTTCCGAAGCGATGGCATCGTCGTTGCAGACCAAGGCGCCCATTACCACGTCGGAGTGTCCCCCCAAATATTTCGTCACGGAATGCATCACGATGTCTGCACCCAAATCTAATGGTGTTTGCAAATAAGGTGTGGCAAAAGTGTTATCAACCGCCAACCAAGCACCGCAGGCTTTAGCGATAGCACTCATGGCAGCAATGTCGATGATATTCATCATGGGATTGGTAGGCGTTTCTACCCAAATCAATTTCGTTTTGTCGTTCACCAAAGCTTTAACAGATTCTGGATTTTGCATATCCACAAAGTGAAACTTGATGCCATATTTGGCGAAAATCGTCGTAAAAATGCGGTAAGAACCACCGTATAAATCGTTGGTAGAAATCACTTCATCACCGGGATTCAACATTTTGATCACGCAATCAATTGCAGCCATTCCCGAGCCAAAGCAAGCACCGTGTTTGCCGTTTTCAATGGCAGCGATGTTCTTCTCCAAAGCATGACGTGTAGGATTTTGCGTGCGCGAATACTCATAACCTTTGTGATTGCCCACACCTTCTTGCACATACGTACTGGTTTGGTAAATCGGTGTCATAATTGCCCCAGTTGCTGGGTCCGGTGCTACTCCTGCATGAATTGCCTTCGTTCCAAATCGCATTTTTCCTTTTGCCATGATAAAAATTTTGTGCAAAATTAAGCTTTTATTGCGAAGTCAACCCTTTAGAATTCGTTTGATTTCAGGGCTATTTAGTTTAGCTGCTCTTCGATGAGTTTTTTGTTGAAGTCCATCCAATATTCAACCTCGTGCTGCATCAAAGCTTCGTGTGATATTTCGGGGTGCACAAACACTTTGGAGATGCCCGGTCGCGCAGAACCCTTGATGTTTTGCGGCTCTGATAATAATTTGTAATGCGATTGCAAGGTCAGCGCTAAAATGGACACATTGTTTTTTTGCGCCATCACGAAAGCACCGGGTTTGAAATCGGCCATTTTCGGCGCAATATGATCGGGGATGCCGCCTTCCGGAAAGATGATGATGTTCCAGCCTTCCTGCAATTTTCGTTTGGCCATCAACATCGACTGGGCGGCTTGGCGTTTGTCGCTGCGATTCACAGGAATATGCAAATGTTTGAAATAGGTCCTGATCAAGGGATAATTCAAAATCTCGCTTTTGCCCATAAAAACGATGTGTTTGTTTCTCAGGATTTGATACATCATGAAAATATCCAAATACGAGGTGTGGTTGGCGATAACGATTACTTGTTTGTCTGGGAGTTTCGAACTGTTCTTCTTCACAAAAATGAAAAACAAAATGCTCAACAAATAGCTCCAAAACAAAAACACAGGCGTACTCCATTTGCGGGTTTTCGGGCTCAAGACCAACAACGCTGTGATGGGATAAAACACAAATAAGGTCAGGATAAAGACCGAGTAGGCGTAGATTTTGTAGAGGATGTAGAGGATGGATTTCACGTTGTAAAACTAAGTTATTTCATTTGGAATTGGATAACATTCGTGCGCTAGAAACAACTTTTCTTAATTTAGCGCGATTAAATCGATGCACTTTGAAAATTGTTTTCTTACTTTTTACGACAATAATTGTTTCCAATCTCTTTTCCCAAACCGACACCCTTTGGCGGAAATCACCAGAAATCACTTTTTCGGGTTATGCAGATGTGTTTTACGCCTTTGATTTCAGTTTGCCTGAAGGTAATGAAAGGCAGCCGTATTTGGTGAATCACAACCGCCACAATGAGTTTAATGTGAATCATGTATTGGTGCGGGCAAATCTCAAACACGACAAATACCGGGCAAATTTGGGTTTACATGCCGGAACGTATGTGCATGATAATTATGCGCAAGAACCCAAGGCATTGCGTCACATCTATGAAGCCAATATCGGGTTATCACTTTCCAAGAATAACAAGTTGTGGGTTGATGTAGGTGTTTTTGAATCGCACATTGGTTTTGAAGTGGCGCAATCCACAGAAAATCAAACGCTTACCAGATCGATTTGTGCCGAACTGTCGCCTTATTATTTTGGGGGAGCTAAGTTGAGTTATGACCCCAACGAGAAGTGGTCGTTTAAACTTTTAGCTTTGAATGGTTGGCAGCGCATCCAGCGATTGTCTGGAAATAGTTTGCTTTCATTTGGCTCACAAATTCAGTTTAAACCCAACGCGAAATGGTTGCTCAATTGGTCCACTTTTGTTGGCACAGACACACCGGATAGTACACGTTTGATGCGCTATTTTTCTAATTTTTATACCCAATTTAAACCCAATGATAAGTTGAATTTCACCTTGGGTTGGGATTTAGGTGTGCAAAAGTCGGCTCCAAACACCAATTCTTATGCATACTGGACAAATCTCACGCTTATTGCTCAATATCAAATTGCTCAAAAATGGAAAACTGCTTGGCGTGTGGAAGTTTTTTCAGACATCGACGGATTGATTGTGCCCAACAGTTGGCCGAACACGAATTTCTCTGGGTTTTCATGGAATTTGGATTATCAGCCGACGCAAAATTTGCAGATCCGTTGGGAAAATCGTGTGACTAAATCAACATCTCATCTGTTTCATCCACAGCCTGTTAGTTCTGAAATAAATTTTATAAGTGTTATTTCCTTAGCGCTGAAGTTTGAAAAATAAGCTTTTTAAGGCAAGTTTTCTTTCATTTTTCCTTCAATCCAAGTTCCTGAGACTGTTTGTTTCTTCGAATTTTTGTTTCCGTATTCATAAATTTCTTTTTTCAACGGTGCTGAATTCAGAAAAAAATCGTAAAAAAATTAGTTTTTCTATGCAATCTTTTCTATTTTTCGCCAATCTAAAAGTGAAATGCATGGGTCATAAACAGTTTTATCGTTTTGTTTTTGCCTTGTTTGTGAGTTTAAATCTCATGGTTTATTTGATGAAAATGAACTACAAGCCTTCCACATATTTTTCAGCTACCTTTTTAGCTTTCGGAGCTGCTTATCTTTTCGCCGTAATCGTATTCAGACGTTTTGGTTGGCGTAAGCACGTGGATTAGCGTCAATCCGCTTATGTCGTTAGCTAGCCCTGTTTAGAAATTTTAGTTGTAGTGAGTTGAACATAAAGCCTGCTTTTTTCTCTTAACAATTCAATTCTGAAATAAAACTACAGGACTTATAAACCTATCAACGGTTCAACCAAATCAGCTGAGCTTCTTCTGGTTCCTGCATTCTCTCAGCCATTCGATAATAACGCTGCGCCAAAGTAGAAAGATAATCTTGAGCTTTTTTCCCCTGCTCGTTTAAATCCATCAACTTGTCAATTCCCCAAAATTGAACCAAATGGTCGATAATATTCGCGTAGTCTAAACTGGTATACACGCCTATTTTTTGGGTGATGTTTGTATAATTCAAGAACTGCTTTTTCTTGGTTCCAAAATCCATCAACGTTGCGGGCATTACGATTTTCTTTTTCATCATGGTATGAAAAGCATCAATACCTCCATTTGGATCGATTTCAATGATTTTACTCATGAAAAACTTGTAGGCGCGTTCATGCAACGCTTCTTCTCCAGCGATTGTGTTACAAATCTTGGTTAAAACAGAATCACCTGATTTATTGGCCAATTTTCCTGTATTGACATGAGCGATTTTTGTGGCGCGCTCTTGAAATGAAGTGTAGATTAATCCTTGGTATGGATCTCCTCCTGTTTGTAAATCAACACCATTGTAAAGCAATTGTTGAATGGTTTTTTCTACAGCGTTCATGTTTACTCGCCCACTCAAATACAGGTATTTATTAAGCAAATCACCATGGCGATTTTCCTCTGCTGTCCACAATCTTGACCAGCGGACCCATGGTCGCATACTTGCAACGTTTCGTTCATCATTCACGCCTTCCAATAAATTGAAAAAAGTTTGATAGCTGGGTAATGCCTCTTCCGTAATCATATTGCCGATTAACGAAACCAAAACGGAATCGGGCACATTGGCCATTCTTTCCTGCATTATTTTGATGGTATCTGGAAAATCCTTTGATGAAAAATCTGGCAGAAAATCAGCAGGTTGCCACGAGCCTTCAGGAAGATTCATTTTGTCGTCTATAAATTCATCGACATGGTGTTCGATTGCTTTTAAAACCTCTAATTGTTTTTGAATAACCATTGTTTTTTTGTGATATTTCCTCTAACGAAGACACGTTCAATTGTTTTATTCAAACAAATTATGAATGTTCGCTTTCGAATTAATTATTTGCCGTGACATTGCTTAAACTTCTTGCCACTTCCGCAAGGACATGCATCGTTTCGCCCAATTTTAGGCTCTGCGATTACTGGTTGCTGCTTTGGACGCTCGTTGTAAGAACTTTCTATTGCTTCCTGATAACCATCTCGACCATTGAAATTGGATTCAGCGGCTTGAGCATTTGTGCGCGCACTGGCGTAGTTGTCTTGCTTGATTTCTTGGTTTGTAGTTCTAATTTGTGTGCTTTCTTCAGAAACAGGCAATTGTGCTTTGATTAGGAATGCGGCAATTTCTTGGTTCAATCGAGACATCATGGCTTTGAACAGGTTGAACGACTCCAATTTGTAAATCAAGAGCGGATCTTTTTGTTCATAAACAGCTTGGTGCGATGATTTACGCAATTCATCCATTTCTCGCAAATGCTCTTTCCATTCGTTGTCAATCATGCCCAACACGATGTTTTTCTCAATGTTGGTTATGATTGTTTTTCCGTTTGAATCCAAAGCTTCATCGATGTGAACGCCCAATTGCATCGTTTTTGTTCCATCGGTAATGGGTAGCGCAACATGCTGATAACGATTGCCTTCGCGCGTTTTTACCTGTTGTACAAATGGCAATACAGCTTCTATCAAACGTGAGTTTTTGCGTTCATACATCTCCATAACACGGTTGTACAGCGCATTGGTCAACTTGTTTTGATCAATTGTTTTGAATTCAGTTTCATTCACAGGACTATCGGTTCCAAAGGTTCTGAACAACGACAATTCGAATTCTTTGAAGTTTCTAGAACCGATATTCTCCATCACCAAATCTTCGCAGCTGTCGTAGTACATATTCGCAATGTCCATTTCCAAACGGTCACCATAGAGTGCATTTCGGCGTCTTTTGTAAACAGCTTTACGCTGCGCATTCATTACGTCGTCATATTCCAAGTTTTTCTTACGCACCCCGAAGTTATTCTCTTCCACTTTTTTCTGTGCGCGTTCAATAGATTTTGAAATCATGCCATGTTGAATCACCTCGCCTTCTTTGTGTCCCATGCGGTCCATCAACTTGGCAATGCGTTCAGAACCAAATTTGCGCATCAAATCATCTTCCAAGGATACAAAGAACTGAGACGATCCTGGGTCACCTTGGCGACCTGCACGTCCGCGCAACTGTCTATCTACGCGACGTGAATCGTGGCGCTCTGTACCTATAATGGCTAAACCACCAGCTTCTTTTACACCTTCACCCA
>JBIIJN010000086.1:0-9817 GCA_044233745.1 Crocinitomicaceae bacterium
CATCTTTATCGATATACAATCCTTCAATTTGATGGAAGAAACAGTGCGCTCGTGCGGAAATAGCTTCGTTTCTGTACACGCGTCCTGGCGAAATGGTGCGAATCGGCGGTTTTTGGTTCTCCATAACGCGTACCTGAACAGAAGATGTGTGGGTACGTAAAGCCCATTCAGCATCACCTTTTTCAATGAAAAAAGTGTCTTGCATGTCGCGAGCAGGGTGCTCGGGCGGGAAATTTAAAGCGGAAAAATTATGCCAATCGTCTTCAATTTCTGGTCCTTCGGAAACGGTGAACCCAATGCGCGAAAAAATATCAATGATTTCACTGCGCACCAATGATAGTGGATGACGAGCGCCAATTTCAAAAGAATCGCCTGGTCGAGAAAAATCGATTTCATCTGCATTGGTTTTGCCGCCCGATTCCAGTTTTTCCTTATGGATTTGATACGTTTCCTCGGCCAATTGTCGCAAGGCATTGATGTGCTGGCCCACTTCTTTCTTGTTTTCGTTGGGCACGTTTTTCAATTCGCCGTAAAGGTCTTTTAAAATACCTTTCGATCCAAGAAATTCAATTCTGAACTGTTCCAATTGATTGTTGTCGGCAATTTGAATTGCGGCAATTTTTTCTTGGTATGTGTTTATTTTTTCGAGCATAATCAAACGCTTTGTTTTACTAGCTATTCGGCTACAAAGAAACAAAACTTTGGTCAGGCACAGATGCTATTTTCAACGAATTTTGAGTTGCCTGTAACTTTTTTCTATTCAAAAATGTTTAAGAGTAAGTGAGTTCGGTCAATTTGTGTAAATTTGCCTAGTGATTACTCCATTAAGTTGTTCATTTAAAATAAAATATATGTCTAAGAGTGTAATTTATTCCTTGTCATTGGCTTTGTTGGCTTCAGTTTTTGTTTTCTCTTCTACTGGATGCAGAAAAAAAGGAAAGACCATCGCGTTAATTTCTGTTCGCAATAGCAACAATGAGCCTGTTGCAGGTGCCATGGTGAGATTATATGGACAATCTACAACAAATCCTCCAAGCGGCCCTGTGGTTCGCATAGACACGGCTTATACAGATTCAGCGGGCATCGCAAAATTCGACTATACTGAGGTGTTCCAATTAGGACAAGCGGGATTGTTTGTTTTGAACATTGAAGCGCGCAAAGGCTTGTTAACAGGTGCTGGTATTGTTAAAATTGTTGAAGAAACAACAACAGAAGAGCGCGTTTTCATTCAGTAATTGTATTTTGAACTATTTTTGCAGGCGCTTGTTTAGCGTTAAACCGTTTTTATGAATAGTTCAGAGCTCGAAGAAATCATTGTTAAAGTATTGAAAACCATTTATGACCCTGAAATTCCAGTGGACATTTATGAGTTGGGTTTGATTTACGAAGTCAAAGTGGGTGATAATGGTCATGTGGATATTGAAATGACCTTGACCTCTCCCAATTGTCCTGTTGCCGATTCTATGCCTCGTGAAGTTGAAGAGAAGGTAGAAGCACTTGATCAAGTGGAAAGTTGCGCTGTGAATATTGTTTTTGATCCTGCCTGGGACAAAGACATGATGAGCGAAGAGGCCAAATTGGAACTCGGATTTTTGTAAGAAAAATATTTCAATCATATAAAAAGCCATCTGCTGAAGACAACAGATGGCTTTTTTTGCGTTGTATTATCGCTTATTGGTAACGTATTTTAATAGGAATAATCATTCTCACGCTTACATTTCTACCGCGATATTTTCCCGGCGTCCAATTGGGCATCGCTTTTACAACGCGCATAGCTTCTTTATCCATGTCTGGGTTGATTCCTCGCTCGATACTCACATTTTTGATTTCGCCTTTTTCAGAAACTACAAATTTTACGTAAATAGTTCCTTGCTCCGAACGGTCGAGATAAATGGGTAGTTTATACATTTTTTGGATGAATTTAGACATCTCCATATCGCCTCCTGGAAAAGACGGCATTTCCTCAGCATCTTCAGAGTTGATGGTGATTGGATCGACGACATTGTTGAGACCCCAATTACCCATGCCTATAGGCCCTTCAAAGGGAAAAGGTTCAAGAATTGGATCTGTTGAAGCGAGCTGTCTCGCCGTGTCCACATGTTCAACCTGCATAATGTTGTTTGGATCAAAAATTTCAGGTTGTTGTGGACGCGATTGCACTTGTGGTTGTGGCTCTATGATTTTAACCACTTCATAGATTTCTGTTGGCAATTCCAGTTTCGGCTCTTGTTGTTCTTTTGGAACATCCACGGGGGTTCCCCAACGAAATGCGGCTAAGGTAATTGATCCGGCTACGAGCAGACCAAGGTTGAAGTAGCGCTTGCGTCTTTTTTCAAGATCGTACTTCGGGTTTTTCTTTGTTATCATAACTGTTAAAATTTAGTTAAACATGTTATGATAGGCTGCAAGGTTCGTACCGATAAAAGTGAAGAACCTACTGAAAATCAGCATTTTTCAAGCCAAAAGTTGTTTTGGTCTATTGAATGGTATCTATTTGTGTGTGAAGTGCATGTATGGGATATCCTACAAATTGAAGGGCATTTTGATTGAAGGCAACTGGGTTTTCAGTAGTGAAATAGGTTGTTTGCCCATTTTTAAAGAGCTGGTCTGCAATGTTTTTATGCCGCGCTAAATAATCTTTTAGACTTCTGGCCACAATTTCTCCTTGCGACACCAATTGAATTTTTTCGCCAGAAATGGCTTGCAACTGTTCTTGAATAATAGGGTAATGTGTGCAAGCCAACAACACAGCATCCATGTTTTTGTCCATTTGTAGTAATTCTAGATAATCTTCTTGAATAATGGCTTGCCCTCCTGATGATTGGTGTTTGTTGTTTTCAATCAAAGGCACCCACAGCGGACATGCTTTTTGAAGTACTTTGATTTTGGGAAATTGTTTCTGAATCTCGATGAGATAGGATTCCGACGAAACGGTGCCTGGTGTTCCAAGAATTCCAACAACATTGGATGAGGTGAATTTGCCTATTTGCTCGGCTGTTGGTCGAATCACGCCAAGCACTTTTTTATCGGGTGCAACGAGGGGTAAATCATTTTGTTGTATTGTTCGTAGTGCTTTTGCAGAGGCTGTGTTGCATGCCAGGATAACCAAGTCACAGTCCAATTCAAATAATTTTTTGACGGCTTGTAAGGTGAATTGATAAACTACATCAAAGGATCTTGTTCCATAAGGCGCTCTCGCATTATCACCCAAGTAGATATAATCGTATTCAGGCAAGATTCGTTGGATATCTTTCAAAATGGTAAGCCCACCATAACCTGAATCAAAAACACCAATTCTTTTCATATGTAAATAATTTATTCGCTTTTTGATTTTTTTAAAATGTGCTCATGAGAGTGGTTCACTTCGTGTCTTCCTTTGGAGGTCGCTAAGTTGTTTTTAAAAGGTCATATGGAATTAGCTACGCTGCTACTTCCGTGGTCGCCATGATTTTTTCATAGGTGCATTCGCTAAGTTTTAGTATGGCTATTTTATTGCGCAAATATGCGAAAATAAAAAAGGCCGCCCAATTGAGCGACCTTCATTTATTTGAGTTGTATCAAATTATTTTTTAACGAAAGTGTTGCGGATTACAGCACCAGAAGCAGTTCTAGCTTCGTAGATGTACATACCAGCAGTCAAGTCAGCTACCAAAGCAGTTGAACCTTCAGTTGTAGAAACAACTTTACCGTCCATTGCGATAACAGCAACTGAAACAACTTCTTCACCTTCAACAGCGATGTTCAATACATCAGAAGCTGGGTTAGGGTAAGCAACAGAAGAAACTGGAGCATTAGACTCGATAGAAACATTTCCTAAAGCGATGCCGCCAAAAGTCATTGAAGTTACACTCCACTCACCTGTGTTTGTTGATGGATTACCGTTTTGTCCGTTAGCCCAGCCATTAACCAACCAAATTACATAAGTAGAGTTTGTAAAATCTAAACCTGTGAAGTTAACATTTCCAGAAACTAAAGTTCCAATAGTCTCTGAATCACAAGCTGGCTCACAACCCCAAGCAATTTTGTTTGTTGAGAAATTTGAGAAACCACCAATTTGTAGAAGAACATCAGCAGCTGCTGCTGGTGTTGGGTTTGTTGTGACAAGAATTGTTAAGTCGTTGGCATATGTTTCAAGCGTTGATGCCGTAAGTGTTGCATTCACAGCAGCAGAGTTAAATGTTCCAGTAACCTTTGGAATAGCTGAGCCTTGCACAGACATGCTTCCCGCCATGCCTTGAAACACCGGAATTGGAGCACCACCAGTCATTGAACCAGTTTGAAAAGCTGGTAAGGTGATTTGCGCGAAAGAAGCGCTGAGTGTTACTGCGAATAATGCAGCAGAAAGTAATAGTTTTTTCATGATAATTAATTTTAAATTTGGCGTAAAGATAACAATTAATTGAAAAATGGAATTCTAATTATTAATTTGTTTTTAAAAAAGGCTATCAATAGCTATTGGTGAATAAAACGTAACGAATAGTATATATGGTGTTTTAAGGTCTATTACCTTCGTGACCATGATGCAAAAAATCAAGAAATATATTTGGAGGACTGTTTTGGGTCTGGCAGGATTTCTATTTATTTTATCCTTACTTGTCATCGTATTTCGAAGCAAAATTGAGCGTTATGCCATCAGTCAATTGGATCAGTTTTTTAAGGTTCCTGTTTATATTCATGATGTTGAGTTTACCTTCTGGAAAACTTTTCCCAATTTTTCCCTGCGTTTGGATGGTGTTGTGATTCAAGATTACTCAGAGGAATTCGGAAAATTGCCCGATACCTTGTTATACGCCAAGCAAATAGACCTCAAAGCCAATACTTGGGGTTTACTCCAGGCGGATATGTCGATTGAATCTATTGTGGTTCGAGACGCACTCGTTGGTTTACGTATAGATGCTAATGGCAAAGAAAACTACGATATTTTCGTGAAAGATTCCGTGCAAACCGAGAGCAATTTTGATTTGAATTTAAAGAAAGTGAACTTCATCAACACTGAATTTCGCTATGCCAATACGCTTACTGAACAAGCCTATGCGGTTTGGCTTGACCGGCTTAGGTTTTCTGGGAGATTCAAAAATGAGTCTTTCGATATGCACCTGCAAGCCAATGCCAAATTGAAAAGGTTTAAGGATAAATCAGTCACTTTGTTGCGCGATCTAGATGTGGATATTGAAACGGATGTATTTGTGAATTCTGCTTCCAAGAGATACGAAATTCTGAATAGCATCCTCTTAATCAATCAAATGCCTTTCGAGTTATCGTTGTTATTAGACGCCGGACATATGGATCTCAAGCTTCAAGGCAAAGACATTTCTTTGGTGGAAGTGATGACAGCTATTCATCAGGACAACTTAGAAAAGCTGAAATCTATTGAAACAAGTGGTAGCGTTCAGTTTTCGCTGCACGTGAACGGTGATATCGATAAATCCAACACACCTGATATTGATGCCGAGTTTCGCATTAAAAATGGCTTGGTGAAAGACCCAAATCAAGCGCTGGAGATTAAAAAAATTGAGCTTCAGGGTAAATATGAAAAACGCCAAGGGCAGCCAGAAAAATTGGAGCTGAGTCAATTGAACTTGCAAACCATGGGGCAGCATTTCAACGGGCGTCTGTCAGTATCGGATTTTAGCCAACCAGATATTCGCTTGCAGGGCAATGGCGGCATCAATTTGGCTGCTTTGCATCATTTTTTTCCATTGCCTCAGGTGCGCAGCATTTCTGGAAACGTGACCGTGAATGGCATGATTCACGCTATTTTGAGCGCCCCAAGCACGCCCAATCAGCATCTGCAAATCATCAATTCACAAGTTGATTTTGAATGTAAAGATATAGCCGTTGAAAGCACTTTGGATTTCCCGAAAATTCAAAAAATCAGCGGACGTGTATCTACCCGAAACGATGATTTTGTGTTCAACAGGTTTCAATTAAGAACGGCTCGCTCTTCTGCAGAAATATCGGGAAATGTAAAAAATGTAATCCTTTTCCTTGAAAAAACAGGCAACTTACAAGTGGATGGCGCCTTGAAAGCTGAAAAAATCGACTTGGATGAGTTCATGGGTACTCAAGCCAATGAAGATTTTCCAGTTTCGTATCCCGTTGGTGTTTTTGTGCTGCCCAAGAGCATTCACGGTGTTTTGGATTTCGATGTTGATAATTTTGTTGTGAATAACCACCACTTTTCTAGCATTTTGGGTTCGATGATCCTATCCGACCGGCAAATTGAAGTCCTGCATTTGAAGCTGACGCATCTCGGAAGTCAGGCTGCTGGCAATTTGCGTATTTTTGAACGAATAGCCGGAACTATTGAATTGATGGGCGATCTGAACACAACAGGTCTCAATTTGAAGCAGGTCTTTGCCGAATGGAACAATTTTGAACAAGAAACCATACGGGCAGAAAACATCAATGGTAAGGCAGACTTGGCACTGAAATTTCACTTTCCTTTTAGCATGAACAAGGGAATTGTGAAAGAGCAAATCAACGCACAGGCCTCATTGAAAATATCCGGCGGATCCTTGGTTCAAGTTGCTGCCCTTCAGGAAATTGCCAAAAGTATGCGCTCAAATGCATTGGTGAAGGTGTTTTTGGGTAAAAATTTAGATGCTATTGAAAAAAAACTGTCCAATCTTACTTTTGAGACTTTGGAAAACACTTTTTACATCGCCAATTCCAAATTTGTGATTCCTAAAATGAAAATCAAAACGAACGTGATGGATTTGGTTGTGTATGGTTGGCAACATTTTGATGAAAGTTTGGAGTATCATTTCGAATTTGATTTCAGAGATTTGAAGCAAAACAACAAAGACAGCGAGTTTGGGATTGCGATTGATGATGGAGTGGCTACTCGACTTTTCTTGAAAATGTTTGGAACACTCTCTAACCTGCAGTTTGCCTGGGATTCTGACGCGCGAAAGCAATTTAAAAAGGAGCAACGCGAACAAGAAACACAGGAACTCAAAAACATGTTCAAATCGGAATTTGGCTTGTTTAAAAAGGATTCAACGGTTCAGGGTTATCAACCCAATAACAAACCTCAAGAAATTATTGAAATTGATTTTGGCGAGGGCGAGGAAAATGTGGATGTGGAACAAAAGAAAAAACGCATCGACGAGAATTATAAGCGCATCAAAAAGAAAAATTCAACAAAAACGGAGGAAGTAATCATTGAGTTTGAGTAAGAGTTTGTACTATTGTAATGCTTCTTTCCAATATTTACAACTGCATCTATGAATTTATATTCCAATAAACAAAAATGGAAAATTGCACTTTTGCTTGCTGCCATTGTGTTGGTCGCCATTTCACTCTTGTTTACCAACCGCATCGTAAATAGCGTTGGTTCGCGTGAGAAAGAACGAGTTGAACAATGGGCCGATGTGATTCGCAAAAAAGCCGAATTGATTAATTTGACCAACCAGACTTTTGATGAACTCAGAGATCGAGAGCGTCAAAAAGTTGAACTTTGGGCCAGGGCTACAAGAGAACTTGTTCGTCCGAGCTCCGATGAAATCGATTTCACTTTTGTATTAGACATCACCAAGGAAAACACAGATATTCCGGTTATTTTGCTCGACAACAATAACAAACTCCTGAGTTCAAAAAACCTCAATTTTGACGCTGAGAAGCTGAGCGAAATTTTCCCCAACAGAAACGAAGATGAATTGATGCAGAAGTACTCGGATTCAGTGACGCGGCTTGCATTGATCTGGGCAAAAACGCATGAACCAATTCCGATTGAAATCACCACAAATTGGGTGCAGTACATCTATTATTTTGATTCAGAGAAATTGGTGCAACTTCAAGAACAGCGCGATTCTTTGATTGTGTCTTTCAACAGCGAGTTAATCGACAACACAACCCTTGTGCCTGTATTGTTTTTAGACCGTGAATCGGGTCACGTGATTGAAACCAACATCGATTCGCTCAAACCTTTCCGACTTGCACCGTTGAACAATAAAAGCGCTGTGATTGCAAAAATGGTTGATTCTGTGGAAATAGTTTTGGCCAGTAATCAACTTGGAATCGTTTATTTTGATGATAGCGAGGAATTGAAGCAGCTGAAGTTGTATCCATATCTGCAATTTGTTTTGATTGGCTTGTTCATTCTTATTGGTTATATCATTTTTAGTACTTTCAGAAAAGCCGAGCAAAATCAAGTTTGGGCTGGAATGGCCAAAGAAACAGCGCATCAGTTGGGCACACCAATTTCTTCGCTCATGGCTTGGATTCAATTATTGGAAAGTAATGGGCATCCAAAAGAGGAAATTGATGAGATGAACAAAGATATTGACCGACTGACCACCATTGCTGACCGTTTTGAGAAAATCGGATCGGGTGCTAAACTCGACCCAAACGACCTGAAATCAACCCTGCAAAAATCGTTTAGTTATCTTAAAAACCGAATTTCCAGGAAGGTAAATTTTTCAATACAAATGCCTGAAAATGAAGTTGTTGTAATGCACAATCCTTCGCTTTTGGAATGGGTAATTGAAAATATCTGCAAAAATGCTGTGGATGCGATGGATGGGGTAGGTCAACTGCATATCGAAGTTACCGATTCAGGCCACACGGTGTATGTGGATATATCCGATACTGGAAAAGGAATTCCATCGAACAAAATTAAAACGATCTTTCAACCGGGTTATACCACCAAACAACGTGGTTGGGGCTTGGGTCTGTCTTTGGTAAAACGGATCATCGAAACCTACCACAAAGGCCGCGTGTTTGTCCTGAAATCAGAACTAGGTAAAGGAACCACCTTTCGGATTATTCTCCAGAAACCTTAGTCTAGAGCTTGTATCATCAAAACTTCATCCTCATTCTTGAACACTTTGGTCAATTCATTTTGATTCAGGTGTTTTAAGGATTTGTCCCATTGTTTCCCGCTCAACTCTAGGCTGGATTTGAGCTCCGCCAATTCCATTTCACCATTTTTCTGAACGATATCCAAGATAGCTTTTTCGTGGTCGTTTAATTCAACTACTTTTTTGGCGCCCGTCTCCGGTTTCATTTGTGGGAAGAACAAAACTTCTTGAATGGAAGGGTTGTCGGTTAAGAACATAATCAATCTGTCCATGCCAATACCCAAACCTGAAGTTGGCGGCATGCCATATTCCAAGGCACGCAAAAAGTCTTGGTCGATAAATTGGCCGGCTTCGTCATCGCCGCGTTCAGAAAGTTTTACCTGATCTTCAAAGCGCTCGCGTTGGTCTATCGGGTCATTCAATTCCGAATAGGCGTTGGCAACTTCTTTTCCACAAACCATCAATTCGAAGCGCTCTGTTAGTTCTGGATCGGTGCGATGCGTTTTACAAAGAGGTGACATCTCTTTTGGATAATCTGTAATGAAAGTGGGTTGAATAAAATTGCCTTCACATTTCTCACCAAATATCTCATCAATCAGCTTTCCTTTCCCCATCGTCATGTCAACTGGAATGCCCATGCCAAGAGCTGCAGATCGAATTTCGTCTTCACTTTTCTTAGAAATATCAAAACCAGTATATTCCAAAATCGCATCTCGCATCGAGATTCTTTTGTAAGGCGCTTTGAAGTCGATTTCTTGACCTTGGAAAGTGGATTTCGTTGTGCCATTTACCTCAATAGCACAATGTTCCAAAAGTTGCTCGGTGAAATCCATCATCCAATTATAGTCTTTATACGACACATAAATTTCCATGGCCGTAAACTCAGGATTATGGGTTCTGTCCATGCCTTCGTTGCGGAAGTTTTTCGAGAATTCATAAACGCCATCAAATCCGCCTACAATTAATCTTTTGAGATACAATTCATTGGCGATGCGCAAGTATAATGGAATGCC
>JBIIJN010000020.1:0-33825 GCA_044233745.1 Crocinitomicaceae bacterium
TCCATAGAAAGGTGTATGGCGCCTGACCACCGCTAACCGTAATTGTTGATGTTCCTGTGCATGTCGACTCGCCAACTGTGGCACACGGAAGCACGTTACAGACGGCATAAGTTGGAGCTCCAGTACTCGACCAAGGTCCGCCATCTGGAATGCGGCGAATTGTATTTCCTTGGTGACTAGATGCATTCAAAGGACTAGCATAATTTTTTCTGTCATCCGGGATATTCGTATAACTGGGCAAATCAGCAATTGCAGGACACATGGTTGATGCTGGGGCACAGGGAGCAAAATCTACACTCGCGCTACTTGCCCAACTCACAGCATCTTGTGCATTGCCGGCGGTATCATAAAAAGCAAACCATCCTCCTGCATTAGGAAACCAAACACGAGGACCTGCGCAGCAAACACCCTCATCTGTAACATTTGGTGGCACGATAACCTCCAGCACATTTCCTCCATTGGCAACCAATAAATTTGAAGGCACAGGAGCAACATTGATTCCGCGTACCATTACAAAACCACCTGGCGGAACAATTAAATTATCAGGTAAACGAACACCACCACTTCCTTCATTCGTGTAATTCCCTAAAAAAAAACAAGAAATATCGACGGGTTCACACAAATTCGGGTTGTATAGTTCAATCCACTCACCTCTTCCCAAACCAATACCGGGCCCAGAAATTGAACCATCATCTGCCAAGGGTGAAATCATCAATTCATTAATAAGAATTGAGGGACCTTCATAATTACAAGGCTGGCCTAGGCAATTGGTGTTCAAAGTACTTGAAAACTGCGAAGTCATCTGGGCATGACCAAGGCCAGAAAAAAGAAGAGCAATAGAAAAAAGAAAATAGTTATTAAACATGGTTTGCGTGTTTGGTTGCCAAATATAAGCGCTTCATCAAACTTTCAAAATATCAGTTTATGAAAACCTCAAACAATTTTTAATTTTAATAAATCAGCTTTAATTTGTAGAAGTTTCATTTCTAGAAAGTCTGCATCTAAATCGCCAATCGATTCACTGACTTCGATTTGTTTCGATTTGGATTTCAATGCCTTTTTAGCGCCGTCTAATGTATACCCTTTTACCTTTACCAAATCGTGAATGCGATGCACGATTTCAATGTCCTTTGGAGTGAATTTCCGGTCTCCCTTGGCATTCTTTTTGGGATTGATGGCATCAAATTCCTTCTCCCAAAAACGAATTAGAGAGGCATTAACTCCAAAAATGTCAGCTACTTCCCCAATTGAGTAGTAAAGTTTGTTAAAGTTTTGTGAAAAACGCTCTTCCATGGCCTCTTCGTGATTTTGGTTAGCCAAAGGTATGTATTTTTGTGCTCGATTTTAAACTATGCAGACGCTATTATTCACATTAGTATTCAACATGGTAGGATTAAATTTCTACGCAGACGGTGTTAAAAACAACGATGAAACTCCTGTTTTTGATTATTCGAGTGTAGAAATGCGCCGCGATTGTTTGATTGACTCTATGATGGTGCGAGCCACAGATTGTGTTGGCACGCGTTATTCATATGGAGGCACATCGAAATCAGGATTTGATTGCAGCGGTTTTATGAACTATATTTATTCTGCCTTCGATATCAGTTTACCGAGATCTTCTTCTGAAATTGCCAAATTGGGAACCAAAGTTGAATTAAACGATTTAGCTCCAGGCGATTTGGTTTTTTTTAATGGCAGAAAAGCAGGAGGCTCTCAAGTAGGACATGTAGGAATGGTAGTAGAAAAAACGGCTACTGGTTTTAAAATGATTCATGCTTCAGTTTCCAAAGGCGTGCGCATCGATAATTATCATGATGCCTATTACAAGTCTCGTTTCCTATTTGGCAAGCGCTTGGAGTTGGTGAAATAATCAAAGTCTTTCTATTGGATAAAGCACTGGTCTTGAAGGTGCCGCATCATTGTTGAACGCCGCTACTTGCAAATTAAGCGCGTAAACTCCGTCGGGAATTTCATTTGACACGTAAACAAATTCGGTAATGGTGGCCTGCTTACGCGGATTTTTAGGGTAGCACCAAAAGCGATGATGAAAATCCAAAACTCCACCATCCACTTCTCTATCTACACTAGGCAAATCAACCAAAAAATGATTGATGCCTTGATTCACCAACCAATCAGCCAACGCACCTTCAAAATACGGCGGATTAGAAGCAGAATAATTCTTAGATTTCTTGGACAAATCATTCGGTTGCGTGCGCACAATTAGGGCATCAACCTGAGACAAATCCAAGTACTTCAATTGATTCAATGTAATGAGTTTATCAACCTCATTGTATTGTGCATTCACGAAATTTTCAGGTTTTACAGTAACCAACATTGCTTTGAACCAGAAATCTTGTAAACAATCATTTACACTTACCCATTCCCGACTGATGTGTCCATAACATTCTGTATGCGTGCCATGACCGTGCGGATTGAAACTGATGTCGCGAAAATTCACACCACCACCCTCTGCTACTGAACCCACAAATCCATTGGCGCGAACAGGTTCTATTTTGGGATAATCCACATACCAAGCGCGCGGATTGGCATCTTCCTTGGTTAGTTCGATTGACAAATCTTCACCGTGTTGAGTTTCAATGAACTCAGAATCATTTAAAAATAGGCGCATAATCGAGAATATTAAGACGCGTAAATGTAGCCAAATTCCATGAATGTCGTAATTTTGCACCCTCATTATCGAAACGTGAAAATTTTTGACGGACTTGAAGCTGAACTGAATATTCCAAACGCCCATATCACCATAGGCACATTCGACGGTGTGCATATTGGACATCAAAAAATCATCAAACAGCTCAACGAAACCGCATTGAATAACAAAGGAGAAAGTGTACTCTTTACCTTTGATCCGCATCCCCGATTGGTGTTAAATCCGAATGCCCCAGTTTCTCTGCTTCAAACCAAAGAAGAAAAGCTAAACAAATTGGCCAGACTGGGTTTGAATAATGTGATTTTGTATCCTTTTAGCGTAGCATTTTCGCAAACACCAGCCGAGCAATTTATACAAGGTTTCCTGCTCGACAAGCTAAAAATGAAAGCCGTTGTGATTGGTTACGACCATCAATTCGGCAAAAATCGCGAAGGGAGTTTGGAACACTTTCAGAAATTGAGTTCAAAGTTTCATTTTACAGTTGAAGAAATTCCAGCCCAAGACATAGACGATATTCATGTGAGTTCCACAAAAATAAGAGCAGCACTCACGCAAGGCGATGTTAAAACCGCAAATGCTTATCTAGGAGAGCCTTTTCAATTGAATGGAACTGTGGTGCATGGTCAAGCCATTGGGAAAACATTAGGCTATCCAACAGCCAATGTAAAACTCAACAATCCCAACAAAATTACACCTAAAAACGGCGTGTATTTGGTGCGTGTTAGGCTAGAAAAAAATCAGCATTTTGGTATGATGAATATTGGACTCAGACCCACTATTGCGCCTATTTCTAATTCGGAAAGTTCAATCGAAATACATATCTTTGACTTTCAAATGGATTTATATGGAAACGAACTACAAGTGGAATTACTCGCCTACATCAGAAACGAACAGCGTTTTGAGAATAAAGATGCCCTTGTGCAACAACTTCAACTTGATGAGGCACAATGTAGGGCTCTTGCTGGCAATTTTTCTTTGCGCCCCTTCAGTCTTTAGCCAACGTAATGATGCCTACTTCAAGCCAACCATTGCTTGGGTGAGTTTAGAAGAAGCCAAACAAATGGACCCCGATGATGTATATCATTTGAAATTGAAAAAGAACAAATCAAATACCTTTCCCCAAGAAATATTTCAATTCAAAAATCTAAGATCTTTGAGCGTTAGCGGAATGAAACTGGATTCATTACCAGAAGAAATCGCAATATTTAAAAAACTCGAATTCATTGATTTCAGCAAAAACAATATTGAAACGCTGCCTTTGACTTTTTGCGAATTAAAATCATTGGAAACTATTGTGGCCAATCAAAATCCACTCGCCTATTTGCCCTATTGCCTAGGTAATTTAATCAATCTTGTTGCCATTGATCTCTGGGACACCGAAGTAAGTACTTTGCCTGAGTCTTTGGAGGATGTGAAAAGCCTGAAAATTGTTGATTTTCAAGGAATAGAACTCCGTCAAGAGGAACAAGATTTTCTCAAAAAGCGTTTCCCTGACGTGAAGTTCCGCTTTGACAAACCTTGCAATTGCTTCAAATAATTTTTGATTTTTTTTATCATGAGGATTCACAAATAAAAAAACCATTATATTTGCACCCGATTTTGTCCCATGGTGTAACGGTAGCACTACAGTTTTTGGTACTGTCTGTCTAGGTTCGAATCCTGGTGGGACAACTTTCAAAACGGGTTTTTAAACCCGTTTTTTTCTTTTAAAATAGATTGAAGTTTTATACTTCTTTCGGTCCTATAGCTCTCCCGATAGACATCGGGAGGTTAGAGCACCGCAAATTGGTCCTATAGCTCAGTTGGTTAGAGCACCTGACTCATAATCAGGTGGTCCCTGGTTCGAGCCCAGGTGGGACCACTCTTGAAAACCCAGTATAGATAAGTCTTTACTGGGTTTTTTATGTTTTTAGTTTTAGGGTAAAAGCACCAAAATCTAGCCAAAAAAACCAAATGCATGCAAATTTATGTGGGTAAGATGCCATAATTTTAACCCACAAGGCAACATTAAACCTAGTACTTGACAAGCGAAGAGTAAAAAAGAATGGTACTTATACTTTAGTCTTTAAACTGACAGTTTCTTACCTCAAAATTTGTACGAATCCATGACCTATTTTTCCTGCTTGTGATTTGAATTTAAAGGTATAAACTCCATCAACTAGCGCTCTTCCCGAATCATCTTTTCCATCCCAATTGTTTTGGTAATCCGTTGAAGAGAAAACCACATTGCCCCAACGGTTAAGAATAATAACCTCCGTGTTTGCTGGTAAATTTTCAATTTCAAAAAAATCGTTGATACCATCACTATTTGGTGTAAAGACATTTGGGAATTCAAATGGAAGAATCGGTGTTATGGTATCCGTGCAATTAAACAAGGTGATATTTTGCGTGATAGTGTCTATATAGCAATCAAATTCAACAATAGTGGTAATTTGATACGTTCCTATTTCAGAAAATTGATGGCTTGGATTTGAATCCGATGAACTATTATTTGCACCTGAATTTGGGTCACCAAAATTCCAATTTACTTGATTGATGGGTGATGCTGTTTCAATTGAAAATGAAATAGAACTCTGCAAACATGAATCAGGAAGAAATGCAATGATTGAATTAGCCGCAAATCCACCAAGTGGAACTTGAGCCGGCAGGCCGAGTTGACACGTTGCAGGACCGAAACTGACAGCATTGGTTACATAATCGCAGCCTAGCCCCAATGAATTAGGACTTGAGATCTCATCCAGCCTCTCGGCGTTACCTATTGCCACATACAATTTATTGTTTGGAGCTTGTTCGATTTGTAAACAGGGATAAACGATGGGTTCAAGAATTGGAGAATAAATTAAGGTGCTTGAAGACGCTATGGCAGCCGAAGTAAAAGTGCTTAAATTTAATTGATAAACCGAATTGATATTTGTATAGTAAAATTTTGATCCATCCGGAGAAAAACAAGCACCATATTTTCTGAGAAATCCTGGACTTGAATCATCTGTAACATTAACCGTTAAAGGGTTGCTTACAACTCCCGTTGTCTTATTGAAATCGAAAAATTCAATGCGGTCACTCCAATCTACAGGCATACCAATCCGATTTCCATCAGGAGACGCATCCATTGCACCTGACCAAGCTTCAGTCGCACCGATGGGAACGCTCGCAAAAATTGAACCTACTGTACTTACAACGGGTTGTGCAGAGACACCACACGCATCAATTTTCCAAGCTAGAAATTCATTCGCATTCTTTTTATGAGCAATCACCCAAAAACCTTGTATTTCAGTACTTCTAATAACAATCAATTTTTCGGTTAAATCATTTGCTAGTGGCGTATTAATTGTTGCAACTTGGACATCTCCAAGACCTCCATTCAATGCCATGTCCACAACGCTATATCTCAAACCATTGTCAACAACCGGACTAAAGGAAAGCGCCTCCAGCTCTTCGAGTGTGAATAAATAATAGCGTTGGTTATCTTCAGGAAAAGGTACGATCAACGCTCCCTGGGTACATGAGTTATAAAATCCACCCAACAGATTTGAACCATTTGGCATAACCTGATTGTTTGCATTCCAGACCTTTCTACCATCGGTATAGAAAAGTAATTGTCCTGTGTTTGGGTCTGACACACTTGCCGTTGATTCATTTGAATTGATGGCTGCATTGCTCGAACCTACTGGGATTGGACCTGAAAAATTTACGCGGGCTCCATAGCCAAAAATCCAATTATTGTTTTGCAATTGTCCAAAAACAACAGGTGTTTGAAGTGTGAAAGTTAGGATAAGAAAAAGGGTATATTTTTTTAAAATGAGCATATAAATCATCGTGCAAGTGTAATATTTCCAGATTCTTCTTGAATGGTGCCATCAGTCAGCGTTACTTGAAGTTTGTAGGCATAAACACCGACAGGAATAGGATTTCCTCTGAAAGTGCCGTCCCAACATTCCGTTTGACTTTTTGATGTAAATACCAACTCACCCCATCGGTTATAAATGGAATAAGTCATGGTTTGAACGCAACTACCCATCAGACAAAGTTTGTCGTTCAAGGCGTCCCCATTTGGGGAGAAGATTGTTGGCATAAATGCCTCGCCGCATGGTAATTGGGCATTCACTGTTGCTTGGGCTGTTTGAATACAACCATTTGTTGCAGTAACAGTAACCGTGTATGTGGTATTTACAATAGGTGAAGCAATTGGGTTTGGGCAATCCGAACAACTCAATCCTTCATTTGGAGACCATGCGTAAATGGCACCTGGCAGAGCCGGAACTGAAGTAGCTTCAAGCTGTGCAGATTCTTGATACTGAATAGTGGAAATAAATGGGTCAACAGAAACCAAGAAATTATCATTAAGACCAACTGTGAAATTGTTAGTTACGGAGCAGTTGTTTACATCTGTGATGTTTACTTGATAATCGCCTGCCTGCAAATTTGCCAAAAGCGCATTGGATGATCCGCCTGGCAACCAAACATATGAATAAGGCGCTATACCACCGCTTGGATTAACTAAAATTGAACCATTATCCTGATTGCAATCGCTATTAGTTACGGAACCATTTGCCACAATTTGAGATAGCGAACCTACGGTAATAGTTCCAATGGATGTACATCCCTGAGGATCAGACACAGACACTGTATAATTACCAGGAAACAAATTATTCGCAGTTGAATTTGTACCTCCTGTTGGAGACCAAATGTAAATGAATGGTCCAACACCTGTAGCCACAGTACTTGCTTGGCCTGTTGCAGTACCAAAACAAACAGCGTCTACTGCAGACATTTGTAAATCAGGACCAACACCATCAACCGTCACCGTTACTGAGGAAGAACCAGAACATCCGGATAAATCAATACCAACAACATTATATGTGGTTGTAACAACTGGATTGACAGTATGTGATGCTCCTATGCCTAAGCCATTATCCCAAGTATAAGTATTTGCCCCAAAAGCAGTTAACGTAGTACTTCCTCCTCCACAAATAGTTACATCTGGGGAAGTTGTAACATTTGGACTAGGGGAAACAGTGATATTCAGGCATTCTGAAAGGGTATCACCATTGGCGTCAGTTACAGTTAAGCATGCTGTTCCGCTTTGTGTTGGAGAAAAGGTAAATTGTTCAACAGTGCTTAATATATTTCCATTAAAGGACCATTGGTAAGAAAAGGGAGCTATGCCACCGGTATTTGTAAGTAAGGTAGGGATAACATTTTCACCGAAACAAACAGAAGTATCATTGGAAATTGAAATCTGCCAATCGGGACTGGTTACAAAAGGATTGGTGCAACAGGTTCCTCCATCGGATAAATCATAGACTTCACTCAACCAACAATTGTATTGAGTGTGATGAAAACGAAGATCACCGTTGAAAGCATTTAAGAAATAAGCTATCACTTCATCGGGGGTATTTCCTCCGCCAGCATAATAAATCGTATCGCATTGGCCGCTGACACCAACCATTAAACTGCTTGTAAAGGCTTGACCATTTTGATGAGTTGGCGCATATTCTAATGGCGGTGCAGTTAGTATTTGAACCAATGCAGGATTCACACCTGAAATACTGGTTGTAAAATTTCCCAATCCACAATTATTATTGTTTTGATTGGAATTAAAGCCTGCGTACAAGACTTCTGTGATGTTCCCTACAAACGGGCCGTTGATGTTTACAATTACTGGTTCATACGTACAAATTCCAATTTTTAGGTTGGGGATGTTTTGGTCGCAGTTTATATTAAGCGTGCCTCCATCATAGTTGGAATAAATAACGACGTTCCCGTTTTGATCGCAAATGGGAGAAGTGTTCACAATAGGTTGATTATTGTTGTAAAGAAGATACCATTGATGTGTCATCCCTGAAGGTGGCACACCAGAAGATCCAGAGGAAGAAGGAAATAGACAAGTAGAGTTGACGGCGCTACCAAATTGTTGAGGCACCCATGTGCCACCATTATTGATTGCAAAATTTTGGAAGCTTGTGGAGGTGTTTCCCGAACCAACTCTAATGCCAATTTCAACAAGGGTTTGCATTTGATTAACACTTGAAAAATCACCATAAATAAATTCTATCCCGGGTAAAATGAATGAGGTAAAGTTGAGTTTAGCCTGAAACGAAAAAGACTCGCCTTGCATACCTAATCGCCTCACATTTTCCCATTGAATGATGATGCTTGTTGGCACATTATTAAACCCATTTACAATTTGATAACTTATTCGTGCATTGTTATTTGCACTCTCTAAATTGCACGCAAATGGAGCAATTACTGGTGTTCCGGGTGGCTGAGAAATGGGGTTGTAATTCGTAGCACTGGCTGCCTGACCTAAGGTTATAAAACCATTCGTGCTAACAAAAAGCATATTGTAAGCCTGCCCTCCTATGGTAAAAGGAACAATCGGAATTGCACTGGAAACTTGATCATCAAAATTTTGAGTAAATAACGGGACATCATTCGTTAAATCATTGTAAACATTCAGTTGCTGACTGGTGTATTGAAACTCCAACTGTTGAGACCAGGTGACAGAGCTGATCAACAAAACGATTATTAGCGATTTTATTCCCATTTGGTGCCTATTTCTTTCTAAACAATTTAAGTTTAATTTGGTTCAGTATTTTAGAATTTTTTTAAAAGCATAATCGAAGTGAACTAGCTGCAGCTTCATGGTTTACAAGTCATTGATTTAAACAAAGAAAACACCTGTAAAACCACTCCCATTTTATAATCCGTAGGAATCAAATGATTGAATTTTAAAAAGTGATCGATGTCCCGCTTCAAGTGGTTCACTCCAATCTGAATTACCGCTCATTCTTACTCTTACTCTTTTATCGAAATTATCTGTTATGACTCCCAGTCTAGAATTTCTTTTAAATCAATAAACAAGTTCGATATTTCAGACCTTTGGCTAAAACAAAAATCAAAGCGAGCGAATTACTTCGTTCGCTTTTTTTGTTCAATATTCAAGAATGAAAAATTTCGATTACATATTACACAGCAGTTTTTCGCTCATAAACATACAGCCCAATCAACTTGCTCCAATTTACTTTGGAGGTTTTGAAAGGAGCTCTTCGAAATCCCACGGCATGAAACAACCAAGCCATTCGAGAGCGCACGCGATGAACTTTTCCAATTTGATAGGTAAACGATACATACTTGATGCCGGAATCTGTATAAAAGATCACGTCGTATCCCGTATAGGCAGGTAATGAAGCCAGAATTGACTGCGCGCCATCATAAACCCACAAGACACAATCGCATGGTTTGTTTTTGTCTCGATTCCTCCAAATTCTCTTCACCTTGCTCCAGTTTTCTTTGCTAACGGCACGGCATAAGGCACTTTTTGTTGGGTCATAAACGACATGTTTTGGCAAAATTTCAAACGGATACTCCAAAAAATTGCTTGCAAAACTCCCCTCCCAAATAAAATGATCGGGATATTCATCGACATCATCTTCTGGAATAGGGTCTGAGTCTGTAAATTGGCGAAAAGCATACTTGAAAAACGAAGAATTTTCTGGTGTATAAAGTACTTGAAATGCGTATTTTCCTTTATTCAAATCAGGAATTTGAATGGATGATTCGAAGCGCAATCTGGCATTTTTACTATCATTGACAAAAAGAGGCAAGGAATAAGTTTCTCCTGCTTCCAATTGCCAAAAACTCCCTTCGGTTTTATATTTTGAAGTGTCCATATCCAAAAATTCTTGAGAAGTGTAAAACAAAGTGTATTTGCCCGCTTGATCTATCTCATAAACACGGAGTTGAAAAAGCGGTTTCCCATAGTTTTGAGCATACGGAACAAGAATGCCCCCACGATGATTGGAAACATTCTGAATATGTATTCGCAACGGAATTATATCCGATTGGTGCTCCAAAATAGGAAGCTGCTCCAAGGTGATTTTCAAATCCTGAGGACGTAAATCTTTGGCATACCCCATCCATGAGACACCCCATAAAAGTAATAAAACTAGTCCTCGTGCATCCATCCTGGGTGATTATTGGGTGTGGATAAATCCTCGTTTAAAAAGTCTGACCAAGACATCGCTTGGTTTTCAATCTCTACGGTGCCATCACCATAAAGTATGATGTGATACGTATTCATTTGGTTTTGAATCGTAATTTTCCAGCTGTTGACAGTTTTTTGTTCAATCGAATAACGCACTATTGATGAATATTTTGACTTTTCCGATTGCAGAGGATTGTACACTTGAATCAAAGAAAAACTTTTAGGGAAAATTTGTTTCATCATGGCCATGTTGATCCATTCTTTCAACTCAATAGTGACGTAAACTTCTCCATTCACAAATTGAAAATCTGGCAAACTAACATTCAACTGAGCCAAACCTGCCAAAAGTTCTTTGCTGTACTCAGAGACAACATTAGTGGTTTTGAGGTCGCCATGATACGTCTGAATCAATCGAATTTGCAAAACCTGATTACCAACTAAAGAATATGAAATCCATTCAGGATAATGTGGAGCCACGCGGTTCAACTGCCAAATAATGGCCGCGATAGAATCCACTTCTCCCATTGTTTTCCTCAAAGACTCTGGGGCGTAAAGCTGTCTATTCAAAATATGATAAGCTGCAGAAGTATAGAATTGTTTTTCGGAAACTTTCAGCTTTTGATAAGTATCCATAAAAGATTTGGTTTTATCATCTTTAGGTATCCAAACACCGTTTTCATAATGAGCCTCATGGCTTAAAACACCCTTGTTGTAAACCCTATAGGAACCATGTCTTGTTCCGTTTTCGTAATTTATGTCGAGCTCAATAGTTCCTGTGGAGTCAAATTCTTGAAAATGACCGTGAATTTTTCCATCGAGCAATTTCTTTGAACGAATTTTTACCCCATTTGAAGCATATTCTTCCACGAATTGTTCACGACCTTTTCTAAAATCAAGATAACTCAAATTTCCATCTTCAAAATATTTTTTCAAGGAATACACAGATGCAAATTCACTTTTTTCAAGCAAAACTTCATCCTTCAAATTACCGTTTGCATACCATTCTTGATTGGAAGTAACTTTTGTTTTATCACGGAAATAGTTTCTTTTGGACATCTTTTCTCTACCAGATTCGAACCATTCGTGATACACCGTATCTGCACCTGGCATATGATTCATGAAGGATTTCATTTGTCCAGACGGGAACCAAAAAGTCTCTTTGCCTTTGTCAATGGATAGATTAACCAGTTCTTGTTGGTGAATTAAAACACCCAGTTCTGTCCATTCCTGAAGTTTACCCATGCCCGATTCATCAAAACGAAATAGCAAAACAAGCGCTCCGTTTTCCGCCCATTCTTCTTTTTGAGCCTGAAAAGGAAATTTTCCTTGGGTATTGTAAAAATGACGTGCTTTCAGATTGCCATTGTCGTGCCAATAAGTCCAAAGGCCATTTTTGAATCCCGTTTCATACGACCCTTTGCTAACGGTATCTCCCAAAAAGTTAAACGCTACAAAATCACCTTGCAGTTTGCCCGATTTATAAGACATCTTTTCTTTGATTTTTCCATTGTGGTGAAATTTCAATGATGGCCCCTCTAGTGAAGCAAATTCATGTGTTCCATCGACGAGTAATTTATGGTGTTTTTCTTCGATGATTTGTCCGGCATCATCAAAGCTCCTTTCTCGACCAAATGGAACCTGTAAATAGGTATAACCATCCTCGTCAATGGTATGCGGCGGATGACTCGGCCTTTGATATTCATTTAATTCACTTTCTTTTACCCAAGCAAAAAATTGATCAAATCTCGGATGTCCATTCACATGATACGACTTCCTATGCATGCAACGCCTTTTGCTTTTGTCATAAAAATAAATCTCATGATACATCAACATACCAAGCTCATTGAAACTTTTATACTCACCGATTAGTGAGTCGCGCCTTTTCGTATAGATTTCTAAAGAAGAAACGAGTTTGTTCTCCGTAGAATATTGCACTTCTTTTTGCAATCTTCCGGCTTCAAACGAGCGATACAAGAAAGGAGCATTGCCATTCTTTTCCTCACAAATACCTTCAAGCGGAATTTGTGTATTGGGCTGGTAATAGGTGGCAAACACCCAAGAACCGCCTTTTTTATAAGACGTTTTATAGGTGCAAGGGTCTTGCGCAAGCGACAAAACAGCACATAGAAAAACACATGATAAACTTAAATAGCGCATTGTTAAAATCAAATTAATCAGGATTTTTTGACATGCAAAAATCGAGCAAAAAAAATACAAAATAGATTTTAATTTGCAAATCAACTCATTGATGTCTATATTTGCAACAAAAACTAATTAATCATGAAGAAAGTATTATTAAATCTTACAATGATTTTAGCTATTGGTACTTCTGCTTTCGCACAGTCTATTGGAAATAGATTGCCTGCAGAACAAGCAAAAAATAGCAAAAATCAACTCACTCCTGCTTTTGTTGAAAATCAAGCATTATCAGGTACACGCGCTGAGGGCGACATTATTTGGTCGGATAATTTCTCTATACCAGCCAACTGGTCTTTCAGCAACACAAGTAGTCCGCCACACGGTTGGTCAATCACTACAAATTTGAGTGCACCGCCAATGGCAACGCAAACTGCCCCTTTGATTCCTGTAAATTTTCCAACAGGATCTAATGGCTATGCTTTGTGTGATTCAGATGCTGCTGGTGACGGATCGAGCACAAACGCCACTTTGGTTTATTCAGGCACACCTATCGATTGTTCAGCCAATCCAAATGTGTCATTGAAGTTTAATACTTGTACTAGAAACTTCGCATCAACTTATTTTGTTCGCGTTAGTGGAAATAATGGTGCTACTTGGACAGAAATTCCTGTATTAACAAACATTACAACGAATGTAAACACAGCTAACTCTGAAGAGGTTCAATTGAACATCTCTGCAATTGCAGGTAATTCAAGTGAAGTGTTGATTGGTTTCCGTTACCAAGCAGAATGGGGCTGGTTTTGGGCAATTGACGATGTTGAGTTGTTTGAATCTTGGAACTACGATTTAAATATGACTGAAGTTATATCATCACTTGGTGTAGCTGAGTTCAAATATACAATTATGCCTGTAACTCAGGTGGTTTCTGGTTTGAAAATGGGCTTTGGTGCTGATGTATTCAACAACGGAGCAATGACTATGACTCCAGCACTTGAAGCCACTCAAGGTGCATGGACGTTTACTGGAAGTACAACTACATCTCTTCCAAACCAAACTACAAACGACACATTGTCAATTCCTGCTGCAAGTGGTTACACAATTCCAAGTACTGTTGGCACATACAATATTGCATTAGAACTTACTACAACTGAAACAGTTCAAGACCCTGATGCAATAGAAACAACAATGCCTTTCGCTGTTTCTCCTTTGGTAATGGCGGGTGACGATTTCAACGGAACAGCTGGATCTCTATCTGGTGGTTTCTTCGGATGGGCTGAAGCTACTGGTGACCCAGGTATCGGACGTGAGTTTGAAATGAATGCCGCTGGTTCAATAGGTCGCGTGGCAGTTGGTATCGCTAGTGTGAATACTGCAAACCAAAGTACTTACTTAGGTAGAGAAATTTTTGTAGAACTTTGGAGAGTTGTTGATGGTGAGCCAGTTTTTGCTGGTATTTCAGAACCACACATCGTGGCCAATGGAAATTTTGGAAACTTGGTACAATGTTATTTTGAGGAGCCCGTTCTTGTTAGCCCAGGAGATATCATCTTGGCGATAGGAGCATCAGGTGAAAACAGCCTTGTTCCTGTTGCATTTTCAGGATGGCAATTGGCTGGAACAACTGTAGGTAAAGCAGGTTCTGAATTTGTAACATTGGCTGCAGATGGTGACTACGTTGAGGTTCCTGTAATCCGTTTGGATTTCGGTAACTACGCAAACATTGCTAACGAGACTTTAATTTCAGAAGATGTTGTTGTTTTCCCAAACCCAGCAGCAGATAACGCTACAGTTTCTTACACGTTGAATGCTGAGTCGAATGTAACTATCGTAGTTCGTGACCTTTCTGGTAAAGTTGTTTATACAACTGAAAGCGGATTGGTTGGTGCTGGTACTTACAACACAACTATTGATATGAACGCATTTGCTCAAGGTATGTACACAGTTACATTGACTGCAAACGGTGCTCAAACTACACAAAAATTGATCAAGAAGTAATCTTCTTATTCAAAAATATGAAAGCGGCTCATCGAAAGATGGGTCGCTTTTTTTGTGAAGATAATTTGGACTTGCTCTGTTAACTTAGCGGCCTGTCTGCTATTCTGTCGCGGCAGAGGATTCTCGAAAACTGAAAACGATCTCATCGATTGTCACTCGGAGCGGAAAGATATACTCAACTAAAATCCTAGAAAGCGAATAGGAAATAGCAAAATAATAGCGCTATCTATCATATACCTTTTAATCCAAATATGCATGGATTATTTTACATACAGCAGGTGCATGAAAAACCAGAGAATAGCTGATCTCTTGAAACAACGACGAATGAATTTAGTCCGATCAAACGAACTCTAGAGCGATTAATCGAAATCCTAAGATTTAAATCACAGGCCCAACATAAAGCCTGAAGAAGCGTAAACTACTGCTTCACCCAACGGAAAAATTCAACTCCTCGTGTACTTTCAACTTCTAAGATATACACCCCATTAGACCAAGTATCAGTTGTGATTTGATAGTTCTCACTAGAGAATTCTACAACCGATACGAGCGCTCCAGACAAATCTCTTACAACTACTCGTTGAAGAAGAAAATCAGAATTTGACTTAATAAAAATCACCTCATTTCCCGGATTAGGATAAATCACAAAATTCTGAAGTACGATTTCATTTACACCGACACCGCTTGAACAAAAAGCAGGAACATCAAACGATTGTGTTTCATCACCAACATCAAAACTACTTCCTTGAGATGCGCTGAAACCCAAACCTCTTCGGGCAAAAACCTCCCAAATTAAACATTGATTTTGCCCATCAAATAAATAATCGTCAGCAGCCAAAATTGCATCACGACCATCAACAAATCCAGGATTGCAGGCTTGAATACGCATGCCTTCCATGACCAATTGAATCGCCATATTGTTGCCGCCAGTATCGTTGTAAAGGTCATAACTATGTCCATATTCCACAATCATTGCCCAGTACAAATCCCACAACATGGTACACCAAGCCGAGCCCACGCCATGAGGAACGCTTAAATTCTCTATATCGCTGTATGTGAGCGGGTTGACACTCATGTTTGTTGTGTAAGGAAAAGGTCGGATTCCGAAAGCATCAGCCGGGCGATTTGAAGCGAAATTACCTATACCACGCGGCATTTCGGCAGTTGCACCCAAGGTATCCGATATGATTAATGCGAAAAAGTCACTCCAACCCTCACCCATTTGTTCATCATTCCAAAGACAAGAAACTTCAAAAGGTCCGCCAGTTAAGCGATTGGAAATACCATGACCATATTCATGGGCAATGATGCCATTATCAAAACTAGAATCGAATGAAATAACTTCAAAATTTCCACCAAAATTAGCCGTTACCGTTTCACCATTAAGCAACTGATTTACAATCAAAATACCATCTTCTTGAGAAATGCTCAACACAGGTATAGAAAGAGCTCCATTGTCATTTCCACCCATAGACATGGCACCACCCTGTTGATTATTGGCGATAATTACCGCAACAGCACCATTGTCCTGTGCATTTTGGACTTTCTGAACAAAAGTACAACCACCACGATCGAAAAATGCTATTTTACCGCTTAACTGAGCGCCGTTTACCAAAGTGCCACAACCAAGCGTGGGTGTTCCAGAACCATCATTCACCAGAACAAGCTCTGCAGTAAAAGGATTGGTTGGAGGGGGCACTCCAAATGTTGAGGAGCCTGTTTCGTATTCATCTGCGATTATTTCAGGCGCAATAATTTCCAAAAGCGAACCAATGGTATGCTCCCACACATACATTTGCATGGTAGGATTAATACCTTCTTCTGGAGTACCAAAATTGGCATTGTTCGTTCCACTTCCATCCAAGGCATGCGCAAACACAAAATCATTTCCATCGCCTAAGCCAGAATAATTTGTGTTCTGAAAATTTCCACTAAGCTCATCAAAACCATAGTAGAAACTGACGTCATGAAGAAAATTATTCCAAACAAATAGATTGGTTATAGATGCGTCAAGACTCACGATTGGGTCATCGCCTTCAAAATAGGGAAAATCAAAAATCAAATCTAGTCCGCCATCTGGTGAATATCCGGGCTGATCAGCATCAGCAATATCCTCGTGAGCAAAAACATTGTTGCCACGGGTAATCGTATGTTCAGCACCAGGCGCGCCATTCACGTCATGCCAACCATAAGGAGAAGCGCTTGGGAATTCAACTGCATTCAACAGTGCTCTAGGACCATGCAAAGGACTTTCAATACTCAAAGGATAGGCATTATATACCGCCTGACCCAATACTCTATTTTGCGGAAAAACACTTTGCTGATGCTCGCAATTGTGTTCATCAATATTCTCACACTGATGCGCCGGAGCCTGATGATCAAATTGGCAAACCAAATTTCTATTGTACTGAAATAAAACATCACCTGAAACAGCTGAAACAACGATGGTCCAAGCTGCTCCTGTTTTTAAAGGTTCAAGTGCAAATTCATACCCCAAATTCAAAGCGCCATTCTCATTTGGAAAATAAATCAACCTCGCCCTAACAGGATTTAAAAAATAATCTGGACAGGTCAATTGGTGTCGGCCATTAATTGGACCCGAAAAGCCAGCACAAGATTCAATTTCAAGTTTGAGATAATCAACAATCAAATCAAAGGCACCCTGCATGTTCATTTCTGGGTTCACTTGGTCAACTCTTGCTAGTGCGTTGGGAACAAAAGAACAGTTGTGAAATTTCAATTGATCACCTTGATGCAAATGCAGCTGAAACAAAGCATTGAATATTGGAATGCCTTTGACGGTTTGTTGCAAATAGATATGTTGCATTTGGGTTGCTTCCCTGAAATAAGAATGACTGATGCGATAAGACTTCACATCGTGCTCATTTAAGTCATATTGTGCAGCTAGAGGCTCGAGAAATTTAGAAAAATCCTGAGCGGACACAGGAAGAAACAATAAAAAACCAAGAAAAGCGACGGCAATTTTTTTTAGCATGGCAAAAAGTGTTTTGAATAATAAGATAACGCGTTATTTAGCAAAAGGTTGATTACAAGAAAAATTATCAATTCATGAAATCATCAAATAGCTTTTTTAATTCGGCAACTTGCGCCTCCAAATGAGCAACACGTTCTTCCATTTCTTGCATTTTCGAACCACTTGCATGCACAGAAACTTCTTCCATGAAATCTGGTTTATCGGCAAAAAGGTGGTAATAGCGTGATTCTTTTTGTCCAGATTTACGTTCCAATTGAGCTATAAAAGGGGCTTCAGCTAAACCGAGTGCATTGAGTACTTTTTGAACTTCCTCCAAATCTTCGTAATCATACATCCTTCCCGACATATTTTTAATTTCACCTAAAGTAAGTGGGCCGCGCAAAAACAAAAGACCAAGCGCAGTAATTTCGGAAGGGTCGAGCGGATATTTAACCGCAATTGTGTGTCGGTATTTAACAGTTCTTCCGTCGCCTAACACATTGGCCAAGAGCATTTTTTTCTTCAAACCATCAATGGCCTCAAGCACTGTATCTTGTTCATATTCAACTACGGGATGCCGAGCGCTCTTTTGGTTGCAAGCTGTGATAAGCGCATTTAAAGTTAAAGGATAATAGTCTGGTGTTGTTCGTGATTTTTCAATAAGTGCACCCAAAACACGTAATTCTTCGTGTGTAAGTTGAGGCAAAAGCATGTTTTCCATAGATTTTGTGGTTTGGACACAAATGTATCAAAAAAACTCAGGTATCAAGATTCAGAGATGGCACGAATTTGAGCTTGCAAGCTACTTCGATCCTGAAAGATATTTTCCTCTAACACAAAAACGATATCCAAAGCTACGCCCGACAAGGCCAGTTCTAATTGATCCGCCATATTGAATCCAATCGCAGAAATGCCAAACGTTTTACCGGGCACATACAATTCTGTTTTGAGATGCTTTTCGCCAACAATTCTTGTTCTTTCTGGATTCAAAAAACAACCTTTTGCTAAAAATACGGGGCGCATATTCTCTGGACCATGTGGCTCAAATTGCTTTAGAAGGCGCAATACTTTAGGCAACGGGCTCACGCTTTCTTCTGCTTCAAAAAGTTCATTCAAATCGATTTCCAAATCAATGTCAAGTGGTTCTATCCTCTGATTATCAGTAATATTTTGAGACACATATTGCTCAAACGCCAATTTGAAATTTCCAATTTGATCGATACGCACGGATAAACCAGCCGCATACATGTGTCCGCCAAATTGCACCAAAAATGCACTACAAGCCATCAACGCTTCGTGGACATCAAAACCGTGAACAGAACGCACAGATCCTACGGCATGTTCATCATCAGATTTTGTTAAAACCACCGTTGGTCGATAATAGCGTTCAATCAAACGCGAAGCAACAATTCCAATCACACCTTTTTTCCAATCGGAGCCGTATACCACTGTGCTAGACAATTTTGCAAACTGTTTGTCCTCATCGAGTTGACCCAGTATTTCTTCAGTAATATCTTGGTCGAGTTGGCGACGCTCCGTATTGAATTCCTCGATATTTTTCGCCACTTTACGCGCCAAAAGTAAATCGTTTGAAATCAGAAGATTAACGGCAGTTTTGCCAGACTCCATTCGGCCAGCGGCATTGATGCGAGGCGCAATGATGAAGACAACATTGCTCAAGGAAAGCGGGCGAGTTTTATTGGCGAGTTCTAACAAGGCACGAAGACCTGTTCTCAATGGTTTTTCATTGATTTGTTTTAATCCGTAATGTGCTAAAATGCGATTTTCTCCATTCACTGGAACAATATCGGCTCCGATAGATAAGGCATTGAGGTCTAACAAATTCCAATATACCTCGGCATCCAAATTCAACTTTTCGGCCAGCCCTTGAAGCAGCTTGAAACCAATGCCACAGCCCGTAAGCTCTTTGAAGGGATACGGACAATCGATTTGTTTGTGATTCAAAAGAATAGCTTCAGGCAATACATCTCCGGGCTTGTGGTGGTCACAAACAATCACATCCAATCCCAAAGCACGGGCGTAAGCGATTTTATCAACGGCTTTTGTGCCACAATCTAAGGCGATAAAGAGTTGACAACCCTGCTCCACGGCGTAATCGATACCCTTCAATGAAACCCCGTATCCTTCGGTGTACCGGTCTGGAATATAAAAATTTGTGTCAAAACCCCATTCAGATAGAGCCAAAACCATTTGAGCTACAGCTGTTGTGCCATCCACATCATAATCACCAAAAATGAGAATTCGCTCTTTATTTGACAAAGCAAGTGACATTCGATCAACCGCTTCAGTCATGTTTTTCATTAAAAACGGATCATGAAGTTCATTCAGATTGGGTCTGAAAAAAGTTTTAGCCGCATCAAAATCACAGATGCCGCGTGCCACAAGGAGTTTAGAAATTAAGGCTGGTACTTTTAAGGATTCGGCAAGATTTTGCACGTGATTTAAGTCGATTCCAGACTCAATGTTCTGATAATTAAGCATATTTAAACAGTTAGTAGGTTGGCACGAAATTATAAAAAAAACTTTTGCTAGACTAAAAATTTTCAGATTTTAAAAAAATTGAGGATTTTGTCGAATTGATGGCAACCATATTTCAGATAATTCGTTTATTTGTATGCTTGCAGAATGAAAATAGGTTTTTTTACAAAGACTTACGGAACACTTATCAAACCATGAAAAAACGATACATATTATCTACACTTTTATTGTTATTTTCCTCATTAACAACTGTTTATTCTCAGCTAACGGTTTCTATGAGCGCAACACCAGCTGCTGTTACAGGAGTCGTGAATATATGTGATGATGGGTCAGTAATTTTCACTAGTACTTCACAAAATGTGCCTGGTGGTGCGACAATTAATTGGACTTTTCCTGGCGGTTCACCAGCATCGGCATCTACAATTGGTCCACATGCAGTAGCTTACAACACACCGGGTACATATACAGCAACATTAACAATCAACGGGCAGAGCACCAATTTAACTGTTGTTGTAGCACCTGATCCGGGTAATCCTGTATTTCAAATCACACCTTTTTTAACAAACTTCGGATATTCGCAAGACACCTCACTTACCACTGGAGTCATTTCTATTTATTACTGTGGCAATCAATACGGACTTTACAACGGCAACAATGTTCAATTTCAGATGACCGTTGGCGCATATCCTGCCAATCATCAAATCATTGTAAATTGGGGAGATGGCAGCTCAAACGTTTACGCAGGCACCGTTGGCACAGTTTCGCACAGTTACAATTGCACCAGCAACAATCAATTCACGGCAAGTGTTTCAGTGGTTGGTCCATCGGGGTGTGTTACAGCTGGAACTTTTGAAATTTACTCCGGGACAGCACCTCAAATTTTCATTACAAATAACCTAAGCACCCATTGTATTCCTGAGCCTTACGATTTTACATTGAACGCCAATGATATACCTGGCACTTCTTACCAATACGTTTTTTCTGACAACAATGGGGCTGCTACGCCAATTTCAGGTCCATTTCCTGTGAATCTAGAATACGAATTTGCCATTCATTCATGTACGCAAAGTGCAACAATTCCGGGTCCAGGAGGAGCTCCTTTGACCTATAACAATGCCTATGCGGCGTCTATTCTTGCAACCAATCTTTGTGGAGAATCATTTCTTTCTATTGGACCGATATACGTTAGCGCCATGCCTGTTACGGACATTGACATGCCTGAATACGCATGTGTTGGTGAAGAAGTGGACATCGTAAACACCTCACTACTAGGCATGATGGTTAGCCCCTCGGGTTGCAATCCATTAAATCAATGGTATTGGACAATAACACCAAACTCCGGTTACACAATTAATAACGGTGACCTTGGCGATGGAGCTCCGCCTGCTTGGTTTTTTTGGACACCAGGAAGCGAATCGTTAAATGTAACTTTCAACGATTACGGAACCTACGCAGTTCAATTGATACAAGCGAACGCATGCGGCACAGATACATTAGTGGATTCAATTTGCATTGTTGCTCCGATTCTGGCAGACTTTACTACAAGTTCATTAGGTGGTTGTACCCCAGCACAAATCTCAACAACAAATACTCCTTATGTTCCTTCATGTATAAACAACTCTGCCCTCTACAACTGGTCTGTATTGAATGCAGGTTCTGGAGTATGTCCCAATGAAGGAGTGCCGCCAGCCTACATCGGTGGCACTAATTCAACAAGTATTGAACCCCAATTCCAATTTAACAACCCCGGGATTTACGACATACAACTCATAAGTTCCCTAACCAATCCCATACCCGGAACGCTATGTCAAGCAGATACAGCTGTTATCCAGGTTACAGTTACTCAAGGACCAAATATTACATTTTCGCCTTATGCTGTTTGTGAAAACGCGCCTATTACTCTGATCAATTCTGTTGAAGACTGCTATGCGGGCAATACATCATTCAATTGGTCATTCCCCTCTCCCCCTGCTTCAATATCAACGTCATCCATACAGCAACCCACCGTAACATTCTCTCAACCTGGAACATATCCAATTTCAGTTATTGTAAGCAATGACTGTGGGACTCAAAATTTTCCCACGTCAGTTATAGTACATCCATCGACTGCTATTACTATTACCGGACCTAATGGAGCCTGCGTAGGCAATCAAATATCCCTAAATGCAACACTGACAGGAGGTGCAACACAAGGTTTGTGGTCAGTTGCTCCAAATATTGGCTCCTTCAATAGTGTTTCATTGATCAACACAACTTATACACCGCCTCCAGGATATACTGGCCCTTTGGTTTTCACATTTACTACTACCAACGCACCAGTTCAATGTGGTCAGGTTTCTCAAACTCATTTGGTTGTTTATGAACTGAATGCAACTGCGAATGCAGGCACATATATAACGCTCTGTGAAAACACGCCACTTAACTTAAACGGCGCAATCGGTGGAGCAGCATCAAGCTCTACTTGGTCAGACAATGTTGGCGGAGCTTTTTCAGATATTAATGCACTAAATGCCATTTACATACCACCTTCAAACTATACAGGTCCGATCAACTTTACATTAATTACAAACGACCCTCCTGGTTCTTGTACAGCAGCAACAGCGAACGCTAGTGTAACTGTCGTTCCAACAACCACAATTACAGCAAACTCAGCTGTTTCAACGATTTGTCAAGGCGGAAATGTAAGCATAACGGCAACACCAGTCGGAACATTCACAGGTGTTCAATGGACTGCCCCTTCCGGATCATTTGCCAATGCCAATCAAGCCAACACCACATATACTCCACCTGCTGGATTCAGCGGAGTTATGAATTTAACTGCAACAACAACTGGAAGTGCCCCATGTCCGGCGGCATCAGCCCTTGTTCCAATTACTGTAGAACCTATTGCAACCATAGCAAATAGTTCAATTACTATTTGCAGTGGAGATCAATTCACTTTTACCCCTAATGGCGCTGCGCCTAACATCCTCCCTCTTGGCACAGGATTTAATTGGACGATTGTTCCAAACGGATCAATAACCGGAGCTTCAGCTTATAACGGCTCGCCGCTAACAAGCATATCACAAACACTTATTAATAGCGCTTCAACACCTCAAACCATTACCTACACTGTTCAACCCATTACAACAAACACATTGGCATGTAATGGAAATCCATTCACTGTTACGCTTACTGTGTTGCCAGTGCCACAGGTAAATGCTATACCCAATGCGAGCTATTGCTCTTTTGTTCCAGCGAATATTACATTTTCCGGAGTTGCAACCAGCTATTCATGGACAAACACAGAACCATTAATCGGTCTTGCTGCCTCAGGGAATGGCAATATAAATTTCACTACAAGCGCTGTAAGTACAAACACAACAGGAATTATTACAGTGACACCGAATTTCACACAAGGTGCTTTAACATGCTCTGGTGCATCGCAAACTTTTCAAATTACCATTCTTCCTGCTCCAACAGTGTCGCCTGTGAATAACATTACTATTTGTAATAATGGACTTGTAAATCAGATTAACTTCAACGCCTCGTTACCGGGTTCCACTTTCAATTGGACAAATTCACAAACAGGAATAAATCTTGCAGCCTCAGGAACAGGTGCAATTAACGCCTTTAATGCGACAAATGCCGGAAATGCTCTTTTAGTAGCGAATATTTCAGTTACAGCAACTGTTAATTCATGTACTGGACCTTCAACGCCTTTTACGATTTCTGTGATTCCAACTGCAAATGTGACTAATGCAAGCACTTCACAAACTATTTGTAATGGACAAAGCACAATTGCTGTGAATTGGACAAGTAGTGTTACAGGATTTCCAACAACATACGCTTGGAGCATCTTAAATACTGGTTCAACCATCACAGGATTTACAGCTAGTGGAACTGGAAATTTACCAGCCTTTAGTTTATCGAATCTTCAAAGCACTCCTGGTCAACTTGTTGTGTCTGTGACACCAAGTGTAAATGGATGCCCAGGAAACAATTTTACATACACGATTAACGTGAACCCTACACCCGTTTTTAGCGCGATTCCTGCTCAAACCATCTGCGGTGGACAAACATTTACAACACCTATATTCAACTCAACGGTTGCGGGAACAACATATTCATGGGCGCTACAAAGCCCTGGAAGTGTGCCCTCAACAATCACTGGTTATCCAACAAACGGAACTGGTAACATCAACGGTGTTCCGGTTTTGAATAGCGGTACACAAGCCTACACATTGGTTTACAACGTTACACCTACAGCTAGTGGATGTGTCGGAGTAGTTCAAACGTTTTCATTGACTATTAATCCATCTCCAGACGTAACATTTAGTGTTCCAAACCAAACCATTTGTTCTGCAGGCCAAAGTGCAATAGTCAACTTAAGTAGCAGCACTATAGGCGCAAATTTTACTTGGAACGTTGTTCCTCCAGCTGGCATAACTGGATTAAATGTTACGAGTGGGACGAATTCAATACCTGTTTATACACTTTCGAATTCTACTCCACTTCCAATCACGATTACGTTTCAAGCTCAAGCTACAACTTCTGGTGGAAATGCTTGTCCTGGACCGATTTATAACTACACAATTACTGTAAACCCAACACCAACTGTAAATGCTGTAAATAGCCTTGTAGTTTGTAATAATGCTGTTGTGCCAACCATCAGTTTCAGTGGAACTGGTACTCAATACAATTGGAACAATAATACAATTGGTGTTGGATTAGCACCTACAGGTACTGGCGACATAACCAATTGGACTGCATTAAACAACACCAATAGTCCAATTGTTGCGAACCTTTCTGTGACACCGGTTTACCTAAACAATGGAGTTTCTTGTGCGGGTATTCCAACTAATTTTTCTATTACGATAAATCCTTCTGGGGAAGTTAATACCATTACAAATGTTGTTGCTTGTAATAACTCAAATGTGACACCTGTGATATTCTCTACCAATAATCTCGCTGGTTCAACAACTTACAATTGGGTAAACAATACCCCATCCATTGGCCTAGTTGGTTCACAAAACAATGTCCTACAGACACCCGGATTTGTTGGAAGTAATTTAACAGCAGTGGTGAGCACAGGAACAGTTACGGTTACACCAATTTACACAAATGGAGGCGTTTCATGTAACGGACCTGCTACAAATTTTGATATTTCTATACTTCCAACTCCAACTGTAAACACATTACCTAATTTAAGTTATTGTACAGGGTCACCAACAAACCCAATTACCTTTTCTGGAACGGCAACTTCCTACAATTGGACCAATTCACTTCCAGCAATTGGCTTAGCAGCATCAGGCACAGGAAGCATTCCAAGTTTCACCGCAACAAATGGCACTTCGAGTCCACTAGATGCAACAATTATTGTTAACCCTGAATACACTTTTGGAAACTTAACTTGTCAAGGAACAGCAGGTAGCTTCGTTATTTCAGTGAATACAGGCCCTACGATAAATGCCTTAAGTGATATTTTGGTATGTAGCGGCACAACCATTCCTCAAATTAATTTTACAGGAAACGCGAATCAATATTCATGGGTTATGGTCGGAAACAATGTCGGTTCTGCAATGACTGGCAATGACTTCATTCCTCAATTTGTTGCTACGGCCGGTGCATCAACTGTTTTCACAGCCACAGTAACGGTTACTCCTGGGTTTAATGCCAATGGATTTGTTTGTACAGGAACACCGATTACTTTCACAATCACCGTGAACCCAACACCGATTGTAAATCCAACGAATTCCATCACCGTTTGCCATAACACTGCTCAACCACCAATTAATTTTAGTGGAACAGGAACCAATTACGCTTGGTCGGCTTCTAACGCATCAATCGGATTAATTCCGCCAGGCAGTGGAAATAACACTATACCTTCGTTTACTGCGCAAAACCTACTTTCAGGAGTGAATAACGTGAGTACGATATCTGTTACTCCACAATTTACCGCTAATGGTCTCACATGTCAAGGAACTGCTAATACATTCGAATACACGGTACTGTACATTCCTATAACGAACGCGGTACCAAATCAAGAATTATGTAACGGATCAATGACTTCAGCGGTAAACTTCACAGGTAATGCTACAAGTTATTCATGGACCAACAACAATCCATCCATACATCCAAGCAGCTTATCTGGAGGTACGGGAGACATTCCACCTTTCCAAGCCACAAATATTGGTACTGTTAGTACACAAGGATTGTTTACAATCACTCCAACGTATGTTTTCAATGGTGTTAGCTGCAACGGTCTAAATTCGAGCTTTACAATTCAAGTAAATCCTACACCAAACGTGAATCCAATCAGTGATGTTGTGGTTTGTAATCAGGCGTCAACAAATCAAATCAACATTAGCGGTTCAGGCACATCATACTCTTGGACAAATTCAAATACCACTATAGGTTTAGCTGCGACAGGAGGTTCAACGATTTCAAGCTTTGTTGGTCAGAATCCAAGCAACAGCATAACAAATACTGGAACCGTTACCATTACACCTTCCTTTGATGGACAAGGTTCAAGTTGTCCTGGTCAACCAGTGAGTTTTCAATTTATCGTGAGCCCAACTCCAATTACAAATCCAATTTCAAATCAAACGATTTGTTTTAGCACACCAAGCACAGCAGTAACAATTTCTGGGACAGGAACGAGCTACAATTGGACAAATTCAAATGCTTCTGTCTGGCCAACATTGAGCGGCACAAATTCGATACCTTCTTTTATAGGAAACAACATAGGAACTTTGCCTAGCGATGGAACAAGTAATTTTACAATAACGCCGATATTTACTGTAAACAACATCAACTGTTCAGGTCCTACGTCGAATTTCACAATAACTGTTTTACCAAACCCAACTGTTACTCAAGTCCCAGCGCAATCGATTTGTAACAACTCACTTTTCAATGGGCAAGTTTACACAGGAACGCATACAGCCTTAACTTGGAATAACAACAACATAGGTACAGGGTTAGCCCCAACAGGCAATGGCAACTTACCGTCTTTTACAGGAACGAATCCATCAAATTCAGCTCCATTAACATCAGAAATTACAGTAATTCCAACATATACGCACAACGGTTTGACTTGTTCAGGTGCAAATATGTTACACACGTTCGCTGTTTTACCAACCACTGTGATTCAAAACATACCAAACGTTGTTGTATGTAACGGGGTATTAACCAATCCTATTCCAATTACAACTGCTGGGACAAGTGTTCAGTGGTCTGCCAATCCAACAAGCATTGGCTTGGCTACTGGAAACGCATTCACAATTCCAGCATTCACTGCTACAAATACGAGTACTATAGTTGGTGCAACACCCATTGTTTCCACAGTCAATATAACACCGACATACACAGATGCCTTGGGTACAAATTGTGTAGGAACGCCAAATTCATTTACAATTACTGTAAATCCTAGTCCTGTAATCACCGAAATTGCTGACTATACTGTTTGTAACAATGGTGTTGTTTCTCAGTTCTTAACAACGAATATCCCGAGCGATGTGCAATGGTCTGCTAGTTTTAATCCTAATATAACTGGTGCTTCTACAACGTTGCAAAATTCCAACTTGATAAACAACGGTCTGAATAACAGTTCAATGGTGCCACAACAATTGACTTACACTGCAAACGCAATATCAACACCTGCCGGGTGCCCAAGCCAACCCATGGACTTTGTAGTTAACTTGATGCCAAACATTGTGATGCTTAGTCAAAACAATTATGAGATTTGTACAGGAACTTCAGTTGCTGGTGTTTTCCAAGCCAATGTGCCGTCAAGTTTCAACTGGTTCGGAACAATCACAAACGGTGTGAACGGGATTAGCACAAGTATACAAACATCTGGAGCAATTACTGATACACCTATTAACACAACCACTTCTCCTCAACTCGTAATTTACAACGTGACTCCGACCTCATTAGATGGATCATGTGTTGGCACACCCCAAATTGTTTCTGTCTTAGTGAACCCACCTCCAGCCTTACTCAGCGCTACATCCTCAAGTGCATGTTCAAACTCTCCTGTGGGTTATAACTTTGTTGCCAATCAAAGCGCATTATTTAACTGGTACGGTATTCCAAATCCTAACATTCAAGGTATAACCACCGCTGTTCAACAAAGTTCACAAATAACTGATGTGCTTATCAATAACTCTGGTTTACCACAAAATGTCACTTATTTCGTGACGATTACCTCCATTTCCGACAACAACTGTACTAGCCCAGCGATTCCAATTACAATTACCGTGAACCCACTACCAGTTGTTGATCCTATATCTTTAGCTTTATGTACAGGCTCTCAGTTCACTTTTAACTTAGAAGCATCGGAGCCATCGAATTTCCAATGGATTGGCATTAACAACATAAATGTTACTGGCGAAACACTTACTTTACAGACAAGTTCATTGATTCAAAACACTTTAACAAATAATACCTTCGATGTTCAAAACGTATTTTACAATATTATTCCAACTTCACAATCAACTGGATGTGTTGGTTTAATGGTGCAGCATACGGCAATTGTTAATCCTCTTCCGAATTTGACCTTTGCCTTACCAAACTTGCTTTGTGCTTTTAATGAATTACCCATAACAAACAATTCTTCTACACCACTTAATGTTATTTGGGATTTTGGCAACAACACACAATCCATTGATTTCAATCCAGTTCTCTATTACGATACACCCGGTAATTATGTGATTACTTATTATGGTATTAATCCACTAACGGGTTGTGAAAACACAATTTTTGTGCCTATTACAATTAATGAATCACCTCCAGTAGATTTCTCTGTTAACGTAACCGAAGGATGCGTACCAGCGCTATTCGAATTTCAGAATACGGCAGAAAATCCAGGCTCAACATTACAATGGGACTTTGGAGATGGTGTTATTTCGAACGAACAAGGTATAACCGACCATTTTTACACAACTGCTGGCTGCTACGACGTAACCCTTACTGCAACAGGCCCCAATGGTTGTCCGAACTCAATTACCTACGAGGACATGGTATGTGCCTACAATGTTCCTATAGCCGGGTTTATCGTAAATGACGCTATCCAATACAGTGATGTCAATGAGTTCATTTTTGAGAATTTGACCGTATTCGGTTCTACCTATTTTTGGGATTTCGGTGATGGAACAACCACGAACGCTGTTAACCCAGCACATAGTTATCCAATTGAGCGCGATATATATCAGGTGATGCTGGTGGCATACAACGAGGCGGGGTGTACTGATACCACTTACTTATCTGTGCAAGTCAAAGAGCGTTTAATTTTCTATGTACCCAATACCTTCACACCAGATGGCAATACGCGCAATCAGGAGTTCAAACCTATTTTCACTGCTGGTTACGATATATACACATATGAACTGGCTATTTTCAACCGCTGGGGCGAAATCATGTTCGAATCTTACAACGATGAATTTGGTTGGGATGGCACCTATGGAGGTGAGGTGATGCAAGATGGCACTTATGTTTGGCGAATCAGATTCAGATTATTGGATGACGATGATTATCAAGAACACTATGGACATGTGAACTTGTTGAGGTAAAAACAACATGCAACAAAAAAGCGAGGCTGAATAATCAACCTCGCTTTTTTATATTTATCTAAACAAAATCTTACAAGCCAAATGCTGTCTTGATTTTGTCAACGTAATCTAGTTTCTCCCATGTGAACAATTCAACATCACGGATTAATACTGAGCCATCTGCACCTTTGAAAGTTTTAGAAACCACTTCATTCTTGCGGCCCATGTGCCCATAAGCAGCAGTTTCAGAATACATTGGGTTACGCAATTTCAATCGTTGTTCAATGAAGTATGGACGCATATCAAAAATCTCAGAGATTTTCTTCGCCATATCGCCATCACTCATGCTCACCTTTGATGTGCCGTAAGTATCGATAAACAACCCACACGGCTCAGCAACACCAATGGCGTAAGAAACCTGTACCAAAACCTCATCACATAAACCAGCAGCAACCATGTTTTTAGCCATGTGGCGTGTAGCATAAGCTGCTGAGCGGTCAACTTTGGATGGGTCTTTTCCAGAGAAAGCACCACCACCATGAGCACCTTTTCCTCCGTAAGTATCCACGATAATTTTGCGACCAGTCAAACCAGTATCGCCATGAGGACCACCAATCACAAACTTCCCAGTTGGGTTGATGTGATACGTGATGTCTGATGTGAACAAAGTTTGCAACTCTGGTTTCAATTTAGATTTCACACGTGGTATAACGATGTTTATGATATCCGCTTTGATTTTAGCCAACATCGTATTGTCGTCAGCGAAATCGTCATGCTGCGTAGAAACCACGATGGTATCTATGCGCTGCGGTGCGTTATCATCAGAATATTCGATGGTTACTTGAGACTTAGAATCTGGACGCAAATAGCTAATTAGTTCTGGTTCGTATTTACGAATATGCGACAATTCTTGAAGAATTTTGTGCGATAAATCCAAAGCCAATGGCATGTAATTATCTGTTTCACGCGTGGCATAACCAAACATCATTCCTTGGTCTCCAGCCCCTTGATCTTCTGGATTTGAACGGTCAACACCTTGGTTGATGTCTTGAGATTGCTCATGCAAAGCAGATAAAATACCACAAGAATTTGCCTCGAACATGTACTCTGACTTGGTATAACCAATCTTGCGAATGGTATCGCGTGCAATGCTTTGAACATCCAAATAAGTGTTTGTTTTAATTTCGCCAGCCAAGACTACTTGACCTGTTGTAACTAAAGTCTCACACGCTACTTTTGAATTGGGGTCAAAAGCCAAAAAATGATCAATCAAAGCATCGGAAATTTGGTCTGAAACCTTGTCTGGGTGACCTTCCGAAACTGATTCTGATGTAAATAGATATGCCATTTCTTATATAAATTAGGGCGCGAAGGTAAGAATTTTTTTAGAAGCAGTTTAGCACTCATATTCGATAAAGTCAAAAAAAACAATTGAAGCGCAAGGATCTTAACAACGAGACAACATACCTTCACAAAAAAAGCCTTAGTTTAGCTGCAAAATTGTCAAAATGAAGAGAAGAGATTTGTTGAAAAACACTGCGCTTGGTTCACTTGGATTGGGATTTGTAAACTCTTGCGCCTCATCAACGGTAATTTTTGATGATGTAAGTCCTTCAAAAACAACAAAAAACATCATTTTCATGGTGTCAGACGGCATGAGTCAGGGAACATTTGCTATGGCCGACTCACTTTCAAAAAGACAATTTGGCAAACAAAGTGCTTGGTTGAATTTGAACTTGGACTCACGAGCAAAACGAGCGTTGATGGAAACATTTTCAGCCAATTCGTTGGTAACAGATTCAGCAGCTGGCGGTTCAGCTTGGGGAGGAGGAAAGCGCGTATTCAACGGGAGAATTAACCAAGACGAAGAAGGCAATTGTCACACCCCGATTTTGCAAAAATTTCAAAAACTCGGCAAGGCAGTGGGCTGTGTTACTACAGTGCCAATTACCCACGCAACGCCAGCATCTTTCAGTGTTTGCAATGAAAGCAGAAGGAATCAAGCAGACATTGCCAAACAATATCTAGAGCATAAATTTGATGTGATGTTGGGTGGTGGAACAGAATTTTTCGATAAAAACTTCCGCGAAGATGGGGAAGATTTGTTTGCATCATTTTCAGAAAATGGTTTTGATGTTGTGCAAACCAAAAACGGTCTTGAAAGCATTTCGGCTTCGAATAAACCTGTTTTAGGTGTTTTCCATAAATCAGCATTGCCTTATACAATAGACCATTTGAACGACGCTGGCATGCGAGAAAACGTACCAACGCTCAGAGAAATGTCGCTTTTTGCCATCAACAAAATGAAAAATAATCCAAATGGATTTGTGATGCAAATTGAAGGCGGAAAAGTGGATTGGGCTGCACATGGCAACGATTTGGGCGGATTGCTCTTTGACCAAATCGCCTTCGATGAAACAATTGAGGCTGTATTAGATTTTGCAAGAAAAGATGGCAACACATTGGTTATTATTACAACTGACCATGGCAATGCCAATCCAGGTTTGATGTATGGCAAAAATGCAGACCAAAATTTTGACCGTTTACAGCGATTTAAACATTCTAATGAATGGGTGTTTTCACAAGTTTCACGCAATGTTACGAACTCAGAATTTATTGAGTTGATGGAATTTGCACAAGCCATGGTTTTGAAAGAAGAAGAAGCCAAGTTGATTACTTCAGTCATCAATAATTTGAGCGAAGAAGATTTCAAATCACCCTACAAATTGCCCTTTATGCCCTTGGCGGAAATACAGCGCAATTACACTTCTGTTGGCTGGATTAGTGATGATCATTCTTCAGATTACGTGGAACTAACCATGTTTGGACCAGGAAGTAATATGCTGAAACCTTTTGTTAAAAACTACGAGCTTCATGATTTTATGTTGAAAGCGGCTGGAGTTTTGAAGTGATGTGAACCAAAAATGACTACTTTTGTTATTCAATAAATATTCATTCATGAAAAAGTTCGGACTTTTCATTTGGCTTTTCACCTTGTTACTCACCGCTTGCCAAACAGGTAGCACGGCTGACAATAAAGAAATCACTGACGAAGACATTGCACGCACTGTTGATGCTACTCATGTTGCTGAAATTGAGGTTACTGGAATGACCTGCGAAATGGGTTGTGGTGGCGATATCAGAAAAGCACTTCGACATACTGGAGGTGTATCCAAAGTAGATTTTGATTTTGAGAGCGACCGAGAAGTAAATGTGGCGCGCGTTTATTTTGATAATATTACCATTCAACCTGATGAATTGCGCAAAGTAATTGTAGGATTGAACAAAGGTCAATTTACTGTGGGACAGATACAAACAAGTGCTGTTTCTAGTGGTGATGTGACCAAAGAGAACAAAAAGAACAACGATTCTGGTTCAGGCGTTCAAATGAATAACCAAATGTTTTCAATCACCGATGCATTAGGCGTGGTGGCTTCTTGGTTTTTGTAATTGATGAATACGGCACTTTATCTGGCTGGTCAATTTATTGAAACAACCCAGAAAATCAAGGTTGTTAATCCCTACAACCAACTCCTAATTGCCGAAGTTTCAGCTGCCGATGAAAATATCATGCTACAAGCCATTGCAAGTGCGGTACATGCCAAAAAATCGTTTGCAACACTTTCTAGCCTCGATGTTTCACAAGCACTCCTTGATATTTCAAATGGAATTGCGCAGAAAAAAGAGGAATTTATTGCCACAATTGTTGCGGAAAGTGGAAAACCATATAAATATGCATCAGGTGAAGTATTGCGCGCTATAGAAACCTTTCGCATGGCAGCTTTTGAAGCCACAAGGTTACCCCACGAACTCATCACACTAGACGATGCAGCCACAGGAAAAGGCCTGATGGGTCGCGTGCAATACAGGAGCGCTGGGATTGTTGCAGGTATTAGTCCGTTCAATTTTCCCTTGAATTTGGTGGCACACAAAATTGCGCCCGCCATTGCAACTAAATCACCTATCATTCTCAAACCATCTTCCAAAACACCACTGACCGCCTTGCTTTTGGCAGAAGTGATTGATGGCGCGGGGT
>JBIIJN010000087.1:0-9671 GCA_044233745.1 Crocinitomicaceae bacterium
CGGCTTTGATGGCCAATTCTGGTTGTGTTAGCTTATTCAACTTGCGTTTTTTCTTAACATGTTGGCTAATTGCATTTACTTTTTTCTTCATTTTTATACCTGATAGAGCACAAAGATACAATATTCTCAATAATTTAATCTAAAAAGGGTATATTTTTTTAAATTTATTGATTTTTTATACCCGATACAATTCAAAAATGAATATTTTTTCAATTTCATACCATTTAAGGTATAAATCAAAGTTATCTTGTGGATTAAATTGTTGAGTTACCAAGATAGAGCGCAAAATTAATTAGTCAAGTATTATACATCACAATTGAGATTTAGCTGCGCTGAGAGATTTCTCGCTTCGCTCGAAATGACACTGATTCTTCAGTGTCAGGGGGAGGACAGGCGGCTTCGCCGCCTGTCCTCCCCTTTAACAGCGTTTCCGCTGTCATTTCGAGCGAAGAGAGAAATCTCTATACACGGTGTGTTCATATTATTACTGGTCAATAGCGCTCTATCTTGGTAAACCAATTAAATTGTTGGATTTTAAGTAAGTAGCTTACATTTTCGACCGCGCATCTGATTTCATGCGTTCGTTCAAATCGATCCGTGCATATTTCAAGCTGATTTTTCCCAAATACATTTCGGGCCACATGGCATGTACCACATCGTTGTAAATGTCAACGGCCAAGTAGTCGCCAAAGAATATTTTTGGGTTTGGAGCAAAAGCCCTTTTGTTGAGTTTAAAGTTTTTAAAAGTGCTGCCGCCATCCTCGGAATAAGCCAAAAAAACATCGGTTCTCCAATCCATGTGATCTCTTCGGTCGTAGAAAAGCGCAACAATATGCCCGGTTTTGGAGTCAACGCGCATCGTACTCATAAACTGTTGACGGCTACCCTGGTCATTGTTCACCGCTTTCATTTCAGACCAAGTTTGTCCTTGATCGTCGGAGTAAATCAACCAAACATCTGTATTGCTTTTTCCGTTTCTTTGGTCGGACCAAGAAAGATACAAGCGCCCTCTAAAATCCGAATTGCTTACATCCATCTGCAAACTTGGGAAGCCATTCATGCGATAAATGCCAGGAATGTCGAAAGACCAGCCACCGGGTTGATCGGCAATTTCTCGCTCGCTCGACATCCAAGTTTGACCACCATCCACAGAAACATTCAAATAAATTTTTTCATTGAGACAGTAGGCAATATACACTTCTCCCATCAAACCCATGCAGATTGTGACGCCCTCGATGGAACCACTATCATCCAAGCAATTTCCTGCCAATCGAGAAATTCGGATGGGTTGCGACCATGTTGAACCATAATCTTTGGATTGCGCGTACACAATAACAGAAGAATCTCCCGGTGTTTTGGATTCATACTTGTCAAACTGTGTCCATGCCATATGTATAGTGCCCGAATTTGGGTCGATGGCTGCCCAATGTTTGTCGTGCATTTTCCCATTCACTTCGGTGTGACCAACGGTGCTCATAGGATAAGAAAGGCTTGAAGTGCGTTGGCAAACTATCCTGTCTAGTCGCGTATCTTTATCAGGTCTAGATAGATGGAAGTAAAAATAATTGCCTTGATTGTCTATTAAGACTACTGGGTCGCCATTCACACCATAGGGAGATGTTAAAGACAAAGCCGTCCAAGCAAGACCTCCGTTGGATGAATAGTAATACTCATTGAGCACCGTGCCCGCTATAATCTCTTTAGGATTTCTCGGATTGACAGCTATTGAAGGTTCTACTTGTGCATAAGCATAGGTGCTTGTATGGGGTTTTTCAATGGTAACAATCAGTGCCTTGGGTGAGCATGAAAGCAAAGAGAACAGCAAAACAAAAAACAGACTGAAAAACAAATTATTGGTATTCACTTTTATTGACATAGTTAAAGTTTCAGACAACAAAAATGCGATATATTTGTCGAACATTGCATGACTTATTTGCAGATAATTTAAACATAACGCCATGATTACAACGATTTTCTCAACCCTGTTAATTCTCGCTGGTGCCATTTATTTATGGCAAACCCGCAAAGACCAAGCATCACCATTGGCCATTGCGCTTATCACGTTGGTTGGTTTGTGTTTTATAGGAAGCATAACCAATTCCACCCAAAATGAATTGGATTTTAAAGAAATACTTGCCAATAAACCCTTAGTCATTTCGAAGATAATTGCCATTTTATCGCTTGTTTTTGCTTGGATCATGCTCAAGAAAAACTGGTTAATCCTGTCTTGGGTCACTTTAATTCTGCCCCTTGCCTATTTCATGCTACCCGCTTCAGAAGTTGGTGAAAAAATAACAGCTTTTTCCTACGTTCAAGTAGTAGGAATAGGTGTTGTGCTTCCCCTTTTGATACATTTTCTCAGCGTGTTCATTTCCAATATGGCGCCACCTCGAGAAACAGCTTTCAATACGCATAAACAGCTCATCTCGCTTTTAATAGGCTTAGTAATGATTGGATTTTCTGTTTTGATGGCCAATTTCATTTTGGGGAAAACAGCTATCTACTTCTTAGCATCGGGAATATTCAGCAGCGCCTTGCTTTTCCGCGGATACAACCTCAATGGGCAAAAACATTTCCCAGGATTTGTTATGATGCTTTTGGCGATATTTCTCTTTGGAACTTTACTCGACAAATACAGCGCTGAATTGTCTATGGGTGCTTACCAACTCATCAGCGGATTGATTTTTGGCGCAGGAGCACTCTATTTGTCTGCTTTTTGCTCGGCATGGGCAGCAGAATCAGACGGGGTATTTTCCAAAATGATTTTCAGCAAGGCCATTTTTGGTCCAGTGGTATTCATCCTCATGAGCGGCTTACTCTTTTTTGTGTACGAAGCTTTTGGAGGCCGACTAAGTCTAATCGCTTCTGTTTTAGGAGCAGCCCTTGTGCTACCATTATTAAATCAAATCTTTGAAAACAGAACTTATGGAGGTATGGCGATTATTCTAGGCGTTTCAATCTTACTCATACCGCATATTGAACACAACAAACAAGAAGCAGAAATTGTGATTCAAGAAGATGAAATCAATACTGAATTGGCCAAATTGAGCTATACTGACGAGCAAGGCACATTAATCAAAACTTCGCTGAATGATATCACACAATTTCAAGGAAAGTGGATTGTCGACACAGCAAGTTCGATAATAGAATTTAAAGTAGCTGGAACAGAATCGGTAACCGATGGCTTTTTCAAAGGATTTACAGGCGTGCTTTTAGTAAACGAAGATTATACAGCAACTTATTTGGATATAGAAATTCCAATTGCTGGCATATCCACATTCAACAAAACACGCGACAAAAACATCCGCAAAGACGATATATTCTTCGATGAAGCCAAGTTTCCCAAGATAAAATACGAAGCAAAAAATGTGAGAATAGAAAACGACCAATTTATCGCAGCAGGCACCTTCACGATGAAAGGGATTTCATTGCCCATAGAAACCTCGTTTACATTGACAGGAGCAGGTACCATCAATGGAAAAGAAGCGCTTATTTTGGAAGGTTCGGGCGCTTTGAACAGAACAAAATTTGGACAAACCAGCGACCCAAGTATTGGCGACGAAATCACATTTACATTTAAAACCATATTCACAATAGAATGAGAATTAAATTTATTGGGGCAGCACGAACTGTAACGGGAAGTAAACACCTATTGGAAACATGGGATGGTAAAAAAATATTGATTGATTGTGGGCTTTATCAAGGCTTGGGAAAGGAAACATTCAAACGCAATGCTGCCGATGAAGTTGATGCAGAGTCGATCAGCGCTGTGATTTTGACCCACGCCCACATGGACCACGCAGGTTTGTTGCCTCGATTGGTAAAAAAAGGATTTCGCGGGCCTATCTATTGCACGCATCCCACCAAAGCTTTGTTGGAAATCATGCTCATAGACAGCGCATTCATTCAAGAATCAGATGTGCGTTTTGCTAAAAAACACAATGAAAAAGCAAGTCATTATGAGCCATTATACACGATGAATGATGCCGATGAAACACTTACCCGATTGGTCGCCATCAATGAATATGAAGATTTCAAAGTGCTACCGGGTTTAATTGCCAGCTATCATCCCAACGGTCACATTTTGGGCAGCGCAGCAGTTTTCTTGACGGTTCGAGACAAACACCACGATACAAAAATCCTATTTACCGGCGATATTGGTCGGTATAACACTTCTTTGATTTGCGACCCCGTGCCGCCACCAGAAGCCGATTATGTGATTTGCGAATCAACCTATGGTAACCGTTTACACAACAAATTGGAAGATGCAGAACAGCGTTTGCTCGACGTAATTATGGAAACCGTGCAAGGCAAAAAAGGCAAACTCATCATTCCAGCATTCAGTCTAGGTAGAACACAAGAACTCGTTTTCACCTTAAACAAATTGGATTTGTATGGTATTTTGCCCAATATCAAAATTTATGTGGATAGCCCATTGGCAGTGAACGCAACAGCAATTACGCGACAATTCAAATCAGAACTAAACCCTGAGGTGCTGCGCTTTGTGGATTCCAGAGAAGATCCATTCGGTTTTGGCAAATTGAAATACATCAAGAAAAAAGAGGAATCTCAAGCGCTCAATGAATCCAACGAACCCTGCGTAATCATTTCAGCCTCAGGAATGGCGGATGCGGGCAGAGTGAAACACCATATTTTTCATACCTTGGAAGACAGCAGAAACACCATACTTTTTGTGGGATATGCCGAACCCAATTCATTGGCAGGGCGACTTCAGCGGGGCGAAGAAGAGGTGAACATTTTTGGAGCGACCAAAAAAGTGCGCGCTGAAATAGAGATACTTACATCCTTGAGCGCACATGGCGACTATCAAGAAATGATTCAATATTTGGGTTCACAGAACAAAGCACAGGTCAAACGTGTTTTCTTAGTACATGGAGAAGAAGAAGCGCAAATTGCCTTCAAAGAACATCTTCATGACGCAGGATTTGGTCAAGTTGCAATTCCTTTTTCGGGAGAAACATTTGATTTAGACTAATCCTGCACGTCTAAAATCAAATATGAACAAATGAAAATAGGAGATTCCCTACCCCACTTTAGCCTCAATGATGCTGATGGAAAATTGCGCAGCAGCGATGAATTTTTAAACGGAAAACACTTGGTGTTGTTCTTTTATCCCAAAAACAATACAGCTGGCTGCACGGCAGAAGTATGTGCCTTTCGCGACGTGTATCAAGACTTCCTAGACGTCGATTGTGCTGTTGTTGGAGTAAGTGGCGATACAGTTGTTTCCCATGCTTTATTTGCCGACAAACACCGACTCCTCTATCCAATTTTATCCGATGCGCAAGGCACATTGAGAAAAGCCATGCAGGTTCCCAAGAAACTTTTTGGTATTATTCCCGGTCGGGTTACTTATATCTTTAATCCTGCAGGTAAGTTGATTCACATCACGAATGATTTGATGGATGCAGAGAAGCACGTGAAAGAAGCGCTGGAGGTTATTAGAAGTGTTGAGTGATGGGTGAAATAGTGTTGAGTGGAAAAGTGTTGAGTGGAAAAGTGTTGACTGAAAAGGTGTTGACTGAAAAGGTGTTGACTGAAAAGGTGTTGAGTGGAAAAGTGTTGAGTGTTGAGTGAAAAGGTGTTGAGTAAAAAATGTTGAGTGAAATTATCGGATAGCGATGAGATTTTTCATTTCAGCGGTTTCTGAATTTCTTTCAATGAAAAATTTCTTTTGAAACATGCTCGTTTTAATTTTAGATAAATTTCTACTTGGAACTGTAATATTAGAATAGATTTGAGTCATTTTTGAATCGTACGAAAAAATACGTATATTGCTAGGAATAAGAATTCAAATTGAATTTAATAATACTTTTAACCCGAAATATTATAGATTCAATGAGAACGCCAGTAATTTTAATTGTTGCGCTTATATGGGCAAAAAGCAATTACACACATGCTCAGTCTTTTTTCTACGGCGCTTTTTTTGAGACATCGCTTTTCAATGTGAAATCCAAACAAATGGATAGCTATTTGTCTTCATTCAACTTGGCCAATCAATCCAATTTAACGCAAGAGTGTGGACGATTCAAACCAACTGGAGCCTTTAATTGGGGAATTGAACTTACTACATCGGGAATTAATCTGAGCGCAAAGTTCAACAGATTTAGTAGTTCGACAGAAGCTATATTCAACAATGGCGAATCTAGAGTTCTTGAACTCACATAGAAATCCTGGCTTGTTCCTTTTGGCTTCTCACTCTATAGCGGTGATGGTCCGATAAGATTTCATATAGGCTCGACTTTGGGAATGGGCATTCAAAACACGCAACTATCGTCTGTTAAAGTATACGCTGATGGCACAACAAGCCTTGGTTATGACGATTATCTCAATGGAATTTACATGTCGAATTCGGCTATTTTTGTTCCTGAATTAACAATTGGCGTTGGAAGAGTGATTTATCTTTATGCATCCGCGGGGTATCAACTTTCCTTTTGGCCTTCAGCATTAAAAGACGAGAACAAATTTGATATGGACGCTCCAGGACCCTATTTTGGTGTTGATCCCTTCAATTGGTTTGAAGGTGATTTCCGACCCAACTTCAGCGGATTCCGTTTCAATTTCGGTGTTAAAATCAATCTATTAGAACTCGCTGTGCGCTTAGATTAAAAATTAAAAAAATGAAAAATAAATCATACCTCATTTTGTTGCTCGTGCTCAATTTAATGGCCTGCAATAAAGAATACAAAGCTGGAAAAAAATTGGTTGGAGATTGGAATATCACACAATTGGAAAGAAGTTATTATACGAATGGCGAATTAGATACAGTGGTGACATTAAGCAACGTTGCCCAAGTGACTTTTTCACAAAGCAAAGAGACTGGCTCTATGAGCAACAAAGTGAGTTATTCAGTTAATCCAAGCTTGTTTCAACCCTATTTTATTGAATATGATTGCGAAAGATGGTTGCAAAACAAGGATATTGACGAACGTATTATTTTCAATTATGGCTATATAGAGGGCGGTATAGCATACACAACTTTAAAATTCACAAAATCTGAATTGGTGCTCCAAGTTTTGCTGACAGATTTCAACGGTGGATTTAGCACAAAAGAAGTGATTACCTTCAGGAAAATATAAGATTTTCAACTAAGCCCTTCCTAAAAACCTCAAAATAAAATACCGCACAAACTGCCATTTTTGGGGAGAAGAAAGCGTCACTAAGAAAAGTCCCCAGGCATTGAGTTTTTCATCGAGGAAGCGGAAAACAAAACTAGCACCGCGGGCTTTGAATAGATTGGCGAATATTCTAGCGCCATGCATGCGATTTGTGGCAATTAAATATAGTACGGCATCGTCGAACGCTTTGTAAGTAGCACTCGAATTCAAAGATTTTTCTGTGAGTTTTTCACCTGAAATAATGGACTTTGCTAATTTTTTATTGCGTTCAATTGTACGCATGAACCCATAACCAGAAGAAGGCTTTAGATATCCCGCCAAAGAACCAATGTTGATTACATGTCTGGATTGAACTGTATTCATCTGAAAATCGGTCATCGGAATGGCGTTGTATTCCGTGAGAAGAATTTCAAAATCGTCGATACCCAAATTTTGTGAGATGTGGTCTTCGAGTTTCTTTTTGTAGTCGGCTTCGCTGTAGATTTTACCTGAAAACTCAGTGAATTCAACCAAAGCCTCGTTGTTGGCATAAGGCAAAACGTAGAAAAAATTGGTCAAATTGGCATCGGTGTAGCGATAATCCATAAACGAAAAAGTATCGGCATCAAACCTCGCTTCTTTGGTTTTTATAACGTAACCGTAAAAATGTTGCCAGATAAATTGTCTAGCCTTTTCAGGTTTGAAATCTGATTGATCAAAATAAGAACGAAAGACCCATTCGCCTTTAAAATCACCAGAAAGCGTTTTCAATTCACCAGCATCATTGAGCGAAACAATATCCGTTTGCAATCGCTCTACATTCTCAAAACCCTCAACATATTGATTCATAAACGCATAAAAATCAGCGCCTTCAATCGTGTTGTAGGTAAAGTTCCCAAAATCCATTGGAAGATGTTCGCCCTGCATGGTATAAAAATCCCCGCGCTTCCACTGTTTTTTCACCAAATGCTGAAAATCAATAGCTGCATCTGCCCAAAAAGACCAAGTTCTGTCGTTCTGATTTTTGGCATCTCGATCCACAATCAACACAGTTTTGTTGTGGAAATCGGGGTCTTTAGACAACTCGTAAAAGAGCGTCATGCCCGACAAGCCAAAACCAGCGAAAATGTAGTCGAATTGTTGCATCACTTAAAAACGTTTTCTAAATACAATTGTTTGAATCACAAAATTCCCTTTTCCTCCAATTTGAGAATAATCTTCGGGTGCTTTTTGACTTTAATCAAATATCCGAAGAAAATCCGCATATCATAATAGTATTGTTGCACCGACATTTGCCTGAAATTGATTCTTCTGAATTGAAACTCGCTGATGAGCTGCAAAAACCAACGCTCTTGGTGGTAGCCGAAAGAAAGCTGTAAATCTGTGCGCGTGTTCAAGCCAAAAAAAGCACGGTTTTGTTCGGCAGTTTCATACCATTTGGTTTGAAAAAGCGGTCCCCATCCCATAAGCAAAGTGCCCTGCCATTTGTCGTAGCGTTTCACGTAAGCAATACCCGGAATAGCGCCAAATTCAAAACAGCCCACCAATTTACTTTTCGAAACATCGGCAATATCATTCACTGCATAACTTGGCAATAAAGTAGCCGAATCTCGACCCACCGCCGAAGCTCCGAAATAGGAATACACATAAGGTGTGAAAAAATCTTCGTTGTATCGGCCAGAAAAACCCATTGCCGCGCGATAACTGAAGTCCTTTTTCAAGAAATATCGGGCATCTAAATTAATGGAAAGTGTAGAAAAATCTGGTATCACAAGATGTTTTGTTGGCACCTCAGCACTAGGATAATCGTGATTCAACAAAGCAAAACTGCGGTAATACTGTGCTCGAAAAGCGAAAAAGATTCTTTTGATGGGGAACTTGAGTTTAAAATCAAAATAGTCCGACTTTCCGTATTTGTTTTCGCTCACCAAATGGGTTCCCATACGGCGGGTGAATCCCAAATCAATGCCCTTATAGGATACACCAAATCCCAAAAGCAAAGGCGGATTCAAGAAATAGCGTTCACGACCGAAATCCAAATATTTGGGCTTGATAATGACGTTGGTGGCGTTGAATCCAGTGAGTGTGTATACCGTAATATTGTCTTTATAATGCACATATTTCGCAGAATCGGCGGGTGACTCTGGAGAAGTGAAAATCAATGTGCTCAGAATGGCTAAAATATACACGGTGCAATTTGTTGGGTCAAATTTATGAATTCTAGCGGGTCAACATCCAACAAAACACTATTTTTGCCAGCGTTAGCCACAGGCACATGAAAAAACTGTACAAATTTCTACTCAACACGCTCCCACGACCTTTATTGATTCGTTTGAGTTATGTATTCACCAAGTTGGCTCCCATTTTATACCGCGGCAACAAATACGAATGTCCGGTGTGTGGAAAGACTTCACGCAAGTTTTTGAGCTACGGTTCGGCGGTTTCTCATCGCGAAAATGTGCTTTGTCCTCACGATTTAACCTTGGAGCGACACCGATTGATTTGGCTCTTTTTGCAACGAAAATCCAATTTGTTTTCCGCTGAAAAATTGTC
>JBIIJN010000088.1:0-9665 GCA_044233745.1 Crocinitomicaceae bacterium
TGGTTTGAAAAATTTACCACAAAGGCACGATGGCGCAAAGTGTCTCGCGAAGTTCTTTAAGAGAAGAATTTATTTTTAGCTTATTATTTGGTTAACTAACTCATCCAAAGTTTCGTTCATTTTTTTAGGATTATAACCTAATAATTCTCTGGATTTCGTTAAGTCGAAGCCTGTTTTTGGTGGGCGTTTGGCAGCTTGATTCAGTGTTGAAGATGAAATCGGGATAACGTTTTCAGTTGACCATCCAAAGTGATTGCCGATGTATTGTACCCATTCCAAGATGGATTTTGTTTCTGGTCCGGAGATGTGAAAAATGCCCTGCTGATTGTTTTTTATCACCAAATAACAACCCATTGCCAAATCATCAGCCCATGTAGGCGACCGAAATTGGTCATCCACAATTTTCATTTCTTGTCTTTTTGGAATAGCCTCCAGTGCCCAAAGAATGAGATTCGATCGACTCAAGTTATGACCTGTTCCATAAACAATTATAGTGCGCACAATAGACCAATTGGTGTTAGAATCAGTAGTTAAAATTTGTTCTGCTTTGAATTTGGATTGACCATAATAGCTGAGTGGAGCAGGCGAGTCGTCTTCTTTATAATCCCCTTTTTCGCCATCAAAAACGAAGTCAGTTGATAAAAGTTGAAAGTGAATTCCTAATTTCTTGCAAGAATCCCACAAATACTGAACAGCATCTACATTCAATTTATCGCAGCCTTCGCGGTCGGATTCGCATTGATCGACATTGGTCATTGCGGCTGTATGAATCACGGCACTTGGAATCACGGCTTCAAGAATGCTTTCAACTTGGGTTTTATCTGTGACATCGAGCGAAGTGTACTGATTATCTGGACACTCGGGATTTCTGTTTGCGCCAAAACTTGTTGCAACAAATGGCACTTGTTCAGTCAAAAATAATTTGACTAACTTTTGTCCGAGAAGACCGTTGGAGCCCGTTATGAGTACAGAACCTTTTAATTTTTCATCTACAATTCCCATATACTCGAACTTTTCTTACTGAATTTGAATCGGTGTTTGTGTTCCAAAATAAAGGCCATTGGCAAATAGAGCAACAACGATGAACCTAAAGTGGCAAAAGAGAAATACACAAAAAACAAGCGAACGTTGTTTGTGCGCACGTTGAGCTTTCGCGCCCACCATTCACTCACACCATACGAGCGTAGTTCAAAGTAAAACAATATTTTGCGGAAAAGTTTCATCAATTCTTTTAAGTGTTATTCCCAGGGTTTCACATAGCTAGAATGCTTGCAAAAATAGAGGTAAATCGAACACAAAGTGCAGGCAATAAACACAATATTTCTTAATTACTTGACATTCTGTATTTACACGAACTTTCAATTGATTTATGCTCGAAGCAAACTTGTTCCGATGGCGCATGAAACACATTTTTTCGGTAGGCAGTAATTCTTGTTCAGTTCCAAAAGCGCCTGAGAATCTCCGCTCGTTTTGATTTTTAGTGATTTATTTTTGTAGAGTTGCACAATGTTGTTTTGTTCTGCAGGCCATTCGTCGAGCGCGTACAGAGCATAATCAAACCAATCAGCTTCGCTTGTTTGCAAACCACGATAAAACGCAAAAGGAGATATAGCATTGATAGCAATGTTATTCAAAGTAAAATCGCTCCAATGAAAACCAAAATTACTGCTGTCTTGCATGTTTTTCAGCAGTTCCAACCAAGCATCATTAAAATCAAAGGCATTGGACGCTTCATAAAGTGGTGAACAAAGTTCGTTTTGAATCACTGCACATAATTCTAACACGCGTTTTTTGGGTTGACTGGGTGGACGAATACTGCGGGTTCGCCATACTTCTCGGCGCATCTCAATGTTTGCGGTATATTGTTGAATCAAATTTTTTTCAGGACTGTGTATTTCGTTGTCATCAAAAAGACCTGAGAGAAGCATGAGGTAACAATAAATGCGTTCAGGTTTTTGTTTCCAACGCGCTATTTGTGCCCAATTGATGCGTTTGGCCAAATCCATAAAAGGTTCTTTATTGGCTTTCGCTCCCAAGGCTGCAAAAAACAAAGTGAAGAAAACCTGTTGCATACTTGCCCCGGGTATTTTGAGTTGTTTGGTCTTGTTTTCCAAACGTTCGGAAATGAGTTTGTCGCGCATCCACATAAAGGATTCACTGATGTTTTGGATTTCATAAGGTGCACAAGCTAAAGATTCTTTGCACGATTGCAACTGTGTATAATGGTGAAGTAATTTGGCGTCAACGAATTTTTGAATTTCAATACACGGCAAACGGCGACCGTTGATAAAAACCGCTTGATTTTCTTCCAAAACGACATGGAGAACTACATTGTCGTAGCGTGAATCCGTTTCATGTTTGTGCGCATACCAGTCTGAGGATTTCAGGTGCATTTCCACAGGACCCGACCAAACCAAATCATCGATTCTGATTTTGGCATTTGAAAAATCGGGTCCATCGCCGTGGTTGAGAATTCCCGGACTTAAAATTTCAACAAAATGACCTTCAGTGGTTTGCAGTCCAATCTTCGGAATGCGATGCGTGCGCCAAATGTAATGCAGCAGTTCTTCTTTTATCATGGTGTAGTGGTTTGGTTGAGGCAAAGATAATAAAACATTAATTAATAATCAAAAATTAGATTGATTTTTAATCATTTTATTTTTATTCGCAGCAAATTTAATTTGTTTACTTGATGCAAAAGCCCTATTTATGAGTGACCAACTCCGTGTATGCTTTCATTTTGCAAAAAAAAGTCCTGAGCGTTTACCCAGGACTTCTTGAGGTTTGATCAACTCATGGTGGAAATTATCCTCAAACTCCATCGATCTGCAAGCTGTAATTCTCCGAAGATTTGAGATTTTTTTTCATAGTCGAAAATCTCAATATGCTCATCTTTCTTGCCTGCTTTACCCGTGAAAACCAGTTCGATTTTGGTGATGATGCTTTGTTTTTCGTTGTTTACGATAAACTCTTTTTCGACACGATTTATCTGGCATTTAGCAAAATTCTCGAGTTCAAGAACCTTCGACTGCTCGCGGTTTTCGTTTGAATCGACGAAAAAGAACACTTTTTTTTGTGTATCGATGCCCAAACTCAGACCTGCAAAAATCTCCTTTTCTTGCATCTGACAGTTGTGTTGCTCAGCAAGTTTGTTTAATTGATAGAAAGCCTTTGCATTTCTTTTTTTCGTGTTCAAATAAATCAGCGTAAAAGGCAACACGAAGGTTAAAGTTGAAATCACCCCTATAAATAGGGTACTTAAATCCATTTTCATTTTTTGTTTTTTTTGGAATAAATAAAATTATTGTAAGCTCCAGCATTGAAGCCTTGGGGCAGCGCCATGTATGCTGCCAAGTAATAATTTTACCGATTTACCAGAAAAAATGGAAGGGATAAAGCAGTTTTGCTTTGTTTGAGGAAAGGCTTAAGGAATGAATTCTGAGCAGATAGCTATTCGAATCACAAACGATTTTTTGTTCAGATGGATAAGTAAATGAGCCTAAGCCAGTGAAAAATGTGTTAGACGAATTTGAATTTTTGCTTTCACCAGAAATTTTTAGTACCGGTGATTGCGAACCAGAGAGCACTTGTTTTATAGTGCATTCAGCGAAATTCTGGCTCTGATTTTTGTCCTTATCGTCTGCTAGATTTTGCTGTGATGTGAATGAAAAACTAAATCCTAGTGCGATTAAATAGATCGCATTCAGAAATAGGGCTAAACCGTTTTGACGTGTGTTTTTCACGCCACAAATGTAGAATAGTTTTAATCGCTTGTATCAGAAATTAAACATTCTTTAACCAAATCAAAATCTTTGGCATCATCGGCTAGAACCATCAAGAGGTCGTTGGCCTCAATCACCGTTGAACCACCTGGTCTGAGGTACACTCCATTGCGCTCAATCATCACAATAAACGCGGATTGGGGGAAGTTCAAATCTACAACTCTTTTGTTGGTGGCGTAGTATTCTGGTTCTATTTTGAATTCTTTCAAGGAAGATTTGGGCAAATCGAGTATGAGCTTATCAATTTCTGCCAAGGGTTTTTCTTCTTCTGGAAGGGAAACTTTCAACCATTTTGCAAAAATATTGAGCGTAGTTCCTTGTATTACTACAGACGTAACGGCAATGAAAAATACAAGATTGAAAATCATATTGGCTTTGTCGATGCCAGCCAAAAGGGGATAGGTGGCAAATACAATGGGCACTGCGCCCCTCAATCCTGCCCAGGATAAATACAATTTGCTGCGAATGTCAATTTTGAAAAATGATAGACTCAAGAATACTGCTACTGGGCGAGCCACTAAAATCAAGAAAACAGAAATGAGCAAACCGATGCCAAAATAGGGTAAAATTTGTGATGGAAAGACCAATAAACCTAGGGTAAGGAAAAGCACAATTTGCATCAGCCAAGCCAAACCATCGTACATTTTCATGATGGTTTTTTTGTGGATGATGTATTTGTTTCCTAAATAAACGGCGCAAACATAAATGGCCAAAAAGCCGTTTCCGCCAAGAAAATCTGTTGCAGAAAATGTGATGAACATAAGTGCGATGGCCAAAACGGGATAAAGTCCTTCAAAATCCAGTTTGATTTTGTTGATGATGATTTTACTCAATTTACCAAAGGCAAAACCGAGTGCGCCACCGAGTAGCATTTGTTGCAAGAAAATTGGAATAATCGCCTCAATGCCTTTGTCTTGATGAATAACCAAAGTTAAAAATGAGATGGTCAAAACGTAAGCCATGGGGTCGTTGCTGCCGCTTTCGAGTTCTAATGTTGGGCGAATGTTGTTTTTCAAGCCTAAACTTTTCGAGCGCAAAATGGAAAAAACCGCTGCCGCATCGGTGGATGAAACAATGGACCCCAGCAACATACTTTCATAAATTGTGAAATCTGTAAGCCACCAAACAAAAACACCCAAGGACAACGCAGTGAACAAAACGCCCAAAGTGGAAAGCGCTATTCCCGGCTTAAGAATAGGTTTAACAGACTTCCAATCGGTATCTAAACCACCAGAAAACAAAATGAAATTGAGGGCCACAATACCAATGAATTGGGCAATTTTTGGGTCATTGAATTCGATGCCTCCAAGTCCATCCGAACCAGCAATCATGCCAACGCCAAGAAACAACAACAAGGTGGGGACACCAAATTTGTAAGACGTTTTTCCTACCACCACACTCAAGAGCAGCAGGACGGAGCCAATGAGTAGGATATTTTCTATGGTGAGTGTCATGGGTGCAAAGATAGGGAAAGCTAGGTTTTTTTAACTTCCCAGACCTTTGACTGGTTTTAGTATTAAGAAAAATTAGGATTTACTAACCCTCATGCTTCACCCAAACCTGCACCAATTCCACCAAAGTATCCACGGCTTTTTCCATGTCTTGCACGCTGATGAATTCATGGCGCGAATGGATGGCCATCATGCCTGTGAAAATGTTGGGGCAGGGCAGTCCCATGAATGAAAGTCGAGAGCCGTCTGTACCACCGCGAATGATGTCGTGTTTTGGCGTTAATCCCGCGTTTTTAATGGCTTGAATGGCGTATTCCGAAACAAAAGGGAAATCGTTTAGAATCTCTTTCATGTTGCGGTATTGTTCGATTACTTTTGATTCATAACGCGCTTCTGGATTCAGTTTCATCACATCATCGGCAATGGAAATCAAACGAGCTTCGTATTGTGACAATTTGGATGTGTTGTGGTCGCGAACAATCATCGTAACGTTTGCTTTTTCCAATTCACCTGAAATGCTTACGGGATGTACAAAGCCTTCGCGTTTTTCGGTTTTTTCTGGACACCATTCGTCTTTTGGTAGCATATCCACAAACTGCGAGGCCAATTTGATGGCATTCACCATTTTGTTTTTCGCGTAGCCGGGATGTGAACTGATGCCAAAAAAATCAAATACCATCGCATCGGCAGAAAAAGTCTCGTCTTCAAAATCACCAAGTGGACCACCGTCGAGGGTGTAGCCAAAATCAGCGTTGAGTTTTTTCATGTCTAGTTTGTCCACGCCGCGACCCACTTCTTCGTCGGGTGTGAACAAAATGCGAATCTCGCCATGTGGAATTTCTGGCTTGTTGACCAATTGATAAGCCAAATCCATGATAATCGCCAAACCCGATTTGTCGTCGGCGCCCAATAAAGTATGTCCACTCGCCGTGATGATGTCGTCGCCGATTTTTTTACCCAAATACGGATAGCGATCTGTGGTGATGATTTGCGTCGGGTCGTCGGGCAAAGTGATTGGCGAACCGTCGAATTTTTCGTGAACGATGGGTTTCACGTTGGCTCCGGTAACATCTGGTGCGGTGTCTACGTGTGAACAAAAACAAACCACAGGCACTTTATGATTCACGTTGGATGGAATGGTTCCGAACACATAGCCCCATTCGTCCATTTCGGCCTCTAAACCCAATTCTTGGAGCTCTTGTAACAAAATTTTAGACAAGTCCTTTTGCTTCATCGAAGAAGGGAAACTTGTTGAATTTGGATCTGCTGTCGTATCGACTTGCACGTATTTGAGGAAGCGGTTTTTTACGGTTTTCATCTATAAGATTTTTGATTTCAGATTGTTTGATTGTCGATTTTCAGATTTTTGATTGAAGGATTTTTGATTGAGGGATTTCAGATTTTTGATTGAGGGATTTTTGATTTGTCGATTTCAGATTTTTGATTTATAAATCTACAATCAAAAAATCTGCAATCTCCAATCCCGAAATCTGCAATCCCGAAATCTGCAATCCCAAAATCTACAATCCTTAAATCATTGAGTCATTTACTCAGGCATAATATTCATCTTATCTGCAAAGTGCATGCAATAATCCCGGAGGTCTTCAACGATATTGATTTCGCCTGTTGCTTTTTCAAAGGTGTCGGCCATGGTGAGTAGGGTTTGGTGGAAGAAAATTTTCATTTCATCTACCGACATTTCTGTTGTCCATAAATCTATTTTCATTGTGTTTTTGGAGCGCGGGTCCCACAAAGAAAGTAGCATCGCACGTGCTTCTTCGTTGTTTACTTTTCCATCTTCAGCCGACCAATTCAGTTGTTGTGGAACGTTGTTTTCGTTTAGACCAACGTCAATTTTTATGGTCGTGGTTTTTTTTATTGGATTTTCCATATCAATTATATGCTCTTAAAATTGTTTTAAAATCGGTTTTCATAAGTTGCTCTAGGGTGGTTTCTGGATTTTTGTCCATGTATTTTTTCACGATGCGCCAGCCGAGGAATTGACCCAAGCGGGGTGGTGCGGTTTCTGAAATGGGCAGTCCTGAGGTGAAGGGACCATCGGAGAAAATATTCAGTGCCATTTTGTAATCGCGTTTGAAGAGGCTGTTTTGCGCCACCAAATAGTCCCAGAATTCGCGTTCGTTTTCCATCGCCCAATCCATTTCTTCGGGAAAATAGCGCATGATGAGGTGTTTATCCATTTTTGGAAAACAAGCTTCAAGCGCATAAAAATGTTTGCCCCATTGGGTCATTACGTCGGCGAGTTCGGATTCGTCGTTGATTTGAGGAAGTACATTGGTGCCGAGCCAACTCATCATCATATCGCGCACCAAAAATTGTCGGTCCATGCGGCGTTTGATATAGGGATAAAACGGATCATCGGGCAAATCCTGAATGGATGTGTTTTCTGCGCCCAAATAGCGCTCAATGCCAACGCCAATGATGTTTTCTGAGGAAACCACACTGTTTGAAAAAAGCGAATTGTACAAAATGATGTGCTGCGGCAAAATGGCTTCCGGAAAATGGTGGTGCATATACGCCAAACCTTGTTGAAACTGCTCTTGATAGCTTTCAAAATCCGAAAATTCCTGCTTGATTTCTCGGTGCAATTTCGCGATAAAAGTGTCTTGGGTAAATTGCTGCAAGGCCATCACCGTAAGTGAATCTTCATACAAACCTACTTGCAAACAAGCTCCGAGATAGAAATTGTAAAACTCCAAGTGATTTTTTCCGAAATCATCGTGGATGCTTTGAATTTCCTTCAAGCTTTTGGCATCTGCTAGCTGCAAATCGAGACGGTGTACAGCAACTGGTGCGTCTAATTCTTCAACCGAAATGTTCAAGCGATCGCGATTGCATGAGACCAGTGCAAGAATAAGCAGAAAAGTAAGGATGATTTTTAGCATGGGGCAAAGGTAAATAATCTCGGTGCTTCTAACATCAATTTATCTGGTACAAATCAGACCAAAACTAACTTTTATTCCTCCCGCACCGCCGTTGCCCGAAAAATCTTACCGTCGCGCACTTCGTATATCATGACCAAGTATAGTACATCACCGCCATTTCTTCCGGTAATTCGTTCGTAATCAATTACTTTATTTCCAATTACGGTTCGCGTTATAATCTCCGAGTGGAGCTCGGGCGAATTCTGAAATAGCTTGGCATAAACGGACGTTACAGCATCTTTCCCCTTGGCCCATGGTTGAGCTTCGCCGAGTGTCCAAAGTTCGATGTCGTCAGAAAAAACCGACATAAATTTATCGATATCTCCTGCGTTATATGCTTCCAGTTGCAATTGAACGATTTGTTCGGGTGTTTGGGCGAAAATAGAGTTCATGAGACTGATAGCAAGAATGATTGTGAAAAATTTGAAATACATTTTCTATGTTGGTTTTCGTTTTGCGTTGTGAAATTAGGAAATATTATGTTGTTTACAAAAATAGTCAACAACCCTACAAATTTTAAGTTCGTTTTTTGTTTCACTTTTGCCCACTGTTGATTTACACCGATAATCCATACTTTTACAGCCATGAATGTACGGGTGCAGAAATTTGGGGAAATTGAAATTCATTTGGTCAATATCCAGGGGAATTTGGATTTGCTCAATCCAGCCCATGTTGCGCCTTGGCTCACCTCCGCAGAAATGCAGATATGGGAAGCCATTTCAGCCGAAAAACGCCAACGAGAATATGCAGCGGTGCGTTATTTGCTTTGTAGTCAAGGACTTAAAGGCGGGCTTTTTTATGAAGATGAAGTGCCCAAGTTGACAAACGGAACACATATTTCAATTTCACATTCGCATGATTGGGTAGGCGTGGCTTATTGTAATGCGCACCCAATTGGTATGGATTTGGAGTTCATTCAGGAAAAGGTGGCGCGGGTTTATGAGAAATATGTGCACGAAGATGAACGCGTATTGTTCCCAAAATCTGACCTTCAAAAAGCCACTTTGTTGTGGTCGTTCAAGGAAACGATTTTCAAATTGATGCGTCAGCCCGGTTTGCTGTTTTCGGAAGACATTTGTGTTTTTCAAGATGCTTTAGGACAATTCGTAGCGCGCGTTTCTGCCGAAACTGGGATTTTTGAAGTACCTTTGGGGCATCAACTCATTGAGCAATATGTGTTAACCTTCAACGCGGGCGATGTACAAAAAGAGGCGTAACATTTGGGATAAAATCAGTAGTGCGGGAAAACAAATCGCGGTGTTGCTCGACCCCGAAAAAATCACCTTAAACGATACTTTTTTGGTGCATTTGCGCAATATTGAAGCGGCCGGCGTTTCATTGCTTTTTGTTGGTGGTAGCACGGTTACAAGTCAACAACAACAGCAGTGTATTTCCTACTTGAAAGCAAATTCGAATTTGCCTTTGGTCATTTTTCCTGGTTCGCCCGACCAAATTGTAGATGGTGCCAATGCTATTCTTTTGCTCAA
>JBIIJN010000021.1:0-33452 GCA_044233745.1 Crocinitomicaceae bacterium
ATTTTGCAGGTGTTCAAGGTGCTGATGATTCTCGAAACGACATCGTAATCCGCGGAAATTCACCTTTGGGTTTGCTTTGGCGTGTAGAAGGCATCGATATTCCAAATCCAAACCACTTTGCCGTGGCTGGATCAACCGGTGGACCCGTTACCATTTTGAACAATAAATTTTTGGACAACTCTGACTTGTTCATGTCTGCGTTTCCTGCACAATACGGAAACAGTTTGTCTGGCGTTTTCGATTTGAATTTGCGTCGTGGAAATATGGACAGACATGAATTCACAGGGCAGTTTGGATTTCTGGGAACTGAAATTTTACTAGAAGGTCCATTGTCTTCAAAATCAAGGGCATCTTATTTGTTTATGGGGCGTTACTCAACGCTCGCTATGTTTCAATCGCTTGGCATTCAAATTGGTACGAGCGCTGTGCCTCAATATGGCGACATTGCGTTCAAATTCAACTTCCCTATGAAAAAAGGGGGGCACTTCTCTGTTTGGGGCCTTGGTGGAGCCAGCAAAATTCAAATCATGATTTCTGATCAAAAAGAAGTTACCGAAGAATTGTATGGCGAAGGTGACCGCGACCAATATTTTTCAACGCAAATGTTCGCCGGCGGTTTGACTTACAAAAAACCTTTGAATGAAAAAACATTCCTGCATGCTACGCTCGGGGGCTCCTATGAAAAACAAATCTCCAAACACGATATTGCATGGAGAACATTAGATACAACTTGGGTTGGTGGTGTAGCAAATACGTCTATCCGATTGGATTCTTTATACAATCTCATGCAGTATAATTTTACAATTCTTCGAACAAGCGCCCATGTTTCTATCAATTACAAAATCAATCGACGAAGTTTGATTAAGTATGGTTTCAATGCCGAACTGCAATTCTTTAATATGCAAGACTCTGTGTTGAGCGATATCCGCGTGCAAGGCATGTATCGTCAGCGTTGGGATTATCAAGGCTATGGCGCTTTAATTCAGCCTTTTGTACAATACAAATACCGCATCACCGACAATATGAACTTCACTGCGGGTATCCATGCTCAATATTTCAGTTTGAGTAAAAGCGTGTCGTGGGCAGAGCCAAGAGTGGGTTGGGATTGGAGTATCGACAACAAAAATAAAGTGAAATTTGGAGCCGGATTACACAGCCAAACCCAACCGCTTTATACCTACATGTACGACCAAAACGGAAATGGAAATCTGAAAAACATGAATATGGATTTCTCACGAAGTGTTCATGTAGCTGCTGGTTATCAAAGAAGTTTTAAAAACAGAATGCGCATAATGACAGAAATCTATTATCAGCATTTATACAACATTCCCGTTGACCCGACAGACTCTATGGGCTTTTATTCCTTGATTAATATGGGGTCGGGATTCCAAAGATTTTTCCCTAATGAATTGGTGAATGAAGGACAAGGACGAAACTATGGTATCGAATTAACCGTTGAGAAATTCTTCGCCAACCAATTTTTCTTCTTGTTCACGGCTTCAATTTTTGACTCTAAATACACAGGATACGACGGCAAATGGAGAAATACTGACTACAATGCCAATTTTGCCACCAACTTTTTGGCTGGTTATGAATTGGCTTTAAACAACAAGCACAGCCTTTCTTTCGGAACAAAAATCACTTATGCTGGTGGACGTAGATATGGTTTGGTCAATGTTCCCGCGGCTCAATTGCAGCAAGAACTCATTTTCTTGGATTCGATGTACAACGAATTTCAATTCAGAAATTACTTCAGATTGGATATACGCGTCGTGTATCGCATCAATCAAAATAAGGTAACACACGAAATTGGTTTGGATTTGTTGAATGTGCTGAACACAAGAAACCTACTTGGATTATCCTATGCACCCGATTTGTCTAACCCAAATGCCGAACCAATCGCCTTTAGATATCAGTTGGGCTTCTTGCCACTATTCTATTACCGCATTGATTTTAAGCTCAATAGAAAAAATCGAAGCGCTGGTGAATAAATTGAATTAACATAACTTAACAATTCATGGAAAAAATCAAACGCTGTTTGGAGCCATTAAAGTTAATTTCGTAGCAAACCAAAACACGTGATGAAAGTACACAACGCGGTATCTCAAGCCAATTTAACGCCTAGACAAGCTCTTGAATTCTTAAAGGAAGGCAATGAGCGATTTGTCAACAATTTAAAATTGAATAGGAATTTACTCAATCAAGTAAACGACACACGCGATGGTCAATGGCCTTTTGCTGTGGTGTTGAGTTGTATTGATAGCCGCACATCAGCTGAATTGATTTTCGACCAAGGTTTGGGAGATGTGTTTAGTGTTCGAATTGCAGGAAATGTAGTGAACGCAGATATTTTGGGCAGTATGGAATATGCTTGCAAAGTAGCTGGTAGCAAGCTAATCATGGTGGTTGGTCATAGCAAGTGTGGCGCTGTAATCAGTGCGTGTAAACATGTGAAATTGGGCAACATTACAGAATTATTGAGTAAAATACGTCCAGCTGTTGAAGAAGTGGCTCAAAGAAACCACCCAAGCACGCCAGACGCTCCTGAACATGTGGATGCCGTTGCGCATCAAAACATCAAAAACTCCTTGGAACAAATTTTAGAAAGAAGTTCAATTCTCAAAGAAATGTTCCAAAATGGCGAAATTGGCTTGGTAGCAGCCTACTACGATGTGGAGACCGGTGTCGTGGAATTTATGGACGAAATGTTCGCATAATTGATAAATATCACAATTATCAATCGGGATGTTGAAAACTTCATCCCGATTTTTTTTGTCCATATAAAATCTACTATAAATTTGAGGAATCTAAAATTTTGAGATTATGTTAAAAGAATTCAAAGCATTTATCATGCGAGGCAACGTGGTTGATTTGGCCGTTGCGGTAATTATCGGAGCTGCATTTAGTGCAATTATTGGCTCTTTGGTAGCAGATATTATCACACCACTTATTTTGAAACCAGCACTTGAAGCTGCACAAGTTTCTAAACTGGAAGAATTGTCTTGGAATGGCGTTTTGTACGGTAAATTTTTAAGCACAGTAATCAACTTTTTGATAGTAGCTTTCTGTATTTTCTTGATGATCAAAGCCATGAATAAATTCAGTAAGCCTGAAGCACCTGCTCCAGAGGCACCGAAAGGTCCTTCTCAAGAAGAGTTGCTTGCAGAAATTAGAGATTTATTGAAAAAATAATTCCTATTCAACACTTTTAAGAGCCACGTCGAAAGATGTGGCTTTTTCTTTTTCTGTAACTTCGCGACTCAAACAAACGCTTTGGAACTTCACATACCCTCCAAATACATTCAACAAGCCGTTGAGCAAATGGCCAGTTTACCTGGTGTAGGTAAAAAAACTGCCTTGCGTCTGGTTTTAGACCTGTTGAAGCGCGACCCCAAAGAGGTTGAAAAATTCTCAGCGGCTTTTATCGACTTGATTCAAAACATCAAAAAGTGTAAATCATGTGGTGTGATTGCCGATGGTGATATGTGCAACATTTGCCTCAATCCCAAGCGCGACAAAAGCATCATCTGTGTTGTTGAAGATTTAAGAGATGTGCTGGCCATTGAAGCCACCGAGTCGTTTCATGGTATTTATCATGTTTTAGGCGGCATTATCTCTCCTATGGAGGGCATAGGACCGGGTGATTTGAACTTCCCATCACTGATTCAAAAAGCAGAATCTAAAGAAATTAAGGAGGTGATTTTGGCTTTGAGCGCTACCATGGAAGGCGACACAACCAATTTTTATATTTACAAGAAAATCGGACAATTCAACTTAGAAATATCGACACTTTCGCGCGGTGTTGCAGTTGGCTCAGAATTGCATTATGCAGATGAAATTACATTGGGCAGGTCGATCATGAATCGGATGCCATACGCGGCAAAATAACTAGCCCTGCGTCAGTTCCTTAAACACCTGCTCCAAAGATTTTTCCTCCGTGTGCATGCTCAGAACGAGCCAAGAATTTTTCAGTGCTGTTTGTGATATTGTTTTGCGCAAATCCCGACCATCTTCAGACTCTACCAGCCAATTTTGCGCGTCCGACAATTGCTTCACTTTGGTAACACCAGCAATTGATTGCAGTTGCTTGGCGTTGATTTTTGTATCAGAATCGAATTCTACTATCACCACTTGTTTCTTTCCAGAGGCTTGTAACACTTTTGAGGTATCATCTGCAACCAAAAGACCATTGTTGATGATAATCACACGATCACAAATAGCCTCTACTTCTTGCATAATGTGTGTGGAAAGCATCACGGTTTTGGTTTCTCCAATGTGCCGAATCAACTCTCTGATTTCAGACAATTGATTGGGGTCCAAGCCACTTGTAGGTTCATCCAAAATCAAGACTTCAGGGTCGTGGATTATGGACTGTGCCAAACCAACGCGCTGACGATAACCTTTTGAGAGTGCACCAATTTTTTTCCTTTGTTCGCGTTCCAAGCCAACAAGATTCACCATTTCTGCAACGCGAGTTTTGATGTTTTTCAATTTGTAAACGCCGCCCACAAACTCCAAATATTCCTTAACATACATATCCAAATAAAGCGGATTGTGTTCAGGCAAATAACCAATTCTTTTTCTGGTTTCTAGGGAATTCTCTTCAACATCAAAACCACAAACTTTTGCCAAACCAGATGTAGCTGGAATAAAGCCTGTTAATATTTTCATGGTTGTTGATTTACCTGCACCGTTTGGTCCCAAAAAACCAACGATTTCGCCTGTATTCACCGTAAACGAAATGCCGCCAAGAGCAGCTTGTTCACCATAGAACTTTTTTAAATCGACAACTTCTATAGACATAGTGCTTATACTTTCATGATATCTGCCTCTTTCAAGACAATTACCTCATCTATTTTTGTAGAATAGCTTTTGGTGAGGTCATCCACTTTGGTTTCACCTACTTTGATGAGGTCTTCGGGCATGCCATCGTTTTTCAAATCTTTGAGCATATCCATAGCATCTTTTCGGTTGTTGCGGATGGCTACTTTGGCATTTTCACCTTCGGCTTTGACTTTTTTAACAAGGTCTCTGCGACGCTCTTCTGTGAGAGGTGGCACATTGATGAGCAATACTTCACCATTGTTTTGTGGGTTCAAACCCAAATTGGAATTGATGATACCTTTGGCGATATCGTCCAACATTTTGCGCTCCCAAGGCTGTACAGTAATTGTACGCGCATCAGTTGTTGCAATATTCGCTACTTGGTTGATCGGCGTCATAGCACCATAATAATCTACCATCACACTGTCCAACATAGAAGGTGTTGCTTTTCCAGCTCTGATTTTTTCCAACTCAGATTTCAAATGCGTCAACGACTTTTCATTCGCTTGACGAAACTCATCCATTACCAATTGTATTTCCTCGCTCATAAGTCAAATTTGAGTCGCAAAATTAATCAATTCATTGGCCAAAAGCTATGCATGAGCCAAAATTTACCAAAAAGACGTTGCGCTTCATGCAATGGTTGGACATTCTGTGCATCAATCAAAAACTTCTTCCAATACAGCCAGTGATTTAGGTGTACTGAAATTGCCCAAATGATGCGAATAATAATCCAGTAATATGCGTGTAAAACGTTGGCGTTGCAGGCGCTGCATATCTTGCGCAAGAATTTGGTCTTTGTTTAAAAGAAAATTCTGCGACAACCAATTCACTTCTGGATGTGTGAGTTGCATTTGAGCGCGTTTAGGTGTTTGTCGGGTAAATAAACCTTCGTGCATATCAAAAAAGATAGGCATATCTTCTTCAAAATTGGGTTCAAATCCCAGGAATCGTGTCAAAGCCATCAAAAAATAGAGCGGATAATTGGCTTCAAAGCGAGATTTATCCAACTCCACCAATTCGGCACTCAAAAACATAAAGAGTTCTTTTTGAGGTATATTTTCTTCGCGAACAACGGTGCTCAATACATCACACATAAAAAAAAGTACTGCTGATTTCCGCGCATCTTGAAGCACATCGTTTAAATGCAAAAGCAAATCGGCCTGCGTCAGTTGACCCAATTGATTTTCAACGCGCTCGAAATAGGTGATTTCCAAAAAAGCAAGTGGCATCAAATTAGCGCCTTTTTTTTTCTTGGCACCTTTGTATATGAATGATTTTATTCCGTGATTGTATGTAAACAAGGTGAGTACCAAACTGGTCTCTCCGTAACTCACCTTTCTGAGCAACAGTGCTTTATCGGTAATTTTCAAGCTATTTTAATTGATCATCACAAATTTGCCAACATATCGCCCCTTTGAATCGATGGGCGCTGTATAAATCAAATAAACACCAGAAGCTGCTCGTTCGCCATTCAATAAATCGCCATTCCAAGTGGCTGTGCCTCCGTTGGATATAGTTTTATAAACCAAATTGCCAGCCGCATCGGTAACGCGAATTTCTGAATCATATGCAATGCCTTGAATGGTTACGACGCCATTTGTGTTTGGGCGAAAAGGATTAGGAAAAACCTGAACATTGCTGTATTCAAAATCTGAAATAGACGCATCGCTTCGGAAAGATTGCAGTCCTTTTTCAGTAACAAAAAACACTTCTCCAGTTACGCCATCAATTGCAATATCAAGAATAGCATTAGACATCAGTGGGCTATTGGAGGTGTTGAAATTATACACTTCTTGTCTGCCATCGTTGGTAAAAAGGATAACACCAGCCGATTCAGTGGCTACCCATTTTCTGTTTCCACCATCAAGCACAATTTTGGTGATGGCTGTGCTGCCCAACAAGCGCTCAATTTCCTCTTCAAACTCAATCAAAATTGGTTGTGCATCGATGCTATTGGAGTTAAAAACACGCGAACTGTTGTAATACACCACAAGTCCCTTATCGGTTCCAATCCAAATATCATTGTTGAAATCAACACAAACAGAAGTGATTACGTTGCTTGGCAAATTCCCCAAACCTTGTCCATCTTTTAGCACTTTGAATTGATCATCTGAGGTATCAAGCGGTGTTTCGTTGTCATTAAATACCACCAAACCACCACCTTGAGTAGCGAGCCATTTGTAACCGTTAAAATCAACACGCAAATCATTCATCACTTTAGACTTCGGGTCTGGACCTAAATCATATTGTATAAAAACACCATCTTTCGTTTTAACTTTAAGCGGGAAATTGGCATACGATTGAGCAATCCAAAGATTAGAAGCGTCATCGAAGAACAATTGCGAAACGTTGTAGGAGTTGTTTCCCAAAGTCGTCAATTCCAATGGCGAATTGGAATTGTCGTAAAAAGCATCAACTGTTTTTCCATCGCGCACTTCAAATAGCGGGCGACCGGAATATGTGCCAAATGCAAAATGATTCACATCGTTTGGGTCAATGCTCACTGAAATCACATCCCAAGTCAATTGTGTCATGCTCGGAGCATTGGTGGAATTGATATACGACCACTCTTCATTTTGAAACATATAAACACCAGAAGTATTGAAGCTTTGATTGAAGCCAGAAAGTCCGCCACCAGCAACAAGCAACAACCCGTCTTTATTATCCAAAGCGAAACTGCTGCTTCTAAATGGACCCTGGAATCCCAATTTTTGATGGGCAAATGAATTTCTGGCTTGCACAAGTCCAAAGTTTTTGTCGGCTATATAGTAATCCAAGCCTAATTTATAGGCGCCGTTGGGAGCAATATTAGAACCCTCATCATATTGATAAATCAGCTCAACCAATTGCAAATCAGTATTGTATTCTGCCAATTGAGCATCAGCACTCAAGAACAAATTGTCGTTTTGCACTCGGATATTGTGGATTTCCAAATTCAAGAAATTGTTCACCACTTCGAAGCTGTTGTTTACTCTTCTGTAAAGCGTATCTGTGGCATAAGAGGTGATTGGCGATTTGTAGCGCAGCCAAAGTTGGTCGTTAAAAAGTAGCAAATTCCTATATCCGCCCACAGTCTGCTCGGGTGTATTGGCGTAGGTCTGCCACTGCGTAAAATCTGCCAGAGCAATGTTGTTTTTATTGGCAAAACGAATTCCAGAACTCGATAAGGCAAAAATGGTATCGCCATGGAAAGCCACATCCCAAATGGGTGTTGAACTTGAAAAAGGATAATAGGTGTCAGCAACTTCACGGCGCTCTGGATTGATTTTCATCACACCAACACCGCAAGATACATACACAAATCCTTCATGGTAAGTCATTTTATTGATGCGCTTGTTGCCCAGAATATTTGCCAAAACCAAAGCAGGCAGATTGAATATTACATTGTTGGAAATCAAATCCAAATTTCCGTTTTCATAGCCCACCAAGAGCGTGTTGTTTTCTGGAGCATAACACAAACTTGTAAGCCCAACATCTGAAAGATAATTGGCAGCGGTCCACAAAAATTTTTCCGTGCTTTCTACATCGTATTCGAAGAGTCCGTTTTCAAAGGCAACATATACTTTATCATTCAAATAAGCAATGTCTCGTGCATCGTTGTTGGGTGTGAATAAGCGCCAAGTGCCCATGGGAATTTGAGACCAAGTCATGGGAGAAATAATGCTAATAATCAACAAGGACAAAATCAATCGAATCATATGAAATGCGTTTGGAAGATAGAAAACGTACAAATTTGCTAATTATTGGGCATTTTCTTGATAATTAATTTAAAATCGCAGTGCACTGTAGGTTTTCTGTTTTCTTAAAAGATTATTTTTGCAGTCCAAAATCAGAAGCAAAATCAGAAATTATGGGAAGAGCATTTGAATATAGAAGAGCGGCAAAAGAAAAGCGTTGGGACAAAATGTCTAAAGTGTTTCCAAAATTAGGCAAAGCCATTACGATGGCTGCTAAAGAAGCTGGAACCGACCCAGACACCAATGCACGTTTGCGAACGGCCATTCAAAATGCGAAAGCCCAAAACATGCCCAAAGACAATATTGAAGCTGCCATAAAAAGAGCGCATGCCAAAGATATTGCCGATTTCGCTGAGATTATCTACGAAGGCAAAGGTCCGCATGGCGTTTTGGTTTATGTTGAATGCGCTACCGATAATCCAACGAGAACGGTTGCCAATGTGAAATCCTACTTCAATAAATCGGGCGGTGGCGTTGTGCCCAATGGCTCTTTGGAGTTCATGTTTTCAAGAAAAGCGGTTTTTGAATTTGACAAAACAGACAGCATCGACATTGAAGAATTGGAATTTGAACTCATCGACGCCGGATTAGAATCCATTGAAAGTGAGGAAGATAAAGTTTTTGTTTATGGTGACTACACCAACTTCGGAACACTCGCCAAAGCACTAGAAGACAAAGGCATTGAAGTGCTCAAATCAAATTTGCAACGCATCCCAACAAGCCCAGTAGAATTTAGCGATGACCAACTCACCGACATCGAAAAACTACTTGATAAAATCGAAGACGACGACGATATTCAACAGGTTTTTACGAATATTGCGTAGGAAGGCGGTTAGCTTTTAGCGGTTAGCGATTGGATGTTTAATGAAGTGAATCCACTACCCGCTCCACAGCAATCTCCTCAATACACTTGCAAAATTCACCTTTTTTGCATTTCTGGCAATTTTCATCATAAACCAAGGCCAAACTACTTTTCCCCAAAGGCTGCCAACGTCCCGGATGAATGGGTCGGCGTGGTGAGAATAAACCTACAGCGCGAATGCCCAACAATCCAGCTATATGCAACGGTCCTGTGGACGCAGCTACCAAGGCATCACTCGCGCCAATTACTGCAATCAATTCTGTCAAAGTCAACTTGCCCGAACTGTCTAACAAATTATCGTGCTTGGGCAAGAATGGGCGAAAAATTTGCCCCTCGCTTTCTGTGCCCGTGAAAATCACTTGATGTCCTTCTGCTATCAAGCGTTCAGCCAAAGCCATAAAATTGGGTATGCCCCATTCCACTGCGCTTCCTTGCGATTTGCAATGTAAGATGACGCATTTTTTATCTCTACGCCATTGTGTTATAAAAGCTGGGATTGGTGTATGCGTTTGAAGTAATCGAACTTCATTCAAAGCATCAAAACTGGGCACTTCAATATCAAAAGGTTGTAAGAGTTTGAAATTGAGTTGAGCTTCGTGTAGTTCGGATTTTTTGCGCGTAAAATTGATCAAATGATTGCAAGTTAACCAATGAAACAAGCGATGATTGGTGCCAATGCGCATCGGGATTTTTGCTCGCCAAGCCAGTTTTGAGAGTCGTTTATTAGGGAAAACATGGATAATGGCATCTACATTGGCTGCAATCATTTTTTGGATAATATCAGCATCAGAGCAGGCATTCCATTCATCCCAATTGAAAAAATCATCAACAAAAGAACAACTGCGAATTATGGCTTCGGTATATGATTTTCCCAAAAAGACAATTCGCACATCTGGATATTTATCTTTCAATGCCTTGCAAATCGGCAAAGTCAAACAAACATCACCAATGCTATCTGTGCGAGAAATGAGGACGGTTTTATTGTTCAATTCTATCTTACTCATAGCCCACCCGATTTGTGCAAGTTTCTCAATTTCTTATATTTTACATAAGTTGCAAAAGCAGAAATTCGACAAATCTGAAAACCAGTTTTGCCATCCAGAAAACCTCTATTGATGATGTAATCTTTCAAGAATTTCACAACTGGACTGAGATATAGCACCAGCAAAGGCGCTTTTTTCCCACGCTTGTGTTGTGCATTGGCCGAAATGGTGGTGAAATATTCTACTTGCTTGTAATGGTCATCCAACGTATAATAACTGTAGTGCAAAATATCGCCTTTCAGATGTCCGATTTCATTTTGGCGTTTATGGAGTTCGTATTTATCGTGCGGATTATCGCCTCCCCATGTACCACAGCGCGAATCCCAAAGGCGCAGTTTTTTATCGGGATACCAACCACAATGGCGCACCCAATGACCGCAGTAATTGGTCAAACGATTCATGCTGTATGCGGCCAAAATGAAATTGTTTTTCACCTGTAGAATCGATTCTTTCAAAGTATCATCAAGGGCTTCATCGGCATCGAGCGATAAAACATGAGGGAATTTAGCCTGTGTAATAGCCCAATTTTTCTGTTCAATATGTCCTTCAAAAGCGTGTTCTATAAATCGAACTCCATGCTCCAAACATATTTCCTTGGTACGATCTGAAGAAAAGGAATCAACAACCACAATGTCGTCGGCAATGTCTTTCACCGAAGCCAAACAACGTGCAATATTTCTTTCCTCATTGAAAGTTATTATAACAACTGAAATTGGCGTGTATGACATGGATTGAATTAGTAACGCTGCGAAGTTAGTAAAACTAAATCTTCACAGTTCGCAAAAGAGCTTTGTGCTCACGGATATAGGTCAATAAAGGCTCGCTTGGACCATGCACCATACCAAAAACAGTAACGATTTTATTTGTTTTCGGGTTCATAAAAGAATAGCTCACAAAAGGTCCACCCATAAAAACATCGCTACGACCTCGAATTCGATATTGCCCTTTAATCTCGGTCATTTCAATACCATTAATCATCAGTTTTTGTGAAACAGGATAAACCAGCGTGTCGTATTCTGTAGCCAAATAAGCCCCTTCTTTCTCGTGCGGCGCATATTTTTTAAGAATGGTATCCTGAAATTCGAGCAACGCGAGCATGTTCAATTGCTCAGCACCCTTATAATCTTGCTGCCAAAACATAACACTGCTCAAAATGAAATTGGCCTTAGATGTTTGAACACCGGAGCCAGCATCTAGTGGCATTTCGCGAGAGCGATCGGGCACATCAACACGCAAAAAGTCATCAACGTCATTGAGAACATCAACACCACTTGGGATATCCATTGCAAAACCGTACTTTTTCTCAAGAATCCCACTCAACACACTGTTGGATTTACTCACAAAATGTTTCACCAAACGATTCATTTCTGCCTCTTCGAATGCGCTCGTGATCACATCCAAGTCAGCCGAGGCAATTTTACGCAAATCGGCAATATCTTGAAAAAACAACTCCACAACCACCTGGCCTTTCACCCATTTGTTGTGAATAACATTGACGGTTGCCGGTGAGTATTGGGCGTTGTCATGACGCTCAATGATCAGGATGTTTCTGGTTGATTTAAAATTCCCATTAAATCCAACAACATTTTTCTGATTGAATTTGAAGGCGTATTCATACGGATAATAAGGCTGCTCAGCTGGTGCTATTTTTACAAAAAATGAATCCAAATCTGTAGATTGCCAAAGTTCATCGGTGCATACCACTAAAACATGTCCAGGTTTTCCCGATGCCCAAGTTTCGTTATTTCTTCTTTTATTGAATTCGGAACAAGAAGCCAATGTTATGATAACAAAGGCAATAGAAAAGATTTTAGCCATAATGTGAAGTATTATTTAACCCTAATTTTCTGTCCGATCTGAAGTTTATTGGCATTCAGACGCGGATTCAACTTCTGAATCGCGGCAACAGTCGTGCCATACTTTCTGGCTATGACGCTTAAAGTCTCTCCCGACTTAACGGAATGGTATTTTTTGGCCGGTGTATTGGGTTTTGGAGGCTGATTATTGGGCGCGGTATTGTTTGCAGCCATCGTTTTGTCGCTGGTATAAATCACCAAAACTTGTCCGATATAAACTTGTGCAGAAGGCAAACTATTCCATTTCACCAGATCATCAATCGAGACCAAATATATTTGTGAAATGGCGAATAATGTTTCACCGGCCTTCACGGTGTGTCTAATTTTTAAAAGTTCAGGTTGTGTTTGAAGAGAATCGACATTCGCGACATTGGAATCAGCAACTTGGCTTGTGTTTCCGTTTTGAGTTGTTGAAACAGGTACGCTCGTCTTATCCACTTTGATGGTTTGCCCGATTTTCAATTTCTCAGAGCGCATGCCATTCATCTCCATGATTTCGGCTTTTGTGGTGCCGTATTTTCTAGCAATCGAAGTTAATGTTTCCCCTTTTTTCACTTTGTGATAGCGAATTTTATGTTCGTAAACCACTTCGCTAGTGTTCAACAAACCGGCGCTATCTTGAAGCGCATTAGATTCATTTAAAAACAAATTATCTGATGTGTAAATGTCATTTTCGTATTCTATGAACAAGGCAATTTTCTCCAAGGGCAAAGTAATGCACTGTGCGGGTTCAGTTTTAGGAATGTAGGTGCCCTTATAAATCGGATTCAACATTTGTATTTCCGCAACTGGAATGCCAACTAAAGCCTCAACACGTTGCATTTGAACGCCCTTTCTTAAACAAACCGTGTCAACATCGTAGTAGGTGATTTTAGCTTCTGCCGGAACAATATTGTGTATTACATGATGCTCCATGAGATAGGCGATTGCCATAAAACGAGGAACATAATCCTGTGTTTCTTTTGGCAAAAATGGACGGACTTCCCAATAAGTTGAGCGACCTTCTGCCCTTCTAATGGCCTTATTCACATTGCCTGGACCTGCGTTGTATGCCGCCAAAGCCAAATTCCAATCGTTGTAAATACTGTACAGTTTTTTGAGATACATACAAGCCGCTTCGGTAGCTTTGATGGGATCCATGCGCTCGTCGATGAAAGAATTTTCAACCAATCCAAACATTTTACCCGTGCCATACATAAATTGCCAAAGTCCTAACGCACCTGCTCTCGATTTGGCTTTTGGCAACAACATACTTTCAACCACTGGCAGATATTTCAGTTCCACTGGCAAACCGTGTTTATCCAATAGAGTCTCAAACATTTCAAAATACAGTTTCGAGCGACCCAAGGCAATTTTTATGGTACTTCTTCGGCGCACACCAAAATCATCAATAGCCTGAATTACCGTAGGATGACAATCGAATGGAAAGTCAGAATATTCATTCATCTTCATCAAACGCTGGCAATATTCCTTGGCGCTAAAATTGGGAATATGACCAGGTTCGTAGTTGAGTTGCTTCTTGATTTGCTCGTATTCAGCCAACGTAGCATATTGCACGTAAAACTGGCGCATGTTTAACTCAAACTCATCTAGCAAACAAGCATTGTTAATGGTATCATCAGCCGAAAAAGCTGACCCATTCAAATTATGTTGAGACCAAATGTTTGTGTAAAAAACAAAAAAAACCAGTACGCTGAATAAACGACCCATTATAAAAATTAATTGCGACCCAAAATTATTTGGGGTCGGATGGAATGAATTACTCCTTTGCGGATTTTTCTTCTTCTTTTCCGTTGGTGGCGTCTTTGAATTCTTTTACGCCTTTACCCAAACCTTTCATCAGCTCAGGAATTTTTTTACCACCAAACATAAGGAGCACAACGGCTACTATTAAAATAACTTGCCAAGGTCCAAATACACCTAAAATCATTGCAATTTGTTTATTAAGTTTCGACAAAATTAACGATTAATAGGTTAACAAAGCCCCTTATTCAAGATTTAGAGAATATTTAACACCATTGAATTCGCATTTAGAAGGTAAATCACTAAAATACAATGTGTTAAGAATAAATTGTTAGCTTTACATAAACAGCTCGGCTGCATAAAAATCAGCCTGCAATTTTGCTTTTTTTGTTAAACGAAAATTATCGCCCACCCATTCCAATACACCATCATGTTCGAACGCTAAAATCTTTTGATGTAACAAATTACTGGGTTCAACCAATGCACGTAGCTTCAGAAAATCGACGCCCCATTGCGTTCTTAAACCTGTTAAAATCAATTCATTGAACTTGTTTTCTGGTGTTAAAATCTCAATGGTTTCGGGCAAGTCACCGCGTTCGAGAATTTTAATGTATTCCCTATTATTTGAAATGTTCCAATACCGCTGAGTGCCATCAAAACCATGCGCTGAAGGACCAATCCCCCAATAATGCGTTCCTTTCCAATAGTTTGAATTGTGTATGGCATGCGCATTTGGTAAAGCAAAATTGGATATCTCATAATGCACCAAGCCATGTTTTTCTAAAGTTTCCACCAGAAAGTCAAATTGTTCGGCGACCAAATCTTCATCAGGAATGACCAATTCTCGGCGCTCAACAAATTTTTTAAGCGCAGTGCGTTCCTCCACCGTAAGGCAATAGGAAGAAATATGAGGAACCCCAAGCTGAAGGGCAGTTTCCAATTGACGCTGCCATTTTTCAAAGCTTTGGTTGGGTAAACCGTACATCAAATCTATGCTGATGTTCGTGAATCCGTTTTGCTGTGCCTGCAAGATTGCATTCCACGATTCTTCAGCACTATGGGCTCGGTTCATCCATTTCAAATCATTATCGTCGAAGGACTGTATGCCTATGCTCAAACGATTGATTCCTAAGTTTTTCCATAATTCCAAACGTGCTAAATCAATGTCATCTGGATTGGCTTCGAGGGTAAATTCTATGATGTTGGAAATTGTCACAAATTCAGCCAGTGTTTCAACAATAGATTTTAATTCTGATTCGAGCAACAAACTCGGTGTACCTCCACCCAAGTATAGGGTTTGAACATCAATGGGTTCATCAAATTGGCTCAACCTCAAGCGAATTTCAGTACATAAGGCTTCAATCATTTGCGCCCTATACGATGCAAAAGTTGTTGAGAAATGGAAATCGCAATAGGTGCATTTTCGCTTACAAAAAGGGATATGAATATAGATTCCAGCCATTTGGCAAAGATAGGTTCTTGAAAAAATCTCGTTAGAAATATTTTCAGCTGAGCGAACATTTTGAAAAAAAAAGTACATTTGTGGACCTAATTTATTAAACCTACTATTGTGAAAGCAGAAGAACTACACTATGCTCTCGCTCTTTCGATGGTGCCAAATGTTGGCTGCATCAGAGCAAAGCAAATCATCGCAACTTTGGGCTCAGCTGAAGCCTTCTTCAAAGAAAAACCCAAAAATCTCCGTAAACTTGTTGGATTAGCCAATCATAAACTCACCAAAGCATGTTTGGATGAGGTGTCGGATCAAGCCGAACAAATTTATCTTTCGGCACTAGAAGATGGGCAAGAGCTGTATCATTATCTCGATGAGGACTACCCCCGACGCTTAAAGCAAATAGACGATGCGCCCGTTGTGCTATTTGGAAAAGGAAATATTCGGGCCAATTCCAAACGTACAATAGGTATAGTGGGCACAAGAAATGCCACACATTATGGGCGGCAAGTTACTGAAGACATAGTAGCTTCAATCAAAGATAAAGACATCGCGGTTATTTCTGGCTTGGCGATGGGCATAGACGGTGTGGCTCATAAAACCTGCGTACAACATGGCATCCCCACCATAGGTATTTTGGGTCATGGTTTGGATTTGGTCTATCCTTACCAGCACAAAAAACTAGCCGATGAAATGATGGAAAATGGTGGTTTGATTACCGAATTTCCAATGGGAACAAAACCAGATGCTTGTAATTTTCCGATGAGGAATAGGATTGTTGCAGGAATGGTGGATGCGCTAATCGTGGTGGAAAGTGATGTGCAAGGCGGGTCTTTGATAACATGCAATTTGGCCAATGATTACGGCAAAGATGTGTTTGCAGTGCCGGGTCCGATTTATTCCAAATATTCAAGAGGGTGTCACAAAATTATTGCCAACAATAAAGCGCATGTTTTTTCAGGCATTGAAGACTTTTTTGAAATAATGGGCTGGCACAACCATGCACAAACGCAGGTAAAACAGTTGGATTTTCTCAATGAAATGGATGCTCAGGAAAAAGCGGTATTCAGTTTCATCAAAGAAAAAAAACAAGTTTCATTGGACGTGCTAAGCGTGGTGCATCAAATACCATTGGGTCAGTTGAGCAGTGTTTTGCTCACCATGGAAATCGCTGGGTTCTTGAAAACCCTGCCAGGCAAAATGTATGCCCTGAGTGATAGATTTGCATATTAACCTATTTGGCTTTAACCCCAGGCTGAAAATCCTTTAAATATTGGGGTTCAAAATAGACCAAATCGGCAAACTCCTGATTTAGAAATTTCTTGTAGGCGTGTTCAACTTGCCCGCGAGCATCAGCCTCTAGGTCTGTAAAGTGTAAATTTTTCCGTTGTCCCCATAGCACTTTACACTTCTGTTGAGCATCACCAACGATCATAATCTTTTGATTCGTATCCAACTCAATTAAATATTCAGCGTCAAAAATATCGGCTGAAACTGGCTTCAAAGCATACATGTTTGAATCATAAAGAGCCGTGTATGCTTCCATTCTTCGGGCGTCAATCATACTCAGTAGAAGTGCATCACTTGTTTTCATCTGAGAACTTGCAAAATGCGCCAAAGCACTAAGTGAATCAATAGCAATAAGCGGGATATTTAAGGCATAGCACAAACCCTTGGCTGTTGACACACCGATACGTAAACCTGTGTAGCTACCTGGACCCGAGCTGATTGAAACCGCATCTAATGAGCTAATATTTAAATCATTGCGAATCAACAAGTCTTGAATTAATCCATTTAATCGTTCGCTGTGCACAAAATCATGAGCGTTTTCTGTTTGATAATCCAACAAGCGTCCATCGCAAGAAACGGCTACCGAACAAACTTTGGTGCTTGTTTCCAGATGCAAAATATACGTCACGACTAATCTAAAATTTTGATTTCAACCCTTCTATTGACGCGTTCCTCTTCATCATTCTTCGGATCGACAAAAATCATAGCTGAATTGCCATAACCCACAAAGGTCATTCTTTTCGGGTCAATGCCTTTTTCCACCAAATAATCATAAACTACCTTGGCTCTCTTTTCAGAAAGTTTCTGTGCAGCTCTACTTTCGTTGTTCGGTGCGTTCACATGACCTTGGATTTCAATTTGAATTTTAGGATTCTGACGCATAAAATCCACCAATTTATTTAATTCTTGAAAAGCACTTGGAAGCGGTTCAGCAGTTCCTTCTTTAAATTGAACACCATCTAAACGCATGTTTTCATTGGACGATAAGGGACTTAATTTTACGGTAACCACATTGTTCACCCCAGCTGTCAACTTCAATTCGATATCGCGATTAAAATAACCAGGAGCATCACAAGATATTGACGCAGCTTTAGATGTAACCAAATCGAATGTGAAGTCTGATGCATTATAGACATTGTCTATTCCTTTCAAACCTTGCACATTGATTCTAGCTTTCACAGGAAGACCAGTAACGGCATCGCGAACAACTACTTTCAGCGATTTTGAGGCTGGTGTTTTGCGGTATTCGAAAGGAACCAAAAGTTTACGCGGTTCGATGCTTGCGTTTCTTTTGAGTTCGGCATTGAAATTAACTTCTTTGCCTTTGATTGAATTTACAAAAATCAAAACGCTTTGGCCTTTCATGATTTCAAAAAGAGCTGCATCAAAATTGTCCGGATCTGTATTTGAGTCCAAGTTTAGCGCTTTTCCTAAAGCAATTTTTTGAGCACCTAACAAAAATGCATTGGCGGATTTAAGTTCTTGTGCATAGTCGGTCGTCTCAGCCCTGAAGGTCGCCATTTCATAAGGGTCTTTAGAAACAGGCGCTGCAATAGACAAAACGCCATCGTAAGGAGCTACAAGCAATACCCAAGCACAGTTTTCCATTCCGAAATCGCCGAGCATATCGTATTGAAAAAATCCGCTATTCAAGGCATTCTCTGGGCTTAACTTCAAGCTTTGACTTCCCCATTCTGTTGGAGACGTAGGAATAACCGAGGGAGTTTGAGCATAAACTTGTATGCCAACAACGCCAAATACAGACAACAATAAAAATCGAAAAGTATTCATATTAATGATGTTTGTTAAATGCTTACCAAAACATGCTAAAAACTTTAGCCCCTGATTTTGAGGGACAAAAATAGCAAAAATAAAAATTCTATTGCTATGCAAGACTAGTATGCTTTAAATAAATAGAAAGTCATGAAATTGCACAAAAAAAGCCACCAGAAAATACTGATGGCTCAATTATCATTTGAACATAGTTTATTCGCCAACCACTTCGAATTGGAAAGTCGCTTTAACTTCTTTGTGAAGATTGGCTTCTGCGGTGTATGTCCCTGCATCACGAATAGGCTCTTCTTTGATTTTCAAAGATCTTCTATCGATTTCGATACCTTGTTCTTTCAAGGCTTCTGCCAATTGGATTGTGTTGATTGAACCGAAAATACGGCCAGTTTCACTTGCTTTCGCACCAATTTTAATTGTTACGCCGTCCAATTTGGCAGCCAAAGCAACCGCTTCATCTTTGATTTTCGTCTCTTTGTGAGCGCGTTGCTTCAAAGTTTCAGCATGTGCTTTTTTGGCTGAAGGTGTAGCCAATTTCGCATAACCTTGAGGAATCAAGAAATTACGACCATAACCAGGCTTCACCGTAACCAATTCATCCTTATAACCAAGGTTGTCTACGTTTTTTGTCAATATCAATTCCATGTCTCTAACTTTTTAAGAATTCAAACTATTTAAGCATATCCCCTACATAAGGAAGAATCGCCAAGTGACGTGCTCTCTTAATAGCTTTATTTACTTTTTTCTGAAATTTTGAAGAAGTACCTGTAAGTCGACGTGGTAAAATTTTACCTTGCTCGTTTACAAACTTCAAAAGGAAATCAGAGTCCTTGTAATCAACATATTTGATTCCGCTTTTTTTGAAACGACAATATTTGTCTTTCTTGATATCAATGTTGATTGGCGTTAAATATCTTATTTCGTCTGCCATTTTTCTAATTTTTTAAATTTAATACTTCGGGACTAAGCTCCAACAGCACCTGCAACTTTAGCTCTTCTTTTTTCTGAGAATGCCAAATGGTCAGGGTCCATTTTTACAGTTAAAAAACGCATGATTCTTTCATCACGCTTTAATTCAGTTTCAAACTTGGCCAACAAAGTACCTTCTAGCTTGAAATCCAGTAAAAAATAGAAGCCAGTACTTTTCTTTTGGATTGGGTAAGCCAATTTTTTTAGGCCCCAGTCTTCAGAATGTACCATTGAACCACCCATAGAAGTGATTAAATCTTCGAACTTTTTTACTGCTTCCTTTGTCTGATCCACAGACAAAACGGGAGTTAAAATGAAAACAGTTTCGTAATTGTTCATAAATACAATAATTAATTAATAAAAATTTCGGGGTGCAAAAGTAGTTAATTTCTTGAAAAAGAACAAAAATAATCTGCTTTCATGAAAAAAAAATCGCAGAAGCGCCAAACGCTTGAATGATATGCAACTTTGATTAGATTTGTTGCGTCAACTTAAACAATTGAAAGCTTAAAAACACTTATTATGAGAATATTTCACGCCATTGTATACTTTTTGTTACTTGTTAGCATTTCACAGGTGCATGCACAATTCCCCGGTTGCCCAGACGTGAACGCTGGACCAAACCAAACTTTGACCTGCAATGAGGCCTGCGCCACAATCAGTGCAACCGCATTTCAAGCTGGTTCAACAACCAACTATTCGGTTTCTCAAATACCGCCTACCCCTCCAATTGCTTATAATGAACCGGGAGGCACAGCGATTTCTGTGGGGACAGACGACGTTTGGAGTCCAATAATAAACTTGCCATTTACTTTTTGTTATTATGGACAATCCTATACCACGTGTAAAGTGAGCTCGAATGGATCTATTACACTTGGACCGGCCACAGATGGTGGGGGCAACCCATGGGCATTTACAGTTGACGCGCCCAATCCAGCATTGGTTAATGCGGGTATGATTTTCGGTGTTTATCATGATATTGACCCATCAGTTTTTGCACAAGGTATTAACTGGTATATACTCGGTCAAGCGCCATGCAGAATATTTGCGGTGTCATTTAACGATGTTGCGCATTTTTCTTGTACATCCTTAAGAAGTTCAAGTATGATGGTGTTATATGAAACTACAAATACCATTGATGTTTATGTTCAGAGAAAAGATTTATGTCCTAATTGGAACGGAGGACGAGCTATTATTGGTATTCAAAATCAAACTGGTACAGTAGGAGTTGTAGCTCCTGGTAGAAACTCAAATCCAACATGGTCAGTATCTCAGGCGTCACCAGAGGCTTGGAGATTTAGCCCCAGTGGTCCTTCGATTATCTCCAATTTTGAATGGCAAGTAAACGGTCAATTTCTATCAAACGACTTAAGCATGGAAGTTTGCCCAAATTCTTCTACAACCTATACAGCAGTGGTAACCTACACGGCTTGTGATGGAGAAAGCGTAGTTGTAGAAGACGATGTAGTTATAACACCTTCGCCGGAAGCACCTAGTCTAAATCTGGGGAATTCCACCATACCGAGTTGCGGTTTGAGCAATGGTTCGATTACTGTATCTGCCAGTGGCGGTGTTCCGGGGTATCAATATTCGATTGACGGTGGTACAACTTATCAGGCATCTGGAACCTTTACTGGGCTGCCATCAGGTGTCTATAATATACTGGTTCTCGACGCCAATGGATGTACGGGTGGAATTACAGTTCCTATTATAGAGCCAAATGCTGTTCAGGTAACTATTGACAATCAGACAGATGCTACTTGCTTTGGTTTGAATGATGGGTCGATTCAAGTTGCTGTTTCAGGTGGCTCAGCACCTTATAATTTCACCATAAATGGCACAAGCAACGGAACAAATTTGAATTTCAACAACCTAGTAGCTGGTGAATATACCATTATTGTTACTGACGGTCAAGGTTGTACGAATCAAATTGTAACCACTATTTTAGAACCAGCAATCATTCCTGCAACCATCAACTACCCCAGTTCCCCCATTTGTTCTTATGAGAACGGAAATGTTGTGATTACTGGTGTTCAAGGAGGTACTTTCAGCGCAAGTCCAAGCGGATTGAATTTGGAAACATCCGGGGATCTTGCTGGTGTTGTAACTGGCCCAGGCAGTCAGCCAGGCAATTATATTATTACTTATACATACACCAACCCCAACGGTTGTGTTTATCAAACTACAGCGCCAATAGTGGTGTTGCCACCTGCAAATATCAGTGCGGGAATAGATGCTTCTATTTGTGATTTTGATCCCTACACTTTAAGCGCATCAGGTGGCGTGCAATACCAATGGCAAGGTGGTTTTTCAGATGGTCAGACCATCACGCCTTCGGCGGGGACAAATACATACGTTGTTTTGGGTACAGATGCCAATGGATGTCAGGGTATTGACACAGTAACGGTGATTGTAGTGCCCTATCCTACCATTTCGTTCACTCAAGATGTTACAGAAGGATATCCTGTGTTGAATGTGAACTTCACCAATACATCAAGCCCAGGAGCTACGAACTTTGTGTGGAACTTTGGAAATGGCACTTTAGCTTCAAACAACACGAATGTGGCGAATCCTTATGCTACTCCCGGTGTATATACTGTTACTTTAACTGGCGAATTCAATGGTTGCTTCGCTTCTGCTAATTCAACCGTAACGGTATTTAATTTCGACCCTCCGATTATTGAAGCACCGAATGTTTTCTCACCGAATGGCGACGACGCAAACGAAGCATGGCAGTTTATCACGTTTGAAAATGTGGCTGAAATTGAGTTTGCTATTGTTAACAGATGGGGCAACTTGGTTTTCGAATCAACAGACTTGAACTTGAGTTGGGATGGTAAAACTCAAAGTGGCTCCGATGCCGTAGAGGGTGTCTATTTTTACAAATATACCGTGATTGGTTTAAATGGATTGGAATATTCTGGACACGGTCATTTGACTTTGGTTCGCCAGTAGTAAAATTGAAATATAAAAAAGCCCGATTCAGCAATGAGTCGGGCTTTTTTTATTTTGTCTCAACTGGATTAATTCCAACCACCACCGATGGCTTTATAAAGAGACACAATCGCAAAATGTTGAAATTTCTTAGCCTCAATTAACTCCAACCTCGATTGAATGGTATTCTTGCGAATGTAAAGTACTTCAAGGTAGTTGATTCTGCCCGAAACATATAGGTCGAATGCCAAATCATTGGAATACCTCAACACTTCTACTTCTTGCAGTTTGGTTTCAAAAACAGATTTAAAAGTTTGAATCGCCAACATCTGGTTATAAATTTCAGAATAAGCCCGCACAAAATTGTACTGGTATTGATAGATAGCTTCCACCTGAGATGCATCGGCCACTTTGAATTCGGCAATAATAGCGCTTCTGTTTAGCAATGGTGCTACAATTCCACCGGCTGCGGAATACGCTAAAGAAGCAGGGTTTAGAAAAAATGCAGGGTTGAAAGACTGCAATCCAACACCAAGATTGATATTCAGAGACGGGTAAAATGCCGCTCGAGCAGCTTTAAAATCAGCTTTTGTACTGGTCATCAAGTGCATACTCTGTTGAATATCGGAACGATTGTAAATTAAATCGACAGGTATGGTGCTGTGTATTGGGTTTGATTCAGCTGTGTTCAGATTAAATCTACCTCTGCTGATGGTTTGCGAATACCTACCCATCAACAAGTTCAATCTGTTTTCCAGTTCATAAACCTGTTGTTGAACAATTAAGGATATTCCAATCGTATTCAATAGTTGAGCTTCAAATTGTTTCACTACCATTTCATCGGTTCGGCCTGCATCTTTTTGTTGCTTCACGACTTCCAATTCAGTTGTCTGAAGGTCAATTGTTTCACGGAGCATCTCAAGCTCCATATCTTTAGCGATTAAATCATAGTAGGTGAGTGCGATATCTTCAACTAGCATAGTCATCACCCATTTTCTACCTTCAACGCTTGCCAAATATCGTTCAACAGCAGCTTTTTTGCGGTTTCGCAATTTACCCCAGATATCGGCCTCCCAAGTCATCCAAGCCCCTGCGTAATAATCTGGCAAGTGTTCAGGAATAACTTGATCTGGAGTAATGTTTGGCGAAAATTGGGTATCATAATTTCCCACACCGTCCATAGTATATTTACCAAATCGGCGCATACCAGAAGACACTTGCAAATCCAATTTTGGAAACAAATTACCTCTAAATCCGATGATTTGCGACTGGGCCATGTTCAAGCGCTGGAGTGCGATGAGTACATCATAGTTATTTTGCATGGCTTCATCGATAATGGCACGCAGCTTTGGATCGTTGAAAAATGTGTTTAATTTATAGAGCGAGTCATTAGAAACTGCTTGGAAATCGCCGAATTGATTTGGAGCGTTATTCAAATTTTTGGCTGCCGTAGGTTTAAGATTATAGCAAGCCGAAACAAGCAAAATCAGAGTGGCAAACCCAGCCAAACGATAGTAACTTGGTTTGTAAATTCTATTCCTCATAATCATTAGTTTTTCATCTTTTTGGGAGCAAAAATCACATAAAGTCCGGGAATGATTAGCACCCCGAAAAGTGTTCCAAACAACATCCCACCAACAGCGGCAGCACCAATGGTGTTGTTACCAATAGCGCCGGCACCATTGGCTAACATTAGTGGGATTAATCCAGCAATAATCGCAAAGGAAGTCATCAAAATTGGACGAAGTCGAGAAACCGCTCCATCTATTGCCGCTCTTGCCTTCGATGCGCCTTCTTTCTGTCGAAGGATGGCAAATTCCACAATCAATATACCGTTTTTACCCAATAAACCGATAAGCATGACCAAGGCGATTTGAGCATAAATGTTCATTTCTAAGCCCATCAACCAAATCATAAAATAGGCGCCAAGTATTCCTGTAGGCAAGGAAAGAATCACCGTTAAAGGTAATAAGAAACTCTCGTATTGTGCTGAAAGCAATAAATATACGAAAACCAAGCAAATTATAAAGATAACCAATGCTTGACCGCTTGACTCAATTTCATCGCGTGTCATACCCGACCAATCGAAGGAATATCCTTTCGGCAAAGATTTTGCAACTTCTTCTTGAATAGCAGAAATAGCGTCACCTGAGCTAAAGCCATCCGCAGGTTCACCGTTTACCATGGCAGAAGAATACATATTATAACGCGTGATTTGTTCAGGACCAAAAATGCGCTCTAAAGAAACAAATGAGCTAAAGGGCACCATTTCTCCTTTATTGTTTTTCACGTACAACTCCATAATATCTTCAGGCATAGCACGATAATTTGGTTTGGCTTGAACCATCACACGGTACATCATACCGTAACGTATAAAATTGGTTGCATATTCACTACCAATTAAGGTTTGTAAAGTAGCCATCGCATTTTCAACAGAAACATCTTTTGCTGCTGCGGCATCATAATCGAAGTTTAAACGATATTGAGGAAAAGTAGCATCAAAACTGGAAAAAGCATTTTTGATTTCTGGGCGCTTGGTCAAATTTTCATTAAACTGATTGGTCACATTTTGAAGAGCAATCAAATCTCCAGACCCTGTTTTATCCAAAATACGGAATTCAAAACCACTGGCATTACCATAACCAGGTACAGCGGGAGGTGGAAAAAACTGAATATCAGCTCCTTGAATACTTTTGGTTTCGCTTATCATTTGAGCAGTAACCTCATCTACTGATTGTGTTCTATCATCCCACGGTTTTAAATTAATCATCACCACTCCAAAAGAAGCGCCGATGGCATCAGTCATCAAGCTGAATCCAGTAAGTGTTGATACCGTTTCTACAGCGTCGATTTTTTGAGCCACTTGTTGAATGGCATCAGTAACCAATTCTGTGCGTTCAAGAGTTGATCCCGCAGGTGTTGTTACGCTGGCATAAATAGTCCCCTGATCTTCGTTGGGAATAAATCCAGTGGGCACAACATTCATCAAACCATAACTAAAAAATAGGAAGCCTACAAGAGCAATTATAGTTACAAATCTGCGATTAACAATTAGTCGAAGCACGAATTTGAATCTATTGGAAAGTCCATCATACCTATTGTTAAATCCTTGGAAAAACTTCTGAAGAAAATTCTTTTTGGCATCGGGAACATGGTGGTGTTGCTTCAGTAATATCGCACACAAAGCCGGAGAAAGTGTCAATGCATTAATACCAGATATGACAATTGCAATAGCCAAGGTTATGGAAAATTGCCTATAAAAGACACCCGCTGGACCATCCATAAAGGCTACAGGAATGAAAACCGCCGACATTACCAAAGTGATAGCCAAAATAGCTCCAGTCATTTCTTTCATGGACTCCATTGTGGCTTGCCTTGGACCAATGTGCAGGGTTTCCATTTTGGCATGCACGGCCTCGACGACGACTATTGCATTATCTACCACAATTCCAATCGCCAAAACCAATGCAAACAAAGTGAGTAGGTTGATAGAAAAGCCCAGCAATTGCATGAAGAAGAAGGTTCCGATAAGCGAAACGGGTACAGCCAAAATAGGAATCAATGTAGAACGCCAATCTTGTAAAAACAGGAACACCACCAAACCTACCAAAATAAAGGCTTCAATGAGCGTTTTGATTACTTCCTGAATCGAAGCATCCAAGAAACGGGAAACATCGTAATTCACCGTGTATTTCATGCCAGGTGGAAAAGAAGTTTTCTGCAATTCAGCCATTTTCTTCTTTACATTCTCAATCACCTCGCTTGCATTGGAGCCAGGACGTTGTTTCAACATGATAGCAGCCGAAGGGTTACCGTTTTCTTTTGAAATTACATTGTGCGTTTGCGATTCAAATTCAACATCGGCAATATCCTTGATACGTAAGAAGTCGCCATTTTCTTTGCTTTTAATTATGATATTTTCATACTCTTCAACCTCAGTATATTTCCCTTGGTATTTCAAAACATACAAAAAAGACTGTGCATCGCGGCCAGAGCTTTCGCCCAAAGCACCCGGAGCTGCCTCAACATTTGAACGCTTTAAAGCCTGAATGACATCGTCTGCAGAAACATTATAAACGGTCATGCGGTCAGGTTTGAGCCAAATGCGCATCGAGTATTCTCTCGAGCCCATAATCGTAGCAAAACCTACACCATCAATACGCTTCAATTCAGCGAGTATGTTGATATCTGTATAGTTGTACAAAAACAATTCATCATGAGAAGGGTCGTCACTTACAATATTCAAATACATCAACATGGCGTTCACCTCTTTTTCTGTTTGAACACCTGCTTTGACAACTTCTTCGGGAAGTTCATCTACCACTGTGAGTACACGGTTTTGAACGTTTACCGCTGCAATATCTGGGTCAGTTCCAACCTCAAAATACACTTGGATAATACTCATTCCATCATTTCCAGAAACCGAAGTCATGTAGGTCATGCCTGGCACACCGTTTACTGCACGCTCAATCGGGGTAACCACAGCCTTGGAGCACACTTCAGCATTTGCGCCTGTGTATTTCGTGGTAATGGTTACAGATGGCGGTTCGATTTCAGGATACTGCGTAACAGGCAGTTGCATCAAGGCAATCAATCCAAGGAAAACAAAAAGGACCGAAATCACTATCGATAATACCGGTCGATTGATGAAAGATGATAACATGTTTTTGAATTATTGATTAATTGACCTCAAGTCCGATAAAACACGATTTACATCAGTCATGACCGGCTTTATAACTAAGCCCTCGCGAACCAATTGAATACCTTCGAGTAAAATTTTATCCTTTTTACGGATCCCAGATTCAACAATATAAATATTCGGTAATCGCAAAGATATAGTGATGTTTTTCGCTATCAATTCATTTTTATCATTCACCACATAAACATATATTTTGTCTTGAATTTCAAAAGTAGATTTCTGAGGAATAATTACGGCATCTTTAATTTTTCGCTCCAAACGAATTTTACCACTGGCGCCGTGTTTCAATAATCGTTCAGGGTTTTTGAATCTGGCACGGAAAGCAATTGTTCCGGTTTCATTATCAAACTGCCCATCAATCGTTTCAATCAATCCGCGTTGGTCATACAAATCTCCATTGGCCAAAACCAATTCAACTTCAGATGTTTTAGCGCCCAATTTCAGGTTCTTCATAAAGTCCAAATAATCGCGCTCTGAAACGTTGAAATAAGCAAGTATCTCATTGTTGTCGGATAAAGTTGTTACCAAAGTGCCTTCATCAACCAAACTCCCCATCTTGTTAGGAAAACGGTCAACAAATCCATCAAAGGGCGCTGTGATATCACAAAGTGAAAGTCGCAGTTTCGCACTGTATTCCAGCGACTGTGCCTCTTCTACTTTTGCTTTGGCGGCATCTACTTTTGCTTTGGCCATTTCCACTTCTGTTTTTGAAACGATCTGTTTTTCAGCTAATTGCGACACATTTGACATGTCAATTTCTGCTTGTTTCAAGTCGGCCTGAGCACTTTTCAATACAGCTCTTGATTTCAACAATTCCTCTTTGTATTCCTGGCTGCTAATCTTAAATAACAACTGACCCTTTCTTACGAACTTACCTTCATCGGTATTCACCGACTCAATATAACCCTTAACACGCGTTCTTATCTCAACATTGTTCACAGATTTTATGTCACAAATGTAGTCTTCATAGGCAGTAGTATCCACCACTAGTGGCGTAAAAACCTTGAATTCTTCTGGCTCCGTGTTTTCAACATTTTTTTCAGAACAGGCGGTGGAAAGAAATAGCAAAATCAGACCACCAAAAAGGGTTTTATTCATGACGGGTAAGAGTTATTTTTTGAAATTAGCGATGCGGTATTGGAGACCAATGCCCATTATTTGACGAAATTGTGTTCTAGGAGATTGAGAAACAGAGCCATCGGCGTTAGTCACGGGAACTCGAATATCATGATCATAAAGAATATTAAACTGCAACATTGCTGAAAACCAGTCATTTACTTTAAAAGTAAACATCGTCTCGATATTGACATCCACGTTTTGCGGGCGATCTAAGTAGTTCGAGAAGAATTCTGCGCGGGTAATCATTTCAACGTTTTTCATTAAATCTTTTCTCCAACGCAATTTCACATATGCCCCAAGTTCAGGTCTAAATCGTGTGCCAGGTGTAACACCAAAAGCGCCCAAATCAGAAAGACGTTGATCATTAACAAAGGTGAATTTGCCTGTAACAGGTGCCATCAAAATAGAGAAATCTTTATTTGGAATGTAGTCGATTCCCAAGGCAAAGATGGAGAATGCAGGCGCCAACAATCGAGAGGCTGGCAAAGAATCTGTTGGACTCACAAAACCATCCATAAACTGGGTTCTGAAGTCACCCAAAACACTGAAAAACCATGTCTTTTTGAACTCGAAACCATACTTAGTAGCAAAATTGATGATGTCATCTGTTTTTTGAACTTGTGGCGTATCAAAGAATTTCACTCCCCCAAGAGCCAAACGCAGCTCATTTTTCCAACTTGAATTACCATTTTTATAATTAGCTGTGCCATTGATAAAACCCAATGCAGACACATTATTTCTACCCCCAGAAACCCAATTCACAAATGAGGATTGTGTTGCGTTGAATCCATACACCGATTCTAAACGCCAAGTCGACTCCTTTTTGGTTGTGTCTGTTTGCGATATAACCAACTGTAAACCAATTGATAAAATCAAAAAAAACACTAATAAAAACCCTTTCATTGCTAAAAATTTGGTGGCAAAGGTAGATAATTTCAAATCTCTGATTCATTGCGCAAACAATATATTTTGTTAAATAATATTAGAATTTTAAGAATGTGATGAGCTACCAACATCAGAGTGATTATTAGTATCAAAAAACGTAGGTTCGCAACCAATTTTGAAATCCATAAAAGCTATCTTTGCACCATGAGACGCCAAACCGCACTTTTCGTATTTCTGCTCGCCTTTTATGTGTTGCTTCAATTTGCTTGGTGGGCTTATCATATCATTGATTTGACAAGTTTACTCAACAGTCATCCCGATTACATTCGTAAGAGAACACTTATGATTTTAGGTGAAGGTGTCGTGTTTTTTAGCATTGTTGTTTTTGCTATTTTTCAAATTAGAAAATCCATTTTGAAAGACATTGAACTTTCCAGACAGCAGAAAAATTTTCTTTTAGCCGTAACCCATGAATTAAAAACGCCAATTGCGTCTGTAAAACTCTACCTGCAAACGCTAAAAAGACATCAACTCGATGAAGATAAACGCAATGAAATAGCCACAAATGCGCTTACTGAAAACGAGCGACTTCAACAAATCATCGACAACATTCTTTCTGTTTCTCAATTGGAAAATCGAACATTTCAATTGCACAAAGAATCCATAAACATCAAGCAAGCTATAGACACCGCATTGAATGCCACTAGAATGCAAAATGCTTGCAAAATTGAGACCTCTTGCTCAGAAAATCTGAATTTCGACTTGGATAAAAATGCTTTTCATTCTATACTTTCTAATTTGATAGACAATTCATTAAAATACGCTGGTGATTTCCCTAGAATTTCGGTTCAATGTTCAGGAAACGAAAAGCAACTTACTTTGACTTTTGAAGACAATGGCCCTGGCGTTCCTACTGAAAAATTAGACATCATCTTCCAACGATTTGCGCGACTCGGTCATGAAGAAACACGCAGTTCTAAAGGCGTTGGACTTGGCTTATATATTGTGAAAGAATTGGTTAGAGCCATGAACGGTGAAATCAAAGCGGAAAACATACCTGCTGGAGGTCTGCGTTTCATTATGACGTTCAAAGCGATGTAATCTATGAAAGACATCCTCGATAGTCCCATAGAATTTCTGAAAGGCGTTGGTCCGCAAAGGGGTGAGCTTTTGAATAAAGAACTTCGCATTTTTACCTTCCGCGATTTGTTGTATTATTTTCCCTTCCGCTACATCGACAAGTCGGAGATAAACTCTGTGCGTCAAATTCCAGAAATGGATGGTTATGTGCAGCTTCGTGGCACAATCCGAAATATCAAAAAATCTGGAACTGGAAGGAATAAAAGACTGTCTGCTGTTTTCACCGATGAAACGGGCTCCATTGAACTCACTTGGTTTGCAGGCATCAATTATGTAGAAGGAAATTTACATCCAAATAGACCTGTTTTGGTTTATGGAAAACCGAAATATTATGGAGCGGCATGGAATATTCCTCACCCCGAAATGGAATATGTGGTGGCCAATCCAACTTTATCTAAACAGCTCATTCCCGTTTATCCGAGCACTGAAAAAGCATCAGCAAAAGGACTTCATGCCAAAGGCATTGCGAAACTCGTAGAAAATTTATTGGAACAAATTCAGGGCTATGTTTTCCCAGAAGTCTTTCCGCAAAAACTGTTGCAAGAAAATCAACTGCTTTCCAGAAATGATGCCATCCGCCAGATCCATTATCCGAAAAACCACGATTGGGCTCAGGCTGCTCGACGCAGATTGAAATACGAAGAATTGTTTTTTCTGCAAATGGAATTGATTCTCCGCAAGCAAATTGGCAAGGCTAAAATCAAAAGTTTTGTTTTTAATAACGTGGGCGATGTTTTTCTCGATTTTTATGAAAACCACTTGCCTTTTGAATTGACAAATGCCCAAAAACGCGTAGTCAAAGAAATTCGCGCCGATTTTTTTACGGGTTCACAAATGAATCGTTTGCTGCAAGGCGATGTGGGTAGCGGAAAAACGATGGTGGCACTTTTAACCATGTTGATTGCCGTTGGAAATGGTTACCAAGCCACTTTGATGGCTCCCACGGAAATCTTGGCGCAACAGCATTTTCAGTCCTTGGCAGAAGTTTTAGCAGGCACATCGGTGCATATTCGTTTGCTCACTGGCTCTACCAAAACCGCCGAGCGCAGGGCTATCCATGCGGGTTTGGAGGATGGAACTGTTCATATTTTGATTGGAACGCATGCCATTATTGAGCCCAAAGTAAAATTCCTGAATCTTGGTTTTGCCGTAATTGATGAACAGCATCGTTTTGGTGTGGCGCAACGGTCAAAATTGTACAAGAAAAACACCATGCCACCGCATATTTTAGTGATGACAGCCACCCCAATTCCACGGACTTTGGCGCTTTCGTTCTATGGCGATTTGGATGTTTCAGTGATTGATGAATTGCCACCAGGTCGCAAACCGATTAAAACCGTGCATTACCGCGAATCTCAACGCTTGCGGGTGTTTGGTTTCATCAAAGAACAAATTGCTTTGGGTCGCCAGATTTATTTCGTGTATCCTTTAATCAAAGAATCGGAAACGCTCGATTACCAAAATTTAATGCAGGGCTACGAATCCATTGTGCGCCAGTTTCCCCTACCCGACTACCGCGTAGCGATAGTGCACGGACAAATGAAACCCGAAGACAAGGACTTTGAAATGGCGCGTTTTGTGAAAGGCGAAGCACAAATCATGGTAGCAACCACGGTGATTGAAGTTGGTGTTAATGTACCCAACGCTTCAGTGATGATTATTGAATCGAGTGAGCGTTTTGGCTTGGCTCAAATGCATCAATTGCGCGGACGCGTTGGTCGCGGTGCCGAACAATCGTTTTGTATTCTGATGACAGGCGACAAACTGAGCGCCGAAGGCAAAAAACGCCTTCAAACCATGTGCGAAACCAACGATGGCTTTGTGATTGCCGAAGTGGACTTAGAAATTCGCGGTCCGGGCGACATCATGGGCACACAACAAAGCGGTTTGATTGACCTGAAAATAGCAGACTTGGCAAGAGATGGCGGCATTTTAACCGAAGCCAGAAATCAAGCTTTGGCCTTATTGGAAACCGACGCGAATTTGGAACAAGAGGCGCATCAGGGCATACGGGAAGAGGTGCGGAAGATTATGCGGAATAAGCCGGATTGGAGCCGGGTGGGGTGAAATAAATTTCATTTATCACTCACATACACCCATCTGTTTCTTCCAAAATCTGCAAGAGCGCCCTGTTATCTCCAGCATATTTCGCTTTGATTTCTTCCATCATTTCAAGGCATGTTTCCCTGCCATCTGGATTGGTTTTGTTATCTGTTAAACAGGCGCAATAGCATTGAACATCCTGCGTCACTTCTTTGTTTTTGCAGGAGAAGAACACAAGGAATATGAATATGAATAAAAAAAAGTGTGACAGACGCTGCATATTGTGGGTTCAAAAATGAAAGCCGAAAGTAATAAAATGCCTATCTTTGCAACAAATTTAGACCCTATTTGTAATTAATCTAAATAAAGACCAACAAGATTTCACTATGATAAACATAACTGAATCAGCTAAAAATCAAGCGATTAAATTGATGACCGACGACGGCAAAATCGACCATTTCATCCGTGTGGGTGTTCAAGGCGGTGGTTGCTCTGGTTTGATGTATGAGCTTGGTTTTGATAACGAACTCAAAGAAACCGACAAAGTTTTTGAAGTTGAAGGCGTAAAAATCGTGGTTGACAAAAAAAGCTTTTTGTATCTAGTAGGTACCACTTTGGATTTTTCGGGTGGGCTGAACGGTAAAGGATTTGTTTTCGTGAACCCAAACGCCGACAGAACATGTGGCTGCGGGGAAAGTTTCTCCATTTAATACAAAGATCATGGCAGAATATACAGAGCACGAACTCGCGAAAGACCTTGAAAACAGCGAGTATAAATATGGATTTACTTCCGAAATTGAGTCGGACAAATTGCCCAATGGCTTAAATGAAGACATCATTCGTCAGATTTCTGAAAAGAAAAATGAGCCAGAATGGTTGTTGGAATTCCGTTTGGAATCGTTTAAAATTTGGCAGCAAATGACCGAGCCTGAATGGGCGCATGTGCATTATAACAAACCAGATTTTCAGGCAATATCCTATTATTCAGCACCAAAAGGACAAAAGAAATACGAATCTTGGGACGATGTGGAGCCGGAAATGAAAGAAACCATGAAAAAATTGGG
>JBIIJN010000089.1:0-9593 GCA_044233745.1 Crocinitomicaceae bacterium
GTATCTCCAGAACTACTTGAACGAGTTTTGTTATCGTTTGAACAGGCGTTACTTCGGTGAAAGGCTCTTTGACCGCATGGCTATTGCGATTGTTGGAAATTAGTGGTACGTTTGCGACTAGTCAATTGAATTTTTAACATGATACTCTTTCTTTATTCTCTTCCGCCTCCAGATGAATGATTATAAGTTTTGATGAACTACAATCATCCTATTCTACTAAAATTAACTCTTAAACTCTTATTAATTAACAATTTAAATTTTACTATTATGAACCGTTTAGAAATCGAAAAATTATTAGAAAAGAATTTAAAAAGACATTTGTCAAATAAGGTTTTGCATGCACACCCATCACCGGCTTTGTGGCGTCCGCAATTTGATGAAATCACAACAAATGCGAAGTTGACCATGAACGAAGGTGCCCGCACGAAAGTGAATATGTATGCTGGAATTCCTTACTGTTTGCCAACCAATCCACCGCATTGTGGCTTTTGTTTGTTCCCAACTGAGAACTACAAGGGAAAAGATGAAATGCAAGTGTATTTGAGCTATCTCAGAAAAGAGGCTGAAATGTATGCTGATTTTTACCAACGCTCTGAATTGGAATCGCTCTATATTGGTGGTGGTACACCAAATTTGATGCGTCCTGATGACTACCACGAAATGATGTCGATTATTCGTATGTTATTCCCTACAATGCGCGATGATGTTGAAAAAACTTTGGAGGGTATTCCGCAGTTGTTCAATGAGGATAAAATCAAAGCAATATCTGAAGCAGGATTTAACCGTGTGAGCATGGGGGTACAACAGGTAAACGACAAGCTCATCAAATACAGTGGAAGAAAACAAACGCGTAAGCATGTTTTTGAGGCCATCGACTTGTTTCATAAGTATGATTTGTCGTGCAATATCGACTTGATTTATGCTTGGCCGGAGCAGACCATAGAGGAAATGATTTTCGACTTGAACGAAATCATCCAATCTGGAATTCGTCACATCACGCACTATGAATTGAACATTGCAGGTCGTTCTACTTTTGCCACTGAGCACAAAGAAATGGTGCCAGACATTGCCCGCAAAATTGAAATGTATAATGCTCAGAAAGAGTTTTTGGAGAGCATGGGTTACAGACAGCGCACGGTTTATGATTGGGAGAAGGTTGACAAAACAGATTATTCCAAAAAAGACGGAGCAGAGCAGTACCACTATGAGAATAACCTCCGCGATTTTATTCCAATGGATGGTGTACCAACAACATCTGTAATGGGCGGAATTGGTTATGCCGCGGTGAATATGCGTATGCGTCAGTTTGATTCTATTTACGGTTCTGTATCTACTATGAATCACAAGAGTTTGGCACATTACTACAAAGACATCGAAGCTGGAAAATTGCCGTTGGAGCGTGTTTTCGATCACGAACCTGAAGATGTGAAATTGGTTTGGTTGTTTCAAGCGCTTCAAGAAATGAAAATCAACAAAGTAAAGTACAATGAAATTTTCAAAACAGAATTGAATGATGACTTTGCCGACTTGTGGGCTGTACTTTCGGAAAAAGGTTGGATAGAACAAGACAATGTGGAGTTGCGCTTGATTAACGAAGGCGAATTCTATGTACCTCTTGTTCAAACCTTGATTTCTCACGGCAGAACACAGGTGATTACTAAAGAAAACGCAGAACTTTTAAAAGCAACATTATGAGAGAAGAACTGATTTTTGTACAAGCCAAGGATCAAGTTCAAGTTGCATTGTGGAAATATTCAAAAAAGGAAAATTCTTCGAATATTCTCATGATTCACGGCACCTTTTCCGATAGGAAAGTGTTCTCTTTGGCAGTTAATTACTTTGTAGAACAAGGCTATAACTGTTGGGTTATGGAATGGCGCAATCACGGTTTGAGTGAAAAGGTGAAAACCAAATTTGACTTTGAAACCGTTGCACATTTCGACCTAAAAGCGGTGATGGGTCACTTGATTTATGAAGAACGTGTGCGCTATTTTCACTGTGTGACCCACAGCGGTGGTGGCATTTGTTTGACCATGTTGCTCTGTAAAAATCCTGAGTATCAGAATAATATCATGTCGGCAACGATGTTTGCCTGTCAGGCTTTTAGCGCAAGTTTATCCAAAAAACATCACTTGCGCTTGGTTGTTGCAAAGGCGATGACACGCTTGTTGGGATTCATTCCAGGCAAAAAAATGAAATTGGGTAACCACAACGAGACCTATCATACCATGAAGCAATGGTTCAACTGGAATTTGAGTAAGCGATTCGCGGGACAGTTTTCTGAAGACTACCAACAATCCATGAAGTCAATTCAAATTCCTGTGTATTCGGTTGCTTCTGAGGCAGATACATTTATTGCGCCAAGCAAGTCGTGTTTGACGTTTATGGAACAATTTGCCAATGAGGATAATCAATACCATTGTTTCTCGTTGAAACACCACAACTTGGAGAATTATGGTCACAGAAGGGTGATTTATTCAAGAAATGCCATCAAGGAAATTTTCCCAACGGTGATATCTTGGATTGCTGAACACCATTACCAAGAAGTGAATATTGCGAACTTGATGCAAGGTCAAACTCCAATTTTTGAAGAAGTCGATTAGGTTTTTGTTTCAGATGCTTATGGTATTTTGGAAGACGCCGAATCGGTTTTTGAGTCAGACGAAAGCGAATTGCTCGAAGAAGGCTTACTTGAAGAATTGGTGTAATTTATTTTGGGAAGCAAGTATGCTCAATGATTGCTATTGAGCATGCTTTAATCCTTTGATTTTCAGTTGAACTTTAAGGTTCAAGCAAATAAGCAATTGCCTTGTGTAGCCATTCGATTTCGGCTGCCTGCAATTTTTTTCTCACAAAATTCACTTCACGCGGTTCGGAGTGGAGAATATGCTTATATTTGCAGCCGAATTTTAACCTTAAGAGTTGGTTAAAATTCGGCAAAATGGTGGTTGTAGCTCAGTTGGTTAGAGCATCGGTTTGTGGTACCGAGGGTCGTGGGTTCGAGCCCCATCTTCCACCCTAGAAAAGCTGATTCGAAAGAGTCGGCTTTTTTTGTTTTTTATTGTTACATTTTGAGTTCAGTGGTTGCAGCTCTCCCGATAGGCATCGGGAGGTTAGAGCGTCCCGACTGTGGTTCAAGAGGTCGTGGGTTCGAGAACCATCCCCGTGCCGATGCATATTTTCTTCGATCCTTGTAAAAGGTCGAATAGAAAATAGCCATCGGTATTCCACCCCAGAAAGTCGATTCGAAAGAGTCGGCTTTTTTTGTGGCTTAAGGTTTTTCAAGTCAAGAAGAGAATGGGTCAACCCTGTTGCGGTTTTATTCGGTTTTTGTAAAGAGACAATAAGAAAATCTTATAACATTATGCCTTAAATTAATAAACTTAATGAAGTGACCAGCCGTATCTTTACCAAAAACAAACAACATGAACACAACAAATCAATTAAACAGCCTATTGGCAAGCTACCAAGTTCATTACCAAAACCTGCGCGGCATTCATTGGAATATCAAAGGCGTGCATTTTTTCGAATTGCATGTTAAATTTGAAGAATTGTATTTGGACGCGCAAACCAGAATCGATGAAATAGCAGAGCGCGTTTTGATGTTGGGTGGAACGCCCTTGCACACTTTTTCGGATTATGTGAAGGAATCAAAAATAGCGGAATCAAACCATATCAGCGAAGACAAAGCAGCCGTGGCAATGTTGGTGGCTAACATCCAAACTTTAATGCAACTCGAGCGAGAAGTAATGGAAGCCGCTGACAGTGAACAAGATGAAACAACCTTAGATTTGATGACACAATTGATTGTGTTCCAAGAAAAAACGGTTTGGATGTTTAAGGCGTGGTTGGGATAATCACGCCAATCCTTCTTTAAATCGGGCTAACACACGTTCACGGGCAAATTTGTGCTCAACGATAGGTTTTGGGTATTTGCTTGTGCCAAATTCAGGTACCCATTGCTTGATGTATTTCAGTTCTTTATCGAATTTTTGGGTCTGCAATTCTGGATTAAAAACCCGAAAATAGGGCGCTGCATCGCAACCAGAGGAAGCTGCCCATTGCCATCCGCCAACATTGGAAGCCAATTCAAAATCTTGTAGTTTTTCCGCGAAATAAGTCTCGCCCCAACGCCAGTCAATGAGCAAATGTTTGGTCAGGAAAGAGGCTGTAATCATACGCACGCGGTTGTGCATGAAGCCCGTTTGGTTCAATTCGCGCATACCAGCATCCACAATTGGGTAGCCCGTTTTTCCTTCACACCATGCTTTGAAATGTGCCTCGTTGTTTTCCCAAACAATCCTATCGTATTGGGGTTTAAATGATTGATGCACAGAGTTCGGGAAATGGTAAATAATCATTTGATAGAAATCGCGCCAAATCAATTCGTTTAAAAAATGTTCGTTTTTTTTCAAGGCAATTTGCGCCAAGGCACGTATGCTTATCGTACCAAAACGCAGGTGAACAGACAAACGGGATGTTCCTCGAATAGACGGAATGTCACGCAATTCCCCGTAGCGCTCGATGCTCAATTGACTCAAATCATTCGTTGGGAATTCTCGATTTTGTTTTGATGAAAAGCCCATTTCTGCTAATGAGATTAAGTTTTGGGCTTCGGTTTTTAATAGCTCATCTGTGTATTTCTCGTTTGGATAGGACTTGAGATAAAATGCGTTTAACTTAGCTTTCCATTTCTTTGAATACGGGGTAAAAACGGTATAGGGTTTTAGGTCGTCTTTGACCACTTCACTTTTCTCAAAAATTACGTGGTCTTTGGCGCCGATGAGTTCAATTTCCTTTTTTTGAAGTAGTTGGAATATCGCTTTATCGCGCTCAAGGGCATAAGGTTCGTAATCGCGGTTGGTGTACACTTGAGCTATTTTGTCATCTGATATCAGTTTTTGGAAGATGGCTTTGGGTTCTCCGTAAAATACCTTCAAATCTGAACCAAAAGATTGGTATTTGGCTTTCAATGCTTTGATGGCGTCATGGATAAACAACACACGTTGGTCTGTTTTTGGCAATTTATCAAGTATGTTGCGATCGAAAATAAAAATGGTTTGTACCGAATGACCTGATTTTAGTGCTTTATAGAGTCCCGCGTTGTCATCAAATCTTAGGTCGCGACGGTGCCAAAAAAGGACAATTTTGTTTTCCATGCATGAGGATTATAACAGAGCAACAATTCGAACACTGAAAGGTTTCTATTTTCGAACCATTTTCTTAGTCCAGACACCAGCTTGTCCGCGCGTCCATTTTAAACCAAAGCGGGATTTCTCTTTGAAAAATTTATCCATTTTACTGCTCTCCTTTGGATAAAACGTGCCGCCTTGGTTGGATATATAAGCCACGAGTAGGGTGTCGTTTGCCCAAATTTGACCTGTGTTTTCACCGATGTTATCATCCGAACCCAAACTCAAACTTTGGCATTCTTTTCCAAAGCAATCGAGCCAATTCAAATACGCATTGTCCGTCATCACACTGTCTTTATAGAGCAGAAAAAACCACGTGCCCATATCATTGTCGTTGATGTCTTTTTGTGATACTGCGAGATATTCTTGAGCTCCAAAGCGGTAAGGATAAAGTTCTTTGTCGCTGGGAACAAATAAGTCCTTTTGAAAGATAAGTTCAAAAATGGGCTTGAAAGAAGCACTTACATCGGCGGGACTTAGCGCTGGAATGGTTATAGTGTCTGGGTCGATTCCATAGTCGCGCTTAGTTATAGGCCGAAGCGCATCGAAATCGATGTCTACGGGTTGCTGTTTTTCTTTACATGAAAAAAATGCAGATGAACTTAAAGCCAGAATTATATAGATGTAAATGCCTTTTCGCATAGTGCTAAATCTTCGTCGTGGATATCTAAATGTGTTACAAAACGGATGAGGTCTTCACCAAATTCTATGCCTTTAACGCCATTTAGTTCTAATTTATGCAGAATTTCAGCAGTTTTTTGTGTTTCTTTTATCCGCACTACGATGATGTTGGTTTCCACGGGCCAAACTTCCGCAACCCACGAGCATTTTTCAAGAACCTGAGCCAAAATCTGTGCGCGTTTGTGGTCTTCAGTTAAACGAGTTACGTTGTTTTTCAATGCGTAAAGTCCACCTGCCGCTATGATTCCCGCTTGTCGCATCCCGCCACCAAAAACTTTTCTCACCCTCCTGGCTTGATGAATAAAATCTTCATTTCCCACCAAAACGGAACCGACCGGAGCTCCCAATCCTTTGGATAAACAAATGGATATGGAGTCAAAAGCAGCGCCGTAAGTTTTGGAGTCTATTCCGTTCACTGCCAATGCATTAAAAACACGGGCGCCATCCAAGTGTAAAGGGAGATTGTTTTGCTCACAAACTTTTTTAATGTCCAAAATATTCTGAAAATCATATACCCGACCACCTGCACGATTCATGGTGTCTTCCACAGAAACCAAGGCAGTTATAGGCAAATGAAAATTGTCTGGATTGATGTAGCGCTTCACGAAATCGGGAGTTAACATACCATTGTTGTTGCGCATCATTCGAACAGAAGCACCGGCATTTCTGGCAATTCCACCACCTTCATATTTGTAGATGTGGGCATCTTCGTGGCAAATGACCTCCGAGCCTGGCTTGCAATAAACAGCAATCGCAATTTGATTGGTTTGCGTGCCGGAAGAACAGTACAAACCCGCTTCTTTGCCGAATAATTCCGCTGCATATGTTTCAAGTTCATTGATGGCTGGGTCTTCCCCGAAAACATCGTCGCCAACTTCTGCTTGAAACATAAATTCACGCATAGCCGCAGATGGTTTGGTGACCGTGTCGCTGCGCAAATCAACTATTTTCATGACTTATTTGCTAAAGTTTGGCGCAACAATTAAATCTTTGGTGCCGTGACCCCAAGAATAGAATCCTTCGCCAGATTTAACACCCATTTTACCTGCGGTTACCATGTTTACCAACAATGGACAAGGTGCATACTTCGGGTTGCCAAATCCTTCGTGAAGCACGCGTAGAATGGCCAAACAAACATCCAAACCTATAAAATCAGCCAATTGCAATGGACCCATAGGATGCGCCATGCCTAATTTCATAACAGTATCAATCTCTTCAACGCCAGCAACGCCTTCATACAAGGAATAGATAGCTTCGTTGATCATAGGCATCAATATTCTATTGGCTACAAATCCAGGATAGTCGTTCACTTCAACAGGAATTTTGCCCAAGGTGCGCGACATTTCCATAATGGTATTGGTCACTTCATCTGATGTGCTATAACCGCGGATAATTTCCACCAATTTCATAATCGGAACAGGATTCATGAAGTGCATACCAATCACTTTGTCTGGGCGCGAGGTAACAGCAGCAATTTGCGTGATAGAAATTGAACTGGTATTTGTCGCCAAAATGGCGTTTTCATTGGTGAAACTGTCCATATCGCGGAAGATTTTCAATTTCAAATCCACATTTTCGGTAGCCGCCTCTACAACCAATTCGGCATTCGCCAATCCAGCTTTCATGTCTGTGAAAGTAGTGATATTGGCTAATGTTGCATTTTTCTTGGCTTCATCAATCGTTTCTTTGGCTACCATACGGTCCAAGTTTTTGGTGATTGTAGCCAAACCTTTGTCTAAAGCAACTTGTGAAATATCGATCAGCGCTACTTGAAAACCTGATTGAGCAAAAACGTGTGTGATACCGTTACCCATTGTGCCAGCGCCAATTACAGCTATATTCTTCATGATGTTCATTTTTTTGATGGGCAAATATAACCAAAGATTGAGGATGGTACTTTGATTTTTGTAGTTTTGCTAAAAATGAGAAACGATGAGTGAAGAAAATAATCCACAGTTGAAAAAAAGAGATAAACCAGCATTTTTATTGGTGTTATTGGTATTGAGCGGACTATCTTTAGGTGGTGGCTTCTTTAACGTTGTATCCACAATAGTTTCAGGCCCTTCATCCAATGATGAACTCAATGCCGTTCGGGTTGAATCGGCAAAGGCTTTATCGGAGTCGCGCAAAGATCTCAAGGACAGTGAAGGAGAAAAAGCCTTTGAAGTTGCAGAAAACATGTCGAATTTTTTCATTGAACGCAATGAGTTCATTCAAAAACAAGTTTTTTGGCCATACCACCTTTTGGTTTTCTTGGCTACAGGTATTGGAATAGTAGGCGTGTTTTTCATGTTCAAGCTCAAAAAAATCGGTTTTCATTTGTACATTATTTATTGTTTGCTGGATGTAGGCATCCCTTTTATTTTATTCCCAGGCGAGCTGAGATCTAGTATTTTAATAATTTTATCACTATCCTTGAGTGCATTATTCGTTTTCCTTTACAGTTTAAACCTAAAACATTTTGTTGATGCTGAACCTTTAGTTGGCTCTGGGTTTGAATATAATAATTAAATCTCAAGCCCGAATTACACCAATAATTATTAATAATCACACCATGGAAATCCGAATTGAAAATGAGTTGTACACCGGATCCAATGGTCGAAAGTCCTTTTTTGATTTACACATACCAGAAAACTTCAATGGTAAATTGGTCGTTTTCGTTCACGGTTACAAGGGTTTCAAAGATTGGGGCGCTTGGAACTTGGTGGATTTTGAGTTCACTTATGCTGGGTTTGGTTTTGCGAAATTCAATCTAAGTCACAATGGCGCTAATCAGATTTATGCCAAGGATTTTCCTGATTTAGAAGCCTTTTCGAAAAATACTTATACCAAAGAGCTTGACGATCTTGGTTTTTTTCTGAATCATTTGGAAAGTATGTCATTGCCTACACACAGCATTCATGTAATTGGGCACAGTAGAGGTGGGGGAGTAGCTCTGTTGGGAGCCGCTGAAATATCTAAAATTGAATCTGTTACAACTTGGGCTGCCATCTGTGATATTGAAAAGCGTTTTCCTACGGGGGATAAATTGAAGCAATGGCAACAAGATGGAGTGCGATTTGAATTGAACACACGTACCCAGCAAGAAATGCCCATTTCGTATGCGATGTTTGAGGATTTTATAGCGCATAAACAAAGGTTGAATATTCAAGCGGCTTGCGAGCAGATCAAGATTCCTCGAATGATTATGCATGGCTCAGCAGATGAAGCGGTGAGCATTGACGAGGGGCATCAATTGTCAGAATGGTTGCGTGTACCTTTGTTTGAAATTCCTGACGCGAATCACACGTTTGGAGCAGTGCATCCTTTTACAGAATACAAGTTGCCAACTGATTTAAAAACAGTTGTAAAATTGACGATGGATTTTATTGGTAACGATTAATAACCTGAGTCCGAAATATTAATCCAATCTCAGGTTAATAGCTATTCTATTGCTACCAGTCTAGTCTTGTTTTTCACTTTTTCATCCCCTAACACAAAATCAATTCGCCCCAAATTGATGCCTCCAAAACCAACTTGATTGACCAAGGTTGCTCCGGTTTTTTCTCGTGTAATCAACTCTGGTTTTGATAAAAAAGAATGCGTATGTCCACCAATAATCAAGTCAATGCCTTCAACGGTTTGCGCCAAAATCCGGTCTGATACTTTCTCTGTGTCGTACTTGTAACCCAAATGTGAAAGACAAATGACCAAATCGCATTTCAGTTCTTTTTTAAGGAG
>JBIIJN010000022.1:0-33174 GCA_044233745.1 Crocinitomicaceae bacterium
TATATCCCCTTGGCACCCACTGTCGGTCCATCATTTTAGAAGTAATCGGACGTTTGGTGCGCGTGCCCTTGCTGTCACTTTTGCGCTTTTTCGGGTCTTCTCCCAACTCTTGATTCAAATCGTAACTGATTCGTTTGTAGCCAATTCCCATCAAGGACCACAATTTCAAACCATAGTAGGGACTCGATGAATACACCACAGGCAACTTCAGATTCCCCGATTCTGTTTGCGCCGGACGCGTCACAAAAACATGCATGCGGTCGGGTTTGCCATCGCGGTCGGAATCAAAATCCGTCTCCACCCAAAGCTCTTCTTCAATCCACGTTTTTTTGTCGCTAAACGCCCGCACGATTTGCGCTTGGCCTTTACGGAAAACGGGTTGTGGGGAGTTGTCTTGGGCATGACTCGTATTCATGCATATGCTGCACAAAACAATTACAACTAGAGCGATTTTTCTCATATAGGCAACTAGGAACTTAAAAATTCAGGTGTAAAAATACGTGTTTTTTATTCATGTTTTCGCCACTTCAATTTCAATTCGCTACTTTTACCCCATGAATGATTTGAAGAATAACATCAGAAATATTTTCCCCGAAATTGATTCGGATAGCTGGCTCAATCAGTTGCAGAAAGACCTCAAGGGCGTAACAATTGAAGACAGTTTGCATTTTCACAACGAAATCGAAGGCATTGATTTTCAGTCGCATTTTCATTGGAAAGAAGGCGAAACTTGTGCCTCAGCGCCCCTGACCAAAAAAGACAAAGCCGACAATTCTTGGGTGGTGCAACAGACTGTGGTTGAGACAAATGCCAAAAAAGCCAACGAAATTGCGCTACAACTTTTGAATCAAGGTTGCACGGGAATTGGTTTTTCGCATTTGGACGATGCTGATGCGCGTTATCAAGACATACTGTTCGAATTTATCCATTCGGAATTTGAGGTGCACCACTTGTTGGATATGCCCAATATTTTGCGCCATTTGCCAAAAAATGCCAGCGCTACATTCAAGCAAGACCCGCTTTCTTTGGGGAAAAGTGCCGATTTGAAAGATTTTATCGACACGACCTTAGATTGGCACCATTTGCGTTGTTTTCAAATCGACAACCACCAATATGCTTCGGCAGGCGCGAACATCAAACAGCAGTTGGGGATTCTGTGTGCTCAGGTCAATTCCTACTTCAAAGTGTTGACCAACATCGGCGTTTCTGCTGAAGTTGTTGCGCAAAAACTCGAAGTGAATTTGGGCATCGGTTCCAACTATTTGTTTGAAATCGCCAAGTTCAGAGCTGCGCAGATTTTGTTGCGTCAAATCACCAAGGCATATGGCGTTTCTGTTGAACATCGCATTCGCATCAAAGCCACATCTTTGATGATAAACAAATCGCTGGAAGACCCCTACACCAATTTGCTCCGTTTGACCACCGAAGGCATGTCGGCAGTGCTTGGCGGCGCGGATATTTTGGAATTGCAACCCTACGATTTGTGGTCGGAAGTTGGTCCTTCGGCTTTTGCATATCGCATGTCGAACAACATTTCCAATTTGCTGATGGAAGAATCTTATTTCCAATATGTGCAAGATGCCGCGGCAGGTTCCTACAGCATCGAACACGCCACCAAATTGTTCGCCAAGAAGGGATATGAATTGTTCCAAACCATTGAAAAATTACATGGTTACAATGCTGCTTTGTTCACAGGATTCATCGAAAATGAAATTCACAATACCGCCCAAAAACGCATCGCAGGCTTTGAAAGCGGCCTTACAAAATTGGTAGGCATCAATACCTTTCCGAACCCAGAAAAAAGCGCGTTGACGTGGAAAATTCCAACAGCCGCTTTCCCGCATTTAGTACTAGAATCTGCAAAGAAAGGAGTAAACGCATGAACCTAGATTTCACACAAATACCTCTCGATTTTGAGCAAGTTCAACAAGAAGTAGCAGAGCAAAAAGCACTTTTTAAAACGGCAGAAAAAATCGAATTGCAAAATCGCTACGACCAACAAGACGTTGCCGACACGATGCAAAAAGGCTACGTGAGTGGCGTCGCTCCGTTTTTGGGCGGCCCCTACTCTACCATGTACACCATCCGCCCATGGACGATTCGCCAATACGCAGGATTTTCAACCGCAGAAGAATCGAATGCCTTTTATCGCAGAAATTTAGCTGCCGGACAAAAAGGTCTATCCGTGGCTTTTGATTTGGCAACGCATCGCGGCTACGACTCTGATCACCCACGTGTGAAAGGCGACGTTGGAAAAGCTGGTGTAGCCATCGATTCCATTTTGGACATGAAAATTTTGTTCGACCAAATTCCCTTGGATGAAATGTCGGTTTCCATGACCATGAACGGCGCTGTGATTCCGATTATGGCTTTTTACATTGTGGCTGCCGAAGAACAAGGCGTATCGAAAGACAAATTGAGCGGCACCATTCAAAACGATATTTTGAAAGAATTCATGGTGCGCAACACCTACATTTATCCGCCAACGCCATCCATGAAAATCATCGCGGATATTTTTGAATACACGTCGAAGCAGATGCCCAAATTCAACTCGATTTCCATTTCGGGTTACCACATGCAAGAAGCGGGCGCCACCAATGATATTGAGTTGGCCTACACCCTAGCCGATGGCATGGAATATTTGCGAAAAGGCATCGAAGCCGGCATTCCCGTTGATGATTTTGCGCCACGTTTATCCTTCTTTTGGGCCATTGGCATGAACCATTTTATGGAAATTGCGAAAATGCGTGCAGCGCGTGTGCTTTGGGCGAAGATTGTTTCTCAGTTCAACCCGAAAAGCACGAAATCATTGGCATTGAGAACACATTGCCAAACATCTGGCTGGAGTTTGACCGAACAAGATCCGTTCAACAACGTGGCGCGTACTTGCATCGAAGCTTTGGGCGCAGCATTTGGCGGAACACAATCTTTGCACACCAACGCCTTAGATGAAGCCATCGCATTGCCAACAGACTTCAGTGCACGCATTGCCCGAAACACGCAAATTTACTTGCAACAAGAAATCGGCATGACGCAGGTCATTGACCCTTGGGCGGGCTCTTATTACGTTGAAAAACTCACCAACGACCTCATCGAAAAAGCTTGGGCTTTGATTGAAGAAGTGGAAGAATTGGGCGGCATGACCAAAGCCATCGAAACCGGTGTGCCCAAAATGCGCATCGAGGAAGCAGCAGCCCGAAAACAAGCTAGAATTGACAGCAACCAAGACATCATTGTGGGTGTGAATCGCTACCAAAGCGACGATAAATTCGACTTGGACATCTTGGATGTGGACAACCAAAAAGTGCGTTTGTCGCAAATTGAGCGCATTCAAAAAATGAAGTCTGAACGCAACGAAGAAGCCGCACAGCAAGCCCTAACAAACATTGAAAACATAGCCCGAACAGGCAACGGCAACTTGCTTGAAGCCGCTGTGGAATGTGCGCGTTTGCGATGTACATTAGGAGAAATATCTACGGCGATGGAAAATGTGTTTGGTCGCTACGAAGCTAAAATCCGCTCCATATCAGGAGTTTATGCCCACGAAGCTATGAAAGATGAAGATTTTGAAAAAGCACGACAAATGTCGGACGAATTCGCCAAGCTCGAAGGCCGACGCCCGAGAATCATGGTCGCCAAAATGGGCCAAGATGGTCACGACCGCGGCGCCAAAATAATCGCCACGTCCTTTGCCGACATCGGTTTTGATGTGGATATTGGTCCCCTATTCCAAACCCCAGCCGAAGCCGCTCGCCAAGCCATTGAAAACGATGTGCATGTCTTGGGCGTTTCCTCACTCGCCGCAGGACACAAAACCCTCGTACCAGAACTCATCGCAGAATTGAAAAGTCTAGGCCGCGAAGATATCATGGTCATTGCCGGCGGTGTGATTCCGCAGCAGGATTACGATTTCTTGTTCAAAGCTGGAGTTTTTGGGGTTTATGGTCCCGGCACGAAAATTTCGAAGGCAGCGCAGGAGATCTTGGGATTGTTGATTGAGAGTTTAAGGTAGAATTTGAAGTATTTACGTTATGAAGCTCGACAAAATGGAAAACAACTCCAACTTTATCATCTTCAAAACCGATGACGAGCAAATCGCTGTGGATGTTCGTTTTGAAGATGAAAGCATTTGGCTCACACAAGACCAGATTGCTTCACTTTATGGCGTAGAACGTCCAGGAATTACACAGCACATAAAAAAGATTTTTGCAGAAGGGGAATTACAGGAAAATTCAGTTAGTAAGAAATTCTTACGAACTGCATCGGATGGTAAAAACTACGACACCAAGCACTATAACTTGGATATGATAATTTCCTTGGGTTATCGAGTAAACTCAAAAATCGCAACCCAATTCCGAATTTGGGCAACCAAGCGCCTGAACGAATATATCCGCAAGGGTTTCACCATGGACGATGAGCGACTAAAAAACCTTGGCGGTGGTGGGTATTGGAAAGAACTGTTGCAACGCATCAGGGACATTCGTGCATCGGAGAAAGTTTTCTATCGTCAAGTTCTAGACATTTACGCCACGAGCATTGACTACGACCCAAAAGCCGAAGTTTCCATTGCGTTTTTTAAGAAAGTCCAAAACAAAATTCACTATGCTGTGCACGGACAAACCGCTGCTGAAGTTATTTATAATCGTGCCGATGCCGAAAAGGAATTTATGGGCTTGATGATTTTTACAGGTAATCGACCATACATGAAAGATATAGTTGTTGCAAAGAATTACCTGAATGAAAAAGAGTTGCGGGCATTGGGACAAATAGTTTCTGGTTACCTTGACTTTGCAGAACGCCAAGCGGAACGGGGACAAACCATGACGATGCAAGATTGGGCTTCGCACTTGGATCGCATTTTAACCATGAGCGGAGAAAATCTGCTGATGGATGCAGGAAAAATAAGCCACGAGCAAGCAATAGAAAAAGCTACAGACGAATACAAAAAGTATCAACAAAAAACATTGAGCGAGGCAGAAAAAAATTATCTAGAGACTTTGAAAATGATTGAGCAGAAGGCGAAGAAGACTGATAAGTAAAACTTTCAAGGATTATAATCACTCAAAAATCCTACTTAAAAGAAATTCGCCTGAAAAAAGTACGATTCGAGTAATTTTTCCTAATCTTACGAAAACAAATTTTATGATTCTAGTAACGGGTAGCTCGGGACACATCGGCAATGTTTTGGTTCGGCAGTTGGTTGAACAAGGCAAAGCGGTTCGCATTTTAACGAAAGATGGCAAAAAACCTGAGTGGTTGGCGCATTTGGAATTGGATGTGGTTCAGGGCGATTTGAATGATGAAGCCGCTGTTCATAAAGCTGTTGAGGGCACGGAAGTTGTTTTTCATTTGGCTGGAATCATTTCAATTTCGTCTTTTGATTCTAAAGAATTGACCGAAATCAATGTAAAGGGTACCGAACATGTGGTAAACGCCTGTTTGGCTCATGGCGTGCGCAGAATGGTTTATACGAGTTCGGTGCATGCCCTGCCCGAAGGCAAAAAGGGAGTAGCCATTACGGAAGACAGCGATTTTGATGGACGCGATTTGTTTGGCGCTTATGCCCGAACCAAAGCTGCGGCGACAAAAAAAGTACTCGATGGAGTTGAAAAAGGCTTGGATGCCGTGATTTGTTTTCCCTCGGGTGTGATGGGTCCCTACGATTATCGAGGATCAGAGGCTGGTCGTTTGATTCGCGATTATGCCACCAACAAATTGCCAGTTTATATCGATGGCGAATACAATTTTGTTGACGTGCGAGATGTGGTGGATGGCTTGCTTTTGGCTTTGGAAAAAGGCAGAACGGGAGAAGGTTATATTTTAGCCGGCGAACGCATGACTTTGTCTGAATTCTTTGCCATTTTATCGAGCTACGAAGCCAAAATGAAACCGCCGAAAATCAAAATCCCCTTGCCTATTGCCATTGGTTCGGCTTGGGTGGTAGAAAGCTTTTGCCGAATCATCAAAGCAAAACCTATGTTTACGGTTTATGCCATTAAAGTTTTGCAGTCCAATTGCGAAATTTCCAGCGACAAAGCCCGAAATGAATTGGGTTACACCTCACGCTCGATGCGAGAAAGCATTGCAGATGGTCTCAACTGGCTCAAAGAAAACAAGAAAATCTGATGAAAAAAGTACTGGTCATTGGCGGGCAAGGATTTATTGGATTCCACCTGATTCATATTTTGAAACAGCGTAATTATGAGGTTGTCATTGCCAGTAGAAAACTTCAGCACAATACCGAATTTCATGGTTTTCCCATCATTCATTTTGACCTGGCTCATTTTTCTGATGAAGCGATTTTATCTGTTCTGAAAGATTTTCAAGTCGTGGTTTTTGGTGGTGGCGCCGATGATAGAACGATGCCCAAAGAAGACCCCAAAACTTTTTTTTATCGGGAAAATGTTGTGCCTTGCGTTAAACTTGCCACGCTTGGAAAGCAAGTTCAATTGGAAAAACTCGTCATTCTCGGCTCCTATTTCACGTATTTCAATCGTATGAAACCAGAATGGAAAATGGCTGAACGACATCCTTACGTGCGCAGTCGTGTGCTACAACAAGAGGAAACACTTCACGCCGCTGACAACCAAGTGAAAGTTGAAATTTTGGAATTGCCCTACATTTTTGGAGCAGCGCCCAACATGATTCCGCTTTGGAAACCTTTGGTAAAATACATCAACGCAACGCCATGGGTATTCTACACACGAGGTGGCACAGCGATGATTGGTGTTGAAGAAGTTGCCAGAGCCATTGTTGGCGCAATTGAGTACCAAGGGTCCAACTCAATTTGGCAAATTGGCGCAGAAAATCACACTTGGTCAGGAATGATTACTATGTTTGGTGCTGCCTTGGGTAAAAAACGAAAAACAGTCATCCTACCAACGACGCTCGTTCGATTCTTTTCGTGGCTCACCCGTTTGATTTTCAAAATCACTGGAAAAAAATCCGGTTTGGATATTTATCATTTCATTTCGACCCAAACAGAACAAACGTATCTCGACTCAACTGCGTCTATGCGGGAACTCCAGTACGGCCAAGGCGATTTGAAAAAATCTATCGAAGAAACTGTTCGAGCTTCGGGGTGTTAGATAGGCGTGTAACAAAAAAGGCCTTCTTCATTACAAAGAAAGCCTTTTCAAACAATTGATTTATAGACTAATCCTTAATCTTTTTGATGGTAATTGTACCTTGACCACATTTGCCCGCGTCGTAATTGCAGGTGTATGTGTCTTCGGTATAGTCAGTAATTACAGTTTTGATTTTAGAATTTTTTCGTGAGCATTTTCCAGCCTTCATGTTTTCCAATTTCTTTTGAATCAACACGTAACTGTAGTCATCGAGCCAAACGATTTTCATATAAACTTTGGCTTGACCTCCGTTCATAACTTCAATTTGCATGTCTTTGGTGCGATGAATCACGGCCTCGCTCTCCATTCCCACATAAACAAAAGTACCCGTTTCAAAAAGTTGTCTAGGTGTTTTGTCTGGTTTGCTAGAAATAGCTGACAAATTCGCAAAAAGCGAAAAAATCAAAGAAAAACTAATGGCGCTCAGCATGGTTTACAAATTAAAAATCCAACATTTCAACTTCGAAAATTAAAGTGGCGAAAGCTGGAATTGGTCCTGTGCCGCGCTCACCGTAAGCCAAAAAGTATGGGATAATCAAAGTAGCTTTTCCGCCTTTCCCGAGCATCGGAATTCCTTCGTCCCAACCTTTAATTACACGTCCAGCGCCACAAGGAAACTGAAATGGCTGATTGCGGTCTTTAGAGGAGTCGAATTTATCGCCATTGAGCAAAAAACCCGTGTAATGTACCGTAACATTTGCACCTTTCGCCGGTTTTTCTGCACTACCTGGCTCATGGATCACAAGCATCAATCCAGAAGACGTTTGAATGGCTTTTGGATAGCGCTTCAACATTTGTTCTTTGAAATAAACCGTGTATTCCGCAATGCTCATCGAACGAACCTTTTCCAATTCCTCTTGCTCGAACTTTATTCTATCTGCCATCTTCTTGTATTCGCTCTGAAAAACCTGAGTCGGGTTGTACTTTTTTACACTTTTACCTACGCGCAACACAATAACGCGCTGAATAATATCATCTTGCGCAATTTTGTCAACCACATCTTGCCCTTGAACTACTTTGCCAAAAACGCTGTGTTTTTTGTTCAACCAAGCCGTTTCTTTGTGCGTAATGAAAAACTGACAGCCATTGGTATTGGGTCCGCTGTTGGCCATAGAAAGCACGCCTGGTCCATCGTGTTTCAAATCGTCGTGAAACTCATCAAAAAATTTATAACCCGGGTCGCCCATGCCATTGCCTTTTGGGTCGCCGCCTTGAATCATGAAGCTGGCAATTACACGGTGGAATTTCAATCCGTCGTAAAATGGTTTTTCAATGTGAATAGAATCGAAAGGCTTGTAATTCCCTTCTGCTAAACCAACGAAATTAGCCACAGTCATTGGTGCTTTTTCATGCTCCAGTTTCAAAACTATGGTTCCCTTATCGGTGATCATATTCACATACAGACCGGGTTCCCAACCCTTGGTATTGATTTTAATTTTTTTGTCTTTTTGGGCAAAAGATGCTCCTGAAAATGCAACGAGGCATGCAAAAATGAAATAGCGAAATGTAGCGTTCATAATGGTTTTAAATTTAATGGAGACAAAAGTACAAATAAAGATGAAGTTTACAAACAACGTTAGAATGCCTCGGCAACGGAGAACCAAAAATATCCACCTTGAGAACCATAACCATAATCCAAACGGATGTTGAGTCGCTCGGCTGAATTCACCATGAAACGCAATCCAGCGCCTACCGTATATTTTGTGGTGCGCCAGCTCAAATCTTGGGGTCTGGAAAACACATCGCCAAACCCAGCAAAAGTGGTCATGCCAAAACGCCAAAACAGCGGAAACCGATATTCTACTTGTGTGCCCATGAAATGATTATCGCGGAAACGGTTTTTTGGATAACCGCGCAACATATCTTCGTTTCCTGCAATCGACATATCCAGAAACGGAACATCGCCAAATGTGAATCTCGTTTTGGTCTGCCAAGCAATAATATGCTTGGGTTTGATTTGCCAATATTTATTGAATTCTCCTTGCACAACCGAAAAAGAAAATGTGCTACCAAAAACTCTGTTGTGAAAATAGCTCGAAAACTCTGCAAACTCACCTTGATGACAATTCAAAACGTTATCGCGGGTATCGTATATTGAAACAAAACCAAAAGCTGAACCAATTCCACCTCTATATCCTGTAATTGTGCCGTCTTCCAATTGTCCGCCTTCCGAAAGTTTGAACCCAAATTCGCTCTCAAAATGATAGTCCAAGCCCACAAAAAACTTCTCATAAATCTTACGCAAAGCCAAAAATTTAAAACTAATCAAATTGTACTCATAACTCTCCTTATTGGATGCCGGTGTGTCGTTGCCTATTCCATAAAATTTATCTGGAAAATTTCTAAACCTCAATTCTCCCTTGAAGTAGTATCGCTCTTGGCGCGTAAAAATGCTCCAGTCTGTCCACACATCGGTTTGCTTATTCATGGTATAATCCGCCAAAAATCGCACGTATGAAGCTCGCGTAAAGTCAGTTGTGTCTTTTTTATCTTTCAAATGGAAAACATAAGCTCCTGCCCCACCAAAGCCCCAACGGGTATCGGGTGAATAATAAATTAAAGGGGTAACAAACAGACCATTTTTATGCACAGCCACAGTGTCGTCAAGCGGAGTTACGCCGAAGTAGGACCAAAATGTTTTCTTGGGCTTCACATGTGTTGTGTCTTGTGCTAAAGCAGTATAGCACAACATCAACCCCAATGAAATCAGTAGGATTTTTTTCAACATAGGTACGATTTAAAAACCAGGGATTTCTTCTAAAGTGGTACACAAAAAGCTCCAGAATTTCTTTACCGAAGAAATCTGTACACATTCATCTGGCGAATGCGCATGTCTGATATTTGGTCCAAAAGAAATCATATCAGTATTGGGCAAATGTTTTCCCAAAATTCCACATTCCAATCCAGCATGACAGGCGCGCACTTGAGGTTCAGCATTAAAAATATCGCGATACAAACCCGACATCAAGGTCAAAACAGCAGAATCTGATGGCAACTGCCAACCGGGATACGAGCCCCCTTGTTCAACACGCATGCCTCCATTTTCAAGAGCAGCACGCACCGTATTGGCCACATCGATTTTGGTGCTTTCTCCAGAGCTTCTTTGCAAGGCTTGGATTAAAATGGAGCCATCTTTCGCCAAAACACGCGCTAAAGACGAAGATGTTTCTACAAAGCCAGCTACTTCGGCACTCATGCGATATACGCCATTATGGACAGCATAAATGGCATTCACCAAATGTTGTTGAACGGCAACTGGCATAAACAAATATTGGGCTTGTGTTTTTTCGCAGTTAATTTTTAAATCGGGCTCTGTTTTTCTGAACTCGGCTTGAAACTCGCGCCACTTATCGGCAACATGTTTTTCAAAAACAGCGGCGTCACTTGGTCGCACAGCTACAATAGCCACAGATTCTCTGGGAATCGCATTGCGCAAACTGCCACCATCGATGCTTGCGATACGCATTCCAAAAAGTTCAAATCCGCCATACAAAATACGGTTCATCAATTTGTTGGCATTGGCGCGACCTTTATCGATATCCATACCACTGTGACCACCTTTCAAGCCAGAAACCTTGATAACATAAGCCTGTAATTGTTCTGAAACCTGTTCTTCATCATAATTGAGAAAAGCGTTGGTATCAATTCCTCCCGCACAACCGATGCACAATTCATCATCGTCTTCGGTGTCCAAATTCAACAAAATAGTACCCGAAAGCATGGAGCCATCCAATTCAATGGCGCCCGTCATACCTGTTTCTTCATCAATGGTAAACAAGGCTTCTAGCGCTGGATGTTTAATTTCATCAGCCGATGCCGAAAGCAAAGCCATAATGGACGCCACTCCCAATCCGTTGTCTGCCCCCAAAGTTGTGCCTCTGGCTTTTACCCAATCGCCATCCACAAACATGTCTATTCCCTGTGTGTCAAAATCGAAATTGGTATCCGCATTTTTTTGATGCACCATATCCAAATGTGATTGCAAAATAACCGTTTGGCGATTTTCCATACCCGGTGTAGCTGGCTTTTTTATCACCACATTACCACTCGCATCTTTCAAGGTTTCAAGCCCGAGCGCATGTCCAAAATCCAGCATAAATTGTATCACACGCTCCTCCTTTTTACTCGGGCGGGGCACAGCATTCAAATCTACAAAATGATTCCAAAGGGCCAATGGCTCCAACAAACGTACTTCTTGACTCATAACTGAATTGGGTTAAGCGTTTAATAAAACAAGACAAAAGTAAACAATAAATTGAGGTCGGATGGAGTGGAATTCAAAAACGGAACAATTTAACTTTTACGCACCACTGTCAATTACCTAGCAGTCCTGTAAGGACGAAATATTCGTAGCGATGGACGCAAGTCATTGATCAAAATAAATTTATCGAGAAAAGGGATTCAGGCATGAAAAGCGGATTAAACCTCTGCAATCGTTAAAAACTTCTTGAAAAAAGTCTGCGATAAAAATTCAGGTTCAACAAATAGCACTAATTTTACGCCGTCAAAAAAAAAATACCCAGTATGAATTTACACGAATATCAAGGAAAATCAATCTTAAAAAAATACGGCGTTGGCGTGCAAGAAGGCGTTGTAGTTGACGCTGTTGACCAAGCCGTTGAAGCAGCTAAAAAACTAACAGAAGAAACTGGAACAAGCTGGTACGTAGTGAAAGCCCAAATCCATGCCGGTGGTCGTGGTAAAGGTCTAGTTACTGAAACGCAGTCGAATGGTGTAGTTTTAGCAAAAGGAATTGATCAAGTTGAAGACAAAGTTCGTGGTATTTTGGGTGGACATTTGGTTACCGCTCAAACATCTGCTGAAGGAAAAAAAGTGAACAAAGTTTTGATTGCTCAGGATGTTTATTACCCTGGTGAGTCTGAAACGAGCGAAATATATATGTCTGTTTTATTGAATCGTGAAACAGGCCGCAATGTGATTATCTATTCAACAGAAGGTGGTATGGATATCGAAGCTGTTGCTGAACATACGCCACATTTGATTTTCTCTGAAGAAGTTGATCCACGCGTTGGTTTGCAAGGTTTTCAAGCAAGAAAAATTGCGTTCAACCTTGGTCTTTCTGGTGATGCGTTCAAAAACATGGTGAAATTTGTGGATTCGTTGTACCGAGCTTATGTGGGTTGCGACGCTGCGATGTTTGAGATCAATCCTGTATTAAAAACATCCGACAACAAAATTATTGCTGTTGATGCCAAAGTAACTTTGGATGGCAACTCTTTGTACCGCCAACCTGAATATGCTGCCATGCGCGACAAATCTGAAGAAGATCCAACAGAAGTTGAAGCTGGTGAAGCTGGTTTGAACTATGTAACACTCGACGGAAACGTTGGCTGTATGGTAAACGGAGCTGGTTTGGCAATGGCGACTATGGACATCATCAAATATTCAGGTGGTAGCCCAGCAAACTTCTTGGATGTAGGAGGAACGGCAAATGCAGAACGTGTTGAAAAAGCATTCCGAATCATCTTGAAAGACAAAAACGTGAAAGCCATTCTTATCAATATTTTTGGTGGTATCGTGCGTTGCGACCGTGTAGCGCAAGGTGTTGTGGATGCCTACAAAAACATGGGCAATATTCCTGTTCCAATTATCGTTCGTTTGCAAGGAACAAATGCAGAAGAAGCCAAAAAATTAATTGATGATTCTGGTTTGAATGTGCATTCTGCAGTGCTTTTACAAGAAGCAGCAGACAAAGTAAAAGAAGTATTGGCGTAATTTTGCCATTCGTAAAATAACATTAAAGGTGAAGTAGATAATTCTGCTTCACCTTTTGAATTATAAGACATGATTATCTACAAAACTCCTGCAGAAATTGAAAAGCTCCGCCAAGCAGCCTTGGTGGTGTCGAGAACGTTGGGCATGTTAACTCCTCACATCAAACCAGGTGTGACGCCTAAATTCTTGGATGAAATTGCAGAGAAATATATCCTCGAACAAGGCGCTAAGCCCGGTTTCAAAGGGCTTTATGGCTGTCCATCTACGCTATTAACTTCTGTAAATGAAGCTGTTGTGCATGGTTTACCAACGGATAAGCCACTAAAAGAAGGCGATATTATTGCAGTAGATTGTGGCGCTGTTTTGAACGGTTATTATGGTGATCATGCGTTCACATTTCAGGTGGGAGAAATCAAACCTGAGTTGAAAAAATTGCTGGATGTCACCAAAGAATGTTTGTACATCGGTATCAATGAAGCGCGTGTGGGCAACAGAATTGAAGATATTGGTTTTGCCATTCAACAACATGCTGAAAAACATGGTTACGGTGTGGTGCGCGAATTGGTCGGTCATGGCATTGGAAAAACATTACACGAAGACCCGCAAGTGCCCAACTACGGCAAAAGAGGTCGTGGCAAAAAAATCATGAACGGACTCACCATCGCTATCGAACCGATGATCAATATGGGTACGCACAAAGTGAAACAACTCAGCGACAATTGGACCATCGTTACAGAAGACGGATTGCCATCGGCGCATTTTGAACACGATATTGCGGTAGTAGATGGCGAACCTATAATTCTTTCTACCTTTGATTATATAGAAGAAGCATTGGACAAAATGTGATGAAAGATTATCCTAGAAAAGCACTTTTGACTACTTGGCTTACGTATTTTGCGTTTGGTCTTTTTCAACTTTTTACCAACGACGCCTTGGTTTTCCCATCACCCATAAACGCTTTGGTGATTCAAGGAATTTCATTTTACGCCATTTTACGCGAATTTAAAAACGCACTGAAATACGAGCGACTGGGTTTGCTCATGTTCTTCTTCTCCGCTGTTGTTATGTTTCTATCCGACAGCTTCATGATGTCTATGTTTCTCAACCACGAAATTGTGAGCGATTGGTTCACTTCACCTTATTTGTTGTTGGCACAGAACATCGGTTTGCTTACTTTGCTCGGCAGCCTTTTGGTTATTGGGCACTATCTCGCTCAAATCAAGAAAATCTACGGATTTGTGTATGTCCTATTCTTTGGCGCACTTGTTTTTCTAGGCTTTTTCGATGTCAAAATTGAAGCGCTTGTGGTGCTCTTTATGGTCGGAGCACTTAGTTTGGTCATCGCGCTGATGCACCGCCAACAAATTCCAAGCGCCACAAATGCCCTGCTCTACCTATGGGCCATTCATGTGTCTATCTCTTGCTTCGAATATTGGAATTTGAATTTGTAACCAATAGCCCATGGCTTAAGCCATGGGCTATTGAGTCAACTCAATCTTATTTCTTCCCAATACAACAATCCCCTCATTTTCCATCTGCTTCAACAATCTTGATATAACCTCGCGGGTGGTTCCCAATTCATCTGCCAATTGCTGATGCGTGGTTTGAACCGTTTTCGTATGGTGCAATTCCGCTTTTTGAATGAGTAGTTTTTCAAGACGCTGATCCAATTTTTCAAAAGCCATTGAATTGACCACTTGCAACAATTCCTCAAATCTACGGTGGTACAATTTGAACATAAAATCGGCCCATTCCGGATATTTGCTGATCCATTCTGCGGATTTATCCGGCGGAATCAACAGCAGCGTCGTCACCTCTTCAGCAATGGCTTTCACTTTGCTTGTTTCATGATGCAAGGCCCCAAGAAAAGACATAATACAACTTTCCCCCGGACGGATATAATACAGCAGCAACTCCCTGCCATCTGGGTCGGTGCGCATCACTTTGATACTGCCATCCAACACAATCGGAATGCTCTTGATAAATGCATCTTCCGATATAATAACATCACCTGCCTCAAAGGTTTTCAGCACAGCGTGATTCGACACATCCGCACGCAAAAGGGTCTTAAAAAGTGTAGTTGGTATTTCCATATGGCGAAATTAAAGAAATATATACATCAATTAACATTTGCTCAATACACAAAAACAAACTACATTCGCAAACAATTGAAATTCAAAACCATGAACAAACTTGTTGTACTTATTGGAATTGTGGCATTTTCCTTACAGCTCAATGCCCAAACATTTTCATCAGGAATCGCAGAAATTTTCTACAACCGCTGTACTTCCTGCCACAGAACAGGAGGCATTGGTCCGTTTAACATCATTAGCTATCAAGATGTGGTGAACAACACCGGCGGTATCTACGACGCCATTATCCAAGACCGCATGCCACCTTGGCCACCAGACAACACCTATTCTCAATTGTTGCATTCTCGCGCGCTTTCTCCCAATGAAAAATCAACATTGTTGGATTGGATGAACAATGGAATGCCTGAAGGAAATGCTGCTGAAACACCGCCACCACCTGTTTTCCCCGAGGGTTCAATTTTGGGCGACGGTGATTTGGAACTTCAAATACCCGCATATACCAGTCAGGCAACTGCGCAACAAGATGACTATGTGTGTATTTCCATTCCAACGGGATTAACACAGAGCAAAAAAATTCGCGCCATCGAAATTATCCCCGGAAATGCAGGCATTGTGCACCACTGTTTGTTGTATATCGATGAAACCGGAAATTACCAAACCAACCTGAATGGCACATGTACAGGACCTGTTGGTAATCAGTATAAATTGGCGAGTGGCTATGTGCCGGGATCAATGCCTATGGTTTTTCCCAACAATGCTGCCCTGCGCATGGGACTCACCGTTCCAGCTGGGTCAAATCTTGTTTTTGCCATGCACTATCCTTCTGGTAGCGGTGGACAAGCAGACAGCACCCGTGTCATTCTGCATTTCTATCCCGATGGCACACCTGGCGTTAGGGAAGTAATCGCTGACCCCGTTTTGCAAAATTGGAGCTTTTCTTTGCCTGCAAACCAAATTACAACGGTAAATGCTACCCAAAGCATTCCCCTGGACATTTCTGTATTTAGCATTTTCCCGCACATGCACCTCATCGGCAAATCCATCAAAGCGTATGGTTTGCACCAAGGCGACACCATCAAATTAATCAACATTCCAAAATGGGATTTCCATTGGCAAGGGTTCTATGTGTTCCAAAATTTGCAAAAACTCCCAAGCGGCACTTCGCTGCGAGGTCAAGGCATCTACGACAACACGAGTACCAATGTACACAACCCCAACAATCCACCGATAACGATTGGTCCGGGACTAAACACCAGCGACGAAATGTTCATTTATTATGGTCATTACATGCCTTACCAAGCGGGAGATGAAAACCACGATTTGGGTGCCATGGTTGCGCTCAATTTGGAAGCATTTGTGAGCGACGACAATCCGCAAATCAAAGTGTATCCGAATCCGTTTTCGCACAGTTTGACCCTGGACCTGAGCAGCATCAACATGAGCCAACAAGCCACAATTGCCATTTACGACACCCAAGGCAAACTCATCAAACGCTTACCAAATCTCACGCCCGGCGACAACTCCAACATTGTTTGGAATGGCACGGATGCACAAAACCAAATGACACAAAATGGGGTTTATTATGTGTCTATTTTGGTGGATGGGAAAGTGTGGTTAACTAAGGCTGTGGTGAAGGTGTAGGGGATTTCAGTTGCCAAGGGATTAATCCCTTGGCAAGCTCATCATCTCCTCCACCGCTCTCTCCAACTGCTTATCCCTTCCATTCACAAAATCATTGTAATCCAAATTGACTTTGATGTCTGGTTCAAGGGTTTGATTTTCAACCAAGTGGTCGTATTTTACGGAGCGCATACCGACTTGCGGGATACCGAATGTGGTTTCACCATCGATCATCGTTTCCCACCAAACCGCTGTGCCTGTTCCGGGTACGGGCATGCCAATGAGTTTGCCGATGCCCAAAGATTGATATGCCGCAGGGAACAAATGCGCATCCGAATAGTTGCCCTCACTCATCAAAACAACGCTTGGCTTTTGCCATTTCCAAATCGGTTCGCCGCCCATGTTGCGCTGTCCGCGAGGCTCAAACGTCATGTAAGTTTTGCCGCTGAGGAAAGTAGCCAAATCGTCGTGGAGCCAACCGCCGCCGTTGAAACGCGTGTCAACAATCAAGGCTTCTTTGAGGTGCAATTTGCCCAAAGCGCGGTCGAAAACCTCACGGAAACTTTCCGAATCCATGCCGCGCACATGCACATAACCAATGCGTCCGCCAGAAAGTTTTTCAACCATCACCTCGCAGCGCTTCACCCAACGGTTGTAGGCCAAATCCAATTCTTCGCCCCAATGTATCGGCTTCAGAATTTCTTCCCAGCGCTGACCTGTGGCAGGGTCATAAAAAGAAATTTGCGTGCGTTTATCCACCAAACGATTCAATAAAGGATAGTAGTTCTCCCCTGCTTTTATTGGTGTTCCATTGATTTTTTCAATTATCACTCCCGCCTTCACTTTGCCATTGGCGAGTAGCGGACTGCCGAGCATAATCTCCACGATTTTTAAGCCTTCGCCCTGATGCGTTTCGTCAAAATAACAGCCAAATGCAGCCGTTTGGTCATCTCCTGCTTGACCTTTAGGACGGTAGCGCGCGCCTGTGTGAGAAGCATTCAGTTCGCCCAAAAGCTCAGACAACATCTCGGCAAAATCAAATCCATTGTTGATGTCGGATAAAAATGGTTCGTATTCTTTTTTGTAAAAAGCCCAATCCACACCATGTAAATCTTCTAAATAGAACTTTTCGCGCACCTGACGCCATGCGTGTTCGAACATGTAAGCACGCACAGCCGCAGCATCCCAATACATTTCTGCATCGATTTCAATGCCCGTTGATTTGGAAGTGGCAGGATCAAATTTCTCCAACTTTCCACCTGATGCAAAGAACAAATTTTTCTCTTCCTTATCCCAAAACAATTGAGAACCTCCAGAAGATTTCTTGATAATCTTGGTGTCGCGGTCTTTTTTTAATTCTGATTTCCAGAGGTCGTAGCCTTTTTCAAAACGCGCTTGATAATACAGCTCAGTGGCTTCATTGTTCAAGAGGAAATCACCCAAAAAAGAAGAATGCACGGTGAGGCGCACCCTTCTATCCATCAATCCAAACGCATCAATTTTAATGGGTTTTACGGCCTCCTCTTTCGGTTTTTCGTCGTCATTTTTCGATTTGCCTTTTCCTTTTGGCTCAGATTCTTTGTCTTTTTCCGACGCCTTCTTTTTTGCTTTTTCTTCTTCTTTCCACTCGGCATATTCCTCCTCTGTCATGGTGAATTTGTTGTATGCATCAACAGTCAAGAAAATCGCTTCCACATCATTCATGCTGCCCCAAGAACCATGCGAACGGTAGCCGTATTTATCTGTTGAATAGTAAATCATTTCGCCGTTCATGGCAAATTTGGCGTTCCCATTTCCGTAGCCACTTTGTGTTAAATTGATGTATTTTGATGTGGCGGAAACGTCGAACAAACCAATATCAGAACTCCATCTGCCAAATTCAAAAAACTCAGCCAAAATATGCTTCGAATCGGGCGACCAAGTATAATATTGATCTCCATCGGAATAGGAATAGCTGAATGTGCCCGGCATTACAGTACGAACAGCTTTTGTTGCCAAGTTGATGACCTGAATCGTTGTTCGATTGCTCAAAAACGCAAGTTCTTTGCCATCTGGGGAATATTTTGGGTCAAAGGTTTCATCGGCGTTTTCAACCAAGGCATTTTCCTCAAAACCGAAAGAATTGAAGAACGTTTCCTGCTTTTCGCCAGTGAGTTTAGTTTCATAAATATTCCAAGACTTGTTGCGCTCGGATGCATAAACCAATTTCTTGCCATCTGGACTGAACTGCACATTGCGTTCTTGCTCAGCCGTTTTGGTGATTTGTTTCGTTGTAGCATAATCCACACTCGTCACAAAAACATCACCTTTGTAAATAAATGCAATTTCTTTTCCATTGGGCGAAAGCGAAAAATCTCCACTGGCAGAAGTCACTTTTTGGAAATCCAAATCATTGCGCACTTGGTCTTTTTTGATGTTGATGTTTACTTCTTTAGGCTCACCATTATTAGCCATCGTGAAAATCTTGCCGTGGTAGCCAAAGCACAGCGTACCATTTTTCGAAGCACTTAAAAATCGAACAGGATGATGTTTGAAAGAAGTCAATTGTTTGCCATGCAATTCGCCATCCACACTGCCCTGCCAAATATTGAACGAGCCGGATTTTTCACTCAAAAAAACGATGTTGTTGCCACCCACAAAAATTGGATTTCTGTGCTCAAGCGAAAGATTTGAAATCGTCTTAAAAGATTTTTTAGCCACATCATACAGCACCAAATCGCGGGCAATGGAAGATGTTTGATGTTTACGCCACGGGTCTTCATAACCTTTTCTGTTGTGGAAGACCATCATACTGCCATCCGCATTGAAATTGACATCTTCGGCACACACTGTAAAATATTGTTTTTCGCGACCGCCTTCCACGGGCACTTGATACAATTCGCCCAAGCCACCGTAAGGAAATTGAACTGAATTCACATGATCCAGACGCGTGGATAAAAACAAAACGTGTTTGCCGTCAGGCGAGAAAGTATAAGGCACATCGCCCGAAGAATGGTAGGTCAAACGTTTGGGTACGCCGCCATCTTTGCTCACCAAAAACACATCAAAATTGCCGTGACGGTTGCTCGCAAAAGCGATTTGTTTAGAATCTAGACTCCAAACCGGTTTATAATCATGCGCTGGATGTTGCGTAATTTGTTTGGCCTCTCCCCCAGCCGAGGAGACAACGAAAACATCACCTTGATGGGCAAAAGCAATCCAAGCGCCATCAGGAGAAATGACGGAATAACGCATCCACGGGGATTGAGCAACAACACTTTGCGTACAAATCAAAACCGCGAATAAAAAGGAAAAACGTAGCATAATATAGAATTTTAGATGCCGAAAGTAGGGAAAATCAAATTAAAATAATCATCAATGTGATAAATGGCAAATCCTCTGACCTGCTATTTATTAACAAAAATTGGCTGTCTTGAAACCTCTGTGCCCCAGATGAAACATATATCTTTGATTTTGGGCAACTTTTACCCCAATTTGAACGTTTTAGAGTCAACACAACAACATGGTTCGAGCACATCATTGGAGATTTATATTGGCATTGCTTTGGGTGGGGTTCATTTCCTTGGCCCATACGCAAATTATGCTGCATCCCAATCGTGGTCAATGGGAAGAGCCAATTGCTTGCAAAGTGGACTTAGACATGGGCGAGATGCTCATTGAAAATCAGGGGATTACCTACCATTTTTACCATTGGCATCATCCACATCATTGTGACAATCACCAACATTGCGACAGCGACCCCAACATCATCAAAACCCATGTGGTTAAAACGCATTTCCTCAATTCACAAGCACCCAGTGAAGTTGTGGAAGAAAATAAACTTCAATTCTACCGCAATTATTTTTTGGGCAACGACGAAAGCAAATGGAAATCTGGGGTTCATGCGATTCAAAAACTCACACAGAAAAATATTTATCCCAACATCGATTTGGTGTATGAAGGCAAAGAAGCCAATTTGAAATACAGTTTTATTGTTCAAGCCAACGGTGACCCGAATCTCATTCAAATCCAGCATGTGGGTGCAGATAAAATCGCAATCGACAAGCAAGGTCGTTTGATCATCACCACAAGTTTGGGCGAAATTATCGAATCGAAACCAATCGCTTGGACAGAAAACGCAGACGGCAATAGAACCACGGTGAAATGTAAATTCAAATTGGACGGTAATGTTGTTACGTTTGAATTGGGTTCATACAATGCCTCAGAAAAGCTCATCATCGACCCAGAACTGGCATTTTCCACATTTACAGGTGCCACATCAGACAATTGGGGCTTTACGGCTTGTCCAGACAACAATGGAAATTTGTACGGTGGCGGAATTATTTTTGGAACTGGCTACCCTGTTACGCCCGGCGCCTATGACATGTCGTTCAACGGTGGAAATCCAACGGGCTCCATCCCTGGATTTGATATTGCAATCACCAAGTTTAATGCCACAGGAACAACCAATTTATTCAGCACATTTTTAGGTGGTACTGCCAATGAGGTGCCTACATCTATTGTAACCAATAACACAGGAGAACTTTTTGTGCTTTCGATTACTTCGTCAGGAAATTTCCCCGTTACAGGTGGGGCCTTTCAAACCACATTCGGTGGTGGAACACCAGTTGGTCCGGCAGAAAACGTGATTCTTCAGTTCAATGCTTCTGATTTAGCCATTTCAAAATTCAACCCAACAGGAACAGCGCTTTTAGCAAGTACCTTTGTCGGTGGTTCAAACAACGAGGGATTGCACTATGGCAGTAATTTGAATCACAATTACGGCGATTCTTTTAGAGGTGAAATCATCGTGGATATCAATGACAATGTTTATTTCTCTTCAACCACAAGATCCAACAATTTCCCGGTTGCTTCAACTTTTGGCGCATTGGCAGGAGTGCAAGATGCCGTTTATGGCAGATTGAATCCCACCTTGAGTACTTTGGTTTTTTGCAGATTCTTTGGAGGAAATGGTTTAGAATCAGGCAATTCCATTCAGATGTCTCCAGCTGGAGATTTGTATGTTTCTGGAGGAACGACCAGCAACGGCATCAACTTTGGTCAAGGCGGACTTTTCACGAACTACATCGGTGGAACAGATGCCTATGTGATTCGGGTGAACAGCACAACAGGGCAATTGATCAATGGAACTTATCTCGGCACACCCGCATACGACCAAGGCTATTTTGTGCAAACTGATTTAGAAAACAATGTGTATGTTTATGGTCAAACCAGAGGAAACTACCCCAACACACCGGGTGTTTATGGCAACCTCAATGCAGGACAGTTTATCCACAAACTGAATCAAAACCTGAGCGTTTCGCTTTGGTCCACCACGATTGGAAATGGTTCAGTCAGTGGCAATATTCAAATTTCGCCAACAGCATTCTTGGTATCTGATTGTTATGATATTTACATAGCAGGTTGGGGTGGCGCTGTGAACAGTGGTAATTCTCCCTACATCAATCCTGGTGAAAATTCAATCGGCATGCCCATCACTGCCGACGCACACCAAAGTAACACCAATGGGAATAACTTCTACATTGCGGTGCTCAATCAAGATGCTACATTTTTGAAATATGGCACTTACATGGGCGGCATTGCATCGAGCTCCAACCACGTAGATGGCGGCACATCGCGTTTCTCTAAAGAAGGCACAATTTATCACGCCGTTTGCGGTTCTTGTGGTTCAAACACGAATGGATTCACCACTACACCAGGCGTTTATGCTCCAAGTGCAGCAGGACCGAATTGTAATTTGGCGGCGTTTAAATTCAACTTGTCGAGCATGGAGGCCGCTATTGGAAACACTGACCCCATTATTTGCTTGCCTAATCCTGTCGTGTTTGTGAATAATTCTGCCAATGGAAACTATTTTATTTGGGATTTTGGTGATGGCAACACGTCAAACGCAGAAAATCCTTCTCACCTCTATGGTCAGCCTGGAAATTACACGGTGAGCTTGACCGTTATTGACACCAACAATTGTTACTACAGCGACACAGTATATTTCGACGTGTTCATTGGTTCTTTTGAGGGTTCTGTAACACCTATTATGCAACCTACTTGTCCCGGAGCACCAGTGCAACTCAATGCCATGGGCGGTTTATTTTACACATGGAGCCCAGCTGCGGTTTTGAACGATCCAAATATTTCAAATCCCATTGCCACCATAACAGAACCAACCACATTCACTGTAATCGTTGCTGACACTTGTGGTTCTGACACACTTACCGTTTTTGTTGATGTTTTTGAAGCCGAATTGGAAATAATTGGACCAGATGTGATATGTATTGGTCAAGACGCCACATTCAATGCGAATATTGCAGGATTACAGAATATTGAATGGTCGCCAGCCAACATTTTTGGAAATCCGAATACTGTGCCCGTTACCATTTCTCCTGATGTTTCAGTAACGCTAACCTTAAATGCGCTCACTTCTAACGGCTGTCCGGTGAGTGACGAACATTTCCTGCAAGTGGATACAGAATTACCCGTAGTCAACTTAAGTGATTTGGTGGTGATTTGTCAAGGAGCAAGTGCGAGCATCACGGTGAGTGGTGGCACGAGCTATGAATGGACTGATATTCCTGGCATTTCTCCTCTGAACGCGGCTACTGTGACAGTAAATCCAAGCGTGCCTACTTGGTATTTTGTGGAAGCCTTTAATGCTTGTGGTTCAACGCCCGACAGCGTTTTCGTAGATGTGATAATTCCAGTAATCACCGCGGGCAATGATACCATCATTTGTCCAGGACAACTGGCTGTGGCTTGGGCCAACGGAGGCGTAAGTTACACTTGGGAGCCTCAGCAATTTGTAGCTGAAGCATCGGGCAATACCGCAGTTTTGAGACCACAAACCAATACCGTGTACACTGTTTATGGTACGGACCAATATGGTTGTATAGGAACGGCCACTGTGTTTGTAGAGCTTTTCCCGCTGCCATTTGTGGTTGCTTCACCAGACATTTATGCCTTTGTTGGTGACCCCATTACCATAAGCGCTCAATCCACTTTACCGGGGACATATTATTGGTTGCCGACAGAGTTTTTGAGTTGCCCCAATTGTCAAACAACTGGCGTAAGTACTTCACAAAACATGACCTACACGGTTTATTTTACAGACCAAAATGGCTGTACAGACCAAGACCAAGTGCATATCTCCTTTGATGCCATTATTTATGTGCCGAATACATTTACGCCAGACCTCGATAATTTCAATCCGATATTTGCACCCAAAGGAGGCAACATCAAAGAATACCACCTCTTGATTTTCAACAGATGGGGAGAATTGCTTTTTGAATCATTCAACTTTAATGTTGGCTGGGATGGCACCTATGGAGGAGAAGTTTGCCAAGATGGCACATATGTCTGGGTTATTGAATACACCGATGGAAACAACAACAAAGACCGTTTATATGGTCATGTGAATTTGTTGAGATAAACAAGATTAACGAAATTTCCCAGAGCGATAGTAAGAAAAAATCCAACCTTGCTCGTTAATCACCTGATAATCAACTTGAATTGGCTTTTTCTTGTAGAGCGTCTTACTGGAATACAAACTGGATAAAAAATCATCCATGCGTTCTATTTTCAAAGCGGCAATGTACGGCGTTTTACCAACCGTTTCAATCAAAAGATAAACATCAGCTTCGTTTTCTAGAAAATCGTTGAAAGTCACCTCGAAATCGCCTTGAAGCGAATACATATCTATGGTTTTTGAAAAGTCGGAATTTCGCAAAGCAGTATCCTTGTACTGTAAAGGATCAGCGAAACCGCCATACCATTCATTTACCCATGTTCGAACAGGCTTTTCTTTTTGATATACAGTTAGATATTCCGTGGTTTGCATTTCGCCATCTGCTGCTGGAACATCAATTAACTCCTGAACCAATACCAAACCTGTTTTATCCAGATAATAAGAAATCTCGGATTGTGTGTTGGTTTTCAAGTCGCGAATTTGATGTCTGATGATACGCAAAGTGTCTTCTTGGTACCAGAAAATAGCTTTTGTTTCTTCAAAATCACTCGTAAACACCAAAGACTCGAAGCGCTCACCTGTTGCTTCGAGAGCAGCGTCAGTATCTTCAACAAAAGCCAACCAATCATGCACTTCATTTTCTGCATCCAACTGATTCACTGTGTCTTCACTGAAGCTTCTGTCGCCACATGAAAACAACAAAAAGGATAGACCTAATATGGTCAAAAATAACTTATTCATAGATCATTATTTTAGAATTGGGCAAGAAACAAGACTTAAGCCCGTCGTGCTTTTTAAAACCCAATTGATTCTAATTGGTTACAAAATTACAAAAGTTCGTTGGCTAAATTCGCCAATTCGGAACGTTCTCCTTTTTCAAGCTTGATATGCGAGAAAAGTTTATTGCCTTTCAATCGGTCGATGAGATATGTTAATCCATTGCTGCGCTCATCCAGATATGGCGAGTCGATTTGATGGATATCGCCAGTGAAGACAATTTTAGTGCCCTCCCCTGCTCTTGTAATCACTGTTTTCACTTCGTGAGGTGTTAAATTCTGAGATTCATCAACAATAAACAAAGTGTTAGAAAAACTTCTTCCGCGAATGAAAGCCAATGGCGTAATGATAATTTTGCCGCTTTCCTCCATTTCCAAGATAGATTTATGCTTTTTCTCGTTTTCCTTGAATTGGGTCTTGATGAATTTCAAATTGTCCCAAAGCGGTTCCATATAGGGTGCAATTTTCTCATTGGCATCGCCCGGTAAGAAACCAATTTCTTTATTGCTCAATGGAACGATTGGTCTGGCCAAAATAATTTGATCATAGTTTTTACTTTCTTCCAAAGCGCAAGCCAAAGCCAAGAGTGTTTTTCCCGTACCCGCCACGCCTTGCAAGGTTACCAGTTTAATGTCTGGATTCAATAAAGCCTTAACAGCAAAAGCTTGCTCTGCATTCTTTGGTTTAATTCCAAAAGCATATTCTTTTTCAACCCGCTCCAAACGCATGCTGAAAGGATTGTAATAAGCCAAAACAGAAGACTTTCCGTTTTTCAAAATGTAGTTGCCATTATCCACTCGGCTATTGCCCAAAATCGACAAATCATCCGAATAGCCTTTGTTGAACAATTCTCTGATGGCATCACTATCCACACCATCAATAGAAATCATATTGGATTCAATTTCCTCAAAATTGCTCACCATGTCCGATTCATAGTCCTCTGCTATAAGTCCTAATGCCTTGGCCTTGATGCGTAAATTGATATCCTTGGTAATCAAAAGCACCTCTTTTTTAGGATACTCACTTTGTAAGAGCAGACCCGCATTGATGATTTTATTGTCGTTTTTGTCGGAGGCATATATTTTCTCAGCATCCAAATCATTGGGCTTACTGTGAAAAACAACTTTCAACGCACCTTTTCCAGCACCTAGTGAAGTCCAGTTTTGCAAGGATTGATGACCCGAAAGCTTATCAATAAACCGAATTACTTCACGTGCAGAGAAATTCTTGGTATCGTTGCCCACCTTGAATTTATCCAATTCCTCCAAAACAGTAATTGGAATAGCCACATCATTTTTCTCAAAATTTGTAATGGCAGAATGATCGTGCAATAGCACCGATGTGTCTAAAACGAATATTTTTTGCTTCTTGGCCATGTCTGTAAGTTTTGCTGTGAAATTAGTTGCCAATTGCATTTAAACAACATCATCCGAAATTCTCAATCCACAAAATGATGTTGAAAGATGTTAATAAAGATGTCAACCCGCAAATGTTAAACAAAAATGAATGCATGATTAAATACATGGGTAAAAGTGTTAATTTCGTTCAAAGAAATAGCTCCAAGTTTGAACATTTTTTATATCAACTTGTTTCCTTAGCATGGCAGATTATAAAATCAAAGATTTAGAAACTTTAACGGGGATTAAGGCACACACCATTCGAATTTGGGAAAAGCGCTACAACTTGCTCGAACCCAATCGAACTGAGACCAATTTGCGCTCTTACACCGATCGTGAGCTCCAAGACATCCTTTTGGTGAATCTATTGAATCAAAATGGATACAAAATTTCAAAAATTGCCGATTTGTCGCGTGAAGAGCGCGTACTACGGGCCAACAAAATTCATGCTGCATCATCTCCAAATGTAGGCATCAACAAGCTTATTTATGCGCTGGTTGAAATGGATGAACAAGCGTTCGATATTATCATTCAAAAACTGGTTGATGAACATGGCATTGAATCTACATTCACTAATTTTTTGGTGCCTTTTTTAGAAAGAATCGGTGTGATGTGGCTTACAGATTCAATTTCAGTTGCCCAAGAGCACTTCATTTCCATGCTGATCAGACAGCGACTCACTGTGGAAATTGATAAAATCCGATACACGCAAGATGCCAATTCTAAAGCTGCAGTGCTCTATCTTCCTGAAAATGAATGGCACGATATAGGTTTGCTCTATTATTACTTTGTTTTGAAGAAAAACGGATGGCGCATCTACTATCTGGGTCAATCAACACCCATTGAAGGTGTGAAAGAAGTTTGTGCCAGAAAAAATATTGATTTAATAGTTTCTGCTTGGGTATCTTGCTTCGAACTCGATTATATCCAAAACCATTTCAAACAAATACGCTCTTTTTACTCTGGTAAAATTGCACTTGGTGGTGCACAGTCCAAAGCTCTAGAGGAATTTAATCTGATGAGAATCGAAAAAATGAACGACCTCAAACAGATTATTGATAGCCTATAAACACTGATTATCTTTAATTTCTTGAATACAATTGAACTCACATAGGCATGAGGCAATATTGCTTTTGTTTAACCTTTGTGTTGATAACTTAAAACAAAAAAATTGTTAAAACATTTTTTTGTTTAAGTTTTGACCTATATTTGCAAAACAAAACTGTTAAACAAATATAATAAAACATTAAACAAAAATAAGTAATCATGTCAACACTAGAATTTTACGAAACACTCATTGGATTGGAAAGCAACCTAAAAGGATTTGCGAGAAGCTTTACTAGAAATGATGAAGATGCCAACGATCTTACACAAGAAACGATGTTGCGCGCCATCAACTACAAAGACTATTATCAACCGAAAACAAATTTTCGCGCTTGGGTATATACAATCATGCGCAATACGTTCATCAATCAATACAGAAGAAAGATGAATGCAAATACCATCTTCGACAATTCAGAAGACTCCTATTTGATGAATCAATCGGTGTCTCAATACCAAAGTCCAGAAGGTTATATTGCCGAAAAAGATATCAATCAGCAACTTGATAGTTTAGAAAATGAATATAAAGTTCCGTTTAAAATGTATTTCGAAGGCTATAAATACAAGGAAATAGCTACATCTTTGAATATTCCCATAGGCACGGTAAAAAGTAGAATTTTCATAGCTCGAAAGAAATTAATAGATTTGCTGAATTCTTATAGCAAAAATTAACAGGAACATCGTAAACTTACCAAAACCCTAAAACACAAATCATGAAAGAAATTTACGATAACCTATCCCATCAATTTGCAAAAAAAACCACGAAAAGATACAGCACTTCATTTTCTCTTGGCATTCGACTTTTAGCAAAAGAATTGCGTCAACCGATATATGATGTTTACGGATTTGTACGTTTGGCCGACGAAATCGTGGATTCATTTCATGGATATGACAAAGAAAAGCTATTAAACGACTTCCGAAATCAAACCTGGGAAGCCATAGACATGGGCATTTCCTTAAACCCTATACTAAACGCCTTTCAGAAAACGGTCAATGATTTCAATATTGACCGCGATTTAATCTCCACCTTCCTCAAAAGTATGGAAATGGATTTAGATTTTTCTAAATACAGCCAAGAAGAGTATGAAGAATACATCTTAGGCTCTGCTGAAGTGGTTGGTTTGATGTGTCTGAAAATTTTCGTTTTCGGCAATGAGGAAGAATATTTGCGTCTCAAACCATTTGCAATGAAATTGGGCTCAGCTTTTCAGAAAATCAATTTCCTACGTGATTTAAAAGATGATTACAACAATCTTGGGCGTACCTATTTCCCCAATATCAATATGAGCCAATTCAATTCGGCAACAAAAAAACAAATTGAGGAGGATATTGAAATCGATTTTCAAAAAGGATATGAAGGAATCATTCAATTACCCAAAAAATCGAGATTTGGTGTTTATTTGGCCTATATCTATTATTACAAGCTGTTCCACAAAATCAAGACATTACCTGCACAGACAATTCTTCAGGAGCGCGTGCGTATCTCAAACAAACGCAAATACAGTCTGGTAGTTTCTGGCTACATGCGACACAGCTTCAACATGTTGTAAAATCATGAACGAGCAAGGCGGTCCTCACAAATATTGTGGGGATTTTTTTTGAATTTAAGTCTTCTAGTTGGAAAGTTTTCTGCCAAAACGCACGAAATAAAGCAGTCCAAATGCTATAAACAAATGACTTAGATCTTCACGATTCAACCACAAATGAACATCTACTTTCAAAAGAAAAACAACTGCTGCTGGAAGCATAAACAAAACGCCAAATAAAATATGTTTGGCTTGCTCGTTTATCCCTTTAAAATACAGAACTGCGCTTCCAAGTCCACAAGCCAACAGCAAAGATGCTATGGTGTCAATGGCCACAAACAGAAAGTTCCAGTTCCAATAAGCAAGCACGAGCACCACAATAGATTTAAAGACAACAGCAGCAGCTAAAATGCGTTTGGTTCTAAGACGAAAATCAAACAAGTCAAACATCGCATAAGTCAAAAAGCTCGTCGCAGCAACACCAAAAAACCAAGGTGTGATTTTGCCATAAAAGCCCCAATAATTCCAGAACAAATGCGACAAACCACCAAAAAACGACGCGAAGGCAAAAAACAAAAAGAATTGTCGAAAAAAGGTGACTTTAGGTCCAGTTACATATACGTAACCATAAATACAAGAAGATACCACAAGTAAATTCGTGACCATAGCCATGGGTTCTAACAAAGATAAACCCCAAAAACTAAATTCAATTTTTTCAATCATAACCAAATAAAAAAGGCGATCCGAAACTGGACCGCCTCTATAAAAAAATCAATACAATTATGCCTTTGGCTCTTCAGAATCTTCTGTTGTATCCTCAGCTTGATTTTCATCAGCAGGAGCATCTTCAGCTGCAGCAACTTCTGTTGTATCAGCAGATTCAGTTTCAACAGATTCGGTTGATTCCGTAGTTTCTTCGGCTACCGCTGCAACATTTTCTTCAACTGCATCTGTTGCTTTCTTCGCAGAACGAGAACGACGCGTAGTCTTTTTCTCTTTCTTAGGTTCAGACAACATCAACTCGTTAAAGTCAACCAATTCAATCATACACATTTCTGCGTTGTCACCCAATCGGAAACCAGTCTTAATGATACGTGTGTATCCCCCTGGACGGTCTGCAATTTTCGGAGCAATATCTCTGAACAATTCAGTAACCGTATGCTTGTTTTGCAAGTAGCTGAAAACCTGACGACGAGAGTTAATCGTGTCATTTTTTGCTTTGGTCAAAAGAGGCTCAACGTATACACGAAGTGCTTTAGCTTTTGCCAAAGTGGTGTTTATTCTTTTATGTTCTAATAAAGAATTGGCCATGTTGGACAACATCGCTTTTCTGTGCGAGGCTGTTCTGCCCAAATGGTTCACTTTCTTACCGTGTCTCATGATAATTCAAATAAATAGTTCTTAATCTTTATCTAGCTTATATTTCGCAACATTCATTCCGAAATTCAATCCTTTAGAGTCAACCAGTTCTTCCAACTCAGTCAACGACTTCTTACCGAAGTTTCTAAACTTCAAGAGGTCGTTTTTGTTGTAAGAAACCAATTCGCCCAAAGTGTCAACATCTGCTGCTTTCAAACAGTTCAATGCACGAACAGACAAGTCCATGTCAACCAAACGCGTTTTCAACAACTGACGCATATGTAGCGACGACTCATCAAACTCTTCAGTGTCAGATTTGATTTCAGAATCCAAAGTGATGCGTTCATCAGAGAACAACATGAAATGGTGAATCAAAATCTTAGCCGATTCCTGCAATGCATCTTTAGGAAGAATAGATCCATCAGTTTTGATTTCCAAAACCAATTTCTCATAGTCCGTTTTTTGCTCAACACGATAGTTTTCTACATTGTACTTCACGTTCTTAATAGGCGTAAAAATAGAATCAATGAAAATGGTACCGAAAGGAACATTGGTAATTTTGTTCTCCTCAGCAGGAACATAACCACGACCTTTAATTACAGTAAGCTGCATATTCAACTTTACAGATGGGTCCATATTGCAAATCACCAATTCCGGGTTTAAAACCTGAAAAGACGTTGCAAATTTTCCAATATCACCTGCTGTAAGCTGGTCTTGACCTGAAACAGAAACCATAATAGTTTCGGTATCCGTATCTTCGATTTGACGCTTGAAACGAACTTGTTTCAAATTCAAAACGATTTCAGTCATGTCTTCAATAACACCCTTAAGTGTAGAGAATTCATGATCTACGCCATCCACTTTAACAGAGGCAATTGCATACCCTTCAAGTGATGACAACAAAATTCTGCGCAATGCGTTACCGATTGTGATACCATATCCTGGCTCAAGCGGTCTGAATTCAAACTGACCATCATGAGTGTCAGATTGAATCATGATAACCTTATCGGGTTTTTGAAAATCTAGTATAGCCATGTCTCTAGCTTAATTATTATTTAGAATACAATTCGACGATTAACTGCTCCTTGATGTTTTCAGGGATCATTTCACGATTTGGAACATTTACAACTGTTCCTGTTAAATCAGATGAATTCCATACCAACCAATCGTGATTAACACGAGTAGATGCAACACTGGAACCAATCGCCTCAAGTGATTTTGATTTTTCACGCACAGAAACTACGTCTCCAGAACGCAAAGTATATGATGGAATGTTTACAACACTACCATTTACAGAAATATGCTTGTGAGAAACCAATTGACGAGCAGCTCTACGCGATGGGGCAATACCCAAACGGTAAACTACATTATCCAATCTCAATTCACACAAAACCAAAAGGTTTTCACCAGTAATACCTTTCATTCTAGAAGCTTTCTCAAACAAATTTGAGAACTGACGCTCAAGAATTCCATACGTGTACTTAGCTTTTTGCTTTTCAGCCAACTGAATTGCGTATTCCGACTGCTTACCTCTTCTTTTGTTAGGACCATGTTGTCCTGGAGGGTAATTTCTTCTGTCTAACGCTTTGTCTGGTCCGAAGATCGCTTCTTTAAATTTACGTGCAATCTTCGACTTGGGACCTGTATATCTTGCCATTGTTAAATGAATTGTGGGAACTGTGAATTAAGGTCTATTATCCTTCGACAGTATAAAATTCCCGGGTTAAAAACTAAAAATTATACTCTTCTTGTCTTAGGAGGACGACAGCCATTGTGTGGCATTGGGGTAACATCAATGATTTCCGTTACTTCGATACCTGAATTGTGCAATGCACGAATCGCAGACTCACGACCACCACCTGGTCCTTTAACATAAACTTTTACTCTTCTAAGACCGTTTTCAAACGCTTCTTTCGAACAATCCTCAGCAGCTACTTGAGCAGCATAAGGTGTGTTTTTCTTAGATCCTCTGAAGCCCATTTTCCCAGCAGATGACCAAGATATAACTTGACCAACATTGTTTGTAAGGGAAATGATGATGTTATTGAAGGTAGCTTGGATATGTGCTTGACCAAGGGCTTCAACTTTAACATTCTTTTTCTTCTTCTGATTTGACTTTGCCATATAACTATTTATTATTTAGTTGCTTTTTTCTTGTTCGCAACAGTCTTTCTCTTACCCTTGCGTGTACGTGAATTGTTTTTTGTGCGCTGACCACGTAATGGTAAACCAGCTCTGTGACGGATACCACGATTACAGCCAATATCCATCAATCGCTTGATGTTCAATTGAACTTCTGAACGCAATGCACCTTCAACCTTAATCTCGTTCATTACATTTCTGATAGCTGCCAAATGATCATCGTTCCAATCCTGAACTTTGATATTTTCGTCAACGTTTGCATCAGCCAAAATTTTCTTAGCCATGCTTGAACCAACACCGTAAATGTAAGTAAGGCCGATAACGCCTCTTTTGTTTTTTGGTAAATCAATACCTGCAATTCTTGCCATATTTAATGAATTTTGAAGTATGAAGTAAGGAAGTAAGAAGTGAAAAATTAAGAAATAAAAGATTAAAATACTTAGGGCTTATTAATTCAAACTTCTAAGTTTCTAATTCTAATTTTTTTCTAATTCATACTTCTCGTTTCTTATTTCTCTTTTTTTAAGTTTAACCTTGTCTTTGTTTAAGCTTAGGATTTTTCTTGTTAATCACATAAACTCTTCCTTTGCGCTTTACGATTTTACAATCTTCAGTGCGCTTTTTAACTGATGCTCTTGTTTTCATTTTTTTAATTATTTAATCAGACTACTATTTGTATCTGAACGAAATTCTACCTTTACTTAAATCATACGGAGACATTTCAACTTTCACTCTATCTCCAGGTAAAATTTTGATGTAATTCATCCTCATTTTTCCTGAAATATGAGCCGTGATAATATGTCCGTTTTCCAATTCAACTCGAAACATTGCATTTGA
>JBIIJN010000023.1:0-32823 GCA_044233745.1 Crocinitomicaceae bacterium
TGTATTGCGCCAGTAAACATGCGGTTGATGCACTTTCACGTTCGATGCGCATTGATTTATTGCCTTTCAACATCAAAGTAACCAACGTAGCACCTGGCGCAGCTGAAACCGAGTTTTCTCTCGTTCGCTTAAAAGGCGATGAAGCCGCAGCCAAATCTGTTTATGAGGGATTTGACCCGTTGTTGGCAGAAGACATTGCCGAAACCATTTGGTTTGCTTTAAGTCGCCCAGCACATGTGAACATCAACGATTTGGTGATTGTGCCAACCGCTCAAGCGAATGTGACGAATTTGGTGAGGAGGTAATCCACTGAAACACAAATACCATTAAAATGAAAAAATTATTTGTTTACTTAATTGGTTTGGCATTGATCTCCTCTTGCTTCAAAGGTCAAGAGGTAGATTTGATTGTTCATAATGCCAACATCCACAGTGGCAACCGCTACGATCATGTTTACGAAGCCATGGCAATTAAAGATGGGATTATTTTGGAATTGGGTCCCGAACGTGAAATCTTGAATAAGTACCGCGGTAAGGCCATTGATGCCCAAGACAAACACATTTACCCGAGTTTTGCCGATGCCCACGGACATTTGTTTTGGTCGGCTGAAAAGCGCTTGACCTGTGATTTGACGGGTAGCCAATCCATGAATGAAGTGATTAACCGCTTGGAGAAATACCAAGCGCTATACAACCCGAAAGTGCTTGTGGGCAGAGGTTGGGACCAATCACTTTGGCAAAATAAAGAATTGCCGACCAATGAAAAGTTGAACACCATTTTTCCCGATGTGCCTGTGATTTTGTACCGCATCGATGAACACGCTGTTTTGGTGAATGATGCGGCGATTTCAAAAGCGGGATTGACAGCTTCGACGAGTGTTTCGGGTGGAGAAATCCTGAAAAATGAAGCTGGGGAACTCACAGGAATTGTGTTGGACAACGCTATCGATTTGTTCAAAACAGTACTGCCCAAAACAAGCGATAAAGATATCAAAAGAGCCATTTTAGAAATCCAAGAAGAGTTGTTGGAGTTTGGAATCACCGATGTACATGAAGCGGGAATCACCCTGCCACAAATGAAATTGCTACAAAGTTTGGAGAGAGAAGGGAAGTTGAAAATCACCATTTATGCCATGCTTTTCCCGGGCAAAGATGAGGTTGATTTTGCGATGAACGAAGGGATTTACGAATCTGAGCATTTGCTTGTGCGCTCTTTCAAAGTGATTGGCGACGGTGCACTTGGCTCGCGTGGCGCCTGTTTGATTCATCCGTATCACGATGCGCCAAATTCGCACGGTTTTATGTTGAGTTCTTTGGATTCTATCAGAAAAATCGCAGAAATAGCCATCAACACGGGCTATCAACTCAATGTGCATTGCATTGGAGATTCCACCAACCGCAGTGTCTTGAAAATGATGGCCGACATTACCCAAAACAAACCCGACCACCGCTGGCGCATCGAACACGCACAAGTTGTGAATCCAAACGATTTACAATTTTTTGACGGCACAGGTATTATTCCATCCGTGCAGCCTACCCACGCTGTGAGCGACATGCGCTTTGTGGGCGAACGACTGGGTGAAGAACGTGAGAAACATGCCTACATCTACAAAACGCTGCTCGACAAAGCCAAATTACTCGCCATTGGTACCGATTTCCCTGTGGAATTGTACAATCCCTTCCTCACTTTTCAAGCTGCCGTGAAACGCCAGAACGCCGACCTGCAACCCAAAGATGGCTACCAAATGCAAGAAGCCATTTCCGCAGCAGATTGTTTGAAAGGCATGACGATTTGGGCAGCATTGGCCTCTTTTCAAGAACGCGTTAAAGGAAGTTTAGAACCACAAAAATTTGCCAATTTCATTATCCTAAACGCACCGTTGGAAGATTATTCGGATTTTACGAATAATTATGTCTTGAGGACATTTATCAATGGCGAAGAGGTTTTTGGGATGTAAAGCATTATTCACAAAAATGAATAGACCATTATTTGAGGCCGATTTATCTTTTCAAAGGATTAATCTCCGAGTTTCCTCCATCACCAAAGCCGTTGCACCCCAAACTACTTTTTCGGCAATATCAAAACACGGAATGTCTTTCATAATCAAACCGTTGTCTAGTTTGATTTGGGTAGTGGTTTTGTTTTCTGGCTTGCAAATATCAAACAAATCAAAGGTGATTATGCTTTCAACTTCGATGGGGTCGGGTGTGAAAGGATAGACATTTTGGCTGTAAAACACATGTGGATAGACTAAAAACCGGCTCACAGGTATATATACGCGGGTGAGTTGACCCAGATGGATGATTTTGTCGTCTTTAAATCCAATTTCTTCGTGCATTTCACGGAGGGCAGTGAAAATTAAATCTGGATCTTCAGCGTCTCTTTTTCCACCAGGAAATGCCATTTGACCTGAATGTGTTCCGTTGTATGTTGGTCTTTCGATTAGTACTGATTTGAGCGTGTCATCTTCATGGAACAACAGCACTGCAACGGCACTTTCGCGGTAGTCGTTTGCCGATTTGAGCATCGTTGAAGTAGTACCTCGGTAGGGCAACATTTCTAGATGTGCCGCTTCGCCTGGGAGTTCGCCCGCCAGCGCTTTTCGAATGTTTTCAATATCGTGGGGCAGCATCAAAACAAAGTCATTTGAGGCGGTTCTTCGCGCTCGTCATCTTCCTTTTTTGGTTCGTCTTCTTTTTTCACATCGCCAACTGTCCACTCAATTTCAAATGGAACATCGTCCGAACTGGGTTGTTCATCGTTTGGGTCTTCTTCGTTGGTGATTTCAAAATCAACATCGTCGCCTTCTTCGCTGTCTTCAAACTCTGGCTCAACTTTTTGCGGTTTTTCAGGTTCTGGCCACGGTAATGTGCCTTCAATAGGACCAACCAATTGAATTTCTTTGGTTTTCAATTTGGTAAGCTGATTGCCCAATGCCTTCATGCCTTTGATGTCGATGAAATCACTCAAATCTACGCGTTTATCGGGTAGGTTTTTAGTGGCTTTGAGGAGTTTGTTGAACACAATATTGATCTCTGGTTGGTAAGCAGTAGATACCACATCCAAGCGCACACCCTCTGATTCAGGTAAGAAATTCACCATTTTGTCTGTGGTGATTTCACACAAGAAGCGTTTCACCAAGTGCATGTCTTTTTCTGGATCGTAGTAAACACAAGTCAACGGACGTTCAGGATGCCATTTTTCAATGTGAATCATATCATCTTCAAAATGCGTCGACAAATCAAAGGTAGAAAGTCGGTATTGACCTGATTGATATAAAGTTAGAATTTTGTCATTGCCTTTGAATTCACCCAAGAATTTGCCGCGACCTTCGTCATTGAGGCGTTTCACAACTTCGTCGTACCAGATTTTTCTTGCGCCCAAGGTTGATCCAAGTACTTCTTTTTGAGTAACTTTTGAAACTAGTTCTTTGGTAACGCGATTTCCGGCCGCTGTTCTACTTTTAATCAACATTTCTCCAAAGTCGATATCAAAACGAAGGCGCTTCAAATGGGGCCTAGGACGCAAATGTACGGTTACCAATTCGCGCTCACCATTCGGGTGCACCGAGAAATAAACGAGTTTCGATTTTTTCGTTCCACGCGTCAAATCGTATTCTGTATCGCGAGTGCCTGCATTCACAAAGAAGCGCTTCATCATCACCGGACCTCCCAATCCATCTTGATACATCATGTGGTAGATGGTGCGTTTATCACCGTTTTTCCATACGCCACAATACACAATGCCTTTACCCACAAATTTCTTTTCTGCAATAGGTGTGATGAGCATTTTTCCTGTATCAAAGAACACAATGACATTGTCAATCTCAGAACAATCGGCAATGTATTCTGCTTTTTTCAAGTTCCAGCCAATGAAGCCTTCTTCCAAATCAACATAGAGTTTCTTATTGGCGATGATTACTTTTCTGGCTTGAATGGTATCGAAAGTGCGGATTTCTGTTTTACGGTCGCGTCCTTCTCCAAAGCGCTTTTTTAAATCTTTGAAATATTCAATTGCAAACTCGATTAAATTATCGAGATTCTTTTGGATTTCTTCCAATTCAGCTTCAATTCTGGCAATCAATTCATCTGCTTTGAAACTGTCGAATTTCGAGATGCGCTTGATGCGAATTTCAGTCAAACGGGTAATGTCTTCAACCGTAACCTTGCGTTTCAAGTGCTTGATGTGAGGTTTCAAACCTTTGTCGATGGCTTCAATTACGCCTTCCCAAGTTTCCTCTTCTTCAATCAAGCGGTAGATACGTTTCTCGATGAAAATTTTCTCCAAACTCGCAAAATGCCATTGTTCCTCAAGTTCCGCTTTTTTGATTTCCAATTCGCGTTTGAGCAGTTGTACTGTATTGTCGGTAGAAATTTTCAAGAGTTGAGATGCGCCTAAAAAACGTGGCACATCATTATCAATAACAGATGCATTCGGTGAAATAGAAACTTCACAATCAGTGAATGCATAAAGCGCATCGATGGTTTTATCTGGTGAAACACCTGGTGCCAAATGAATCACAATTTCTGCGATGGCTGAGGTGTTGTCTTCAATTTTCTTCACCTTTATCTTGCCCTTGTCGTTGGCTTTGATAATAGATTCTATCAACGATGATGTTGTGGTTCCGTATGGAATCTCGGTCACCATCAATGTTTTGTTGTCCAACTTGGCAACCTTGGCTCTGATGCGTACTTTTCCACCTCTCAATCCATCATTGTAGTTGGAGAAATCCGCCATTCCTCCGTTGGGAAAATCTGGGAAAATCTCCACTTTTTTTCCTCTTAGAATGGCTATGCTAGCATCAATCAACTCATTGAAATTGTGGGGCAAAATTTTACAAGCCATCCCCACGGCAATTCCTTCTGCGCCTTGAGCCAAGAGCAAAGGAAATTTGACAGGAAGCGTTAGTGGTTCTTTGTTTCGGCCATCATAAGAAGCCAACCATTCTGTTGTTTTTGGGTTGAAGACCACGTGGCCAGCAAACTTCGACAAACGTGCCTCAATGTATCGCGGAGCAGCAGCTGAGTCGCCGGTGAGTGTGTTTCCCCAGTTTCCTTGACAGTCGATGAGTATATCTTTTTGCCCCAATTGCACCAAAGCATCACCAATAGATTGGTCGCCATGTGGGTGGTATTTCATCGTGTTCCCGATGATATTGGCCACCTTGTTGTAGCGCCCGTCATCCATTTCTTTCATGGAGTGTAGGATGCGTCGTTGCACTGGTTTCAATCCGTCAGCCAAATTTGGCACAGCGCGTTCCAAGATTACGTAAGAAGCATAATCCAAAAACCAATCTTGATACAAGCCACCAACAGCAGTTACTTTTTCGCCATTATCACCAGAGGTAATGTCACCGCGATCCATACCTTCTGAGGCATGTGGCAATTCTTCCTCGGCCTGTTCTTCCTGCTCGTCGTTTTCTTGCGAATCCAGTTGTTCGTCTTCGTTCAAGTTGTCCTCGTCTTCTATTTCGTCGCTCATGGTTTAGGCTTCTTCTACGGTTTGTGATTCTTCTACTGCATCGTTGAGTTCAACGGCTTCATCTTTTTCAACACGCAAATTGCTGATGATGAATTCCTGACGATCGGGGGTGTTTTTACCCATGTAATAGGATAGAATACTTTCTACACTCTGGGCTTTGTTCAACAAAACAGGCTCCAAACGGATGTCTTCACCGATGAAATTGGCAAACTCGTCTGGTGAGATTTCACCCAATCCTTTGAATCGTGTAATTTCTGGGTTTTTCCCCAATTCTGCCATGGCTGCGCGGCGCTCGTCTTCAGAATAGCAATAAATCGTTTTCTTCTTGTTGCGCACACGGAATAGCGGTGTTTGGAGGATAAATACATGTCCACGCTTTACCAAATCTGGAAAAAACTGAAGGAAAAATGTCATCAACAACATGCGGATGTGCATACCATCTACGTCTGCATCGGTTGCGATTACAATTTTGTTGTAGCGCAAATTGTCGATATCGTCTTCAATATCCAAAGCTGCTTGGATGAGGTTGAATTCTTCGTTTTCATACACCACTTTTTTAGTCAAACCAAAGCAGTTCAAAGGCTTACCGCGCAATGAAAAAACCGCTTGGGTATTCACATCACGGCTTTTCGTGATGGAACCACTCGCAGAATCTCCCTCGGTGATGAAAAGTGTGGTATTCATACGCTTATCATCTTTCGAGTCGGTGAGATGGGTTCTGCAATCGCGTAATTTTTTGTTGTGTAAGCTCGATTTCTTTGCCCGATCTCTCGCTAGTTTTCTGATGCCGCTGAGTTCTTTTCTTTCGCGCTCCGATTGTTTTATTTTACGTTCTATAATTTCAGCAACATCGGGGTTTTTGTGCAGGTAATTGTCTAGTTTTTCTTTGAGGAAATCATTTACAAAAGCCCGCATCGATTTTCCGTTGGGCTCAATTTCTTGCGAACCGAGTTTGGTTTTGGTCTGTGATTCAAACACGGGTTCTATCACTTTCACGGCTACCGCTGCCACAATGGACTGGCGGATGTCTGAAGGCTCGTAGTTTTTGTTGTAAAAATCGCGTATCACTTTGGCTACTGCTTCACGAAATGCGCTGTGGTGTGTCCCGCCTTGTGTGGTATGCTGACCATTCACAAAAGAATAATAATCCTCGCCGTAAGTCCTTCCGTGGGTGAATGCGATTTCGATGTCTTCGCCCTCCAAGTGAATGATAGGGTAGAGCGGGTCGCCATCCATATTGTTTTCCAAGAGGTCTTTCAAACCATCTTTGGATTGGTATTTTTGTCCGTTGAGGTAAATGGCCAAGCCGCGGTTGAGGTAGCAGTAGTTCCAAACCATTTTCTCCACGAAAGGCATTTTGTACGAGAACTTTTTGAAGATAGACTCATCAGGAATAAATTCTACAAGCGTGCCGTTGGTTTCATTGGTTTTTTCGACGGCAAACTCTTGTATCAACTCACCGCGTTCGAATTGGGCACGCTTGAGTTCACCTTCGCGAACGGAATACAGAGAAAAACTTGATGCCAATGCATTTACAGCTTTGGTACCTACACCGTTCAATCCAACAGATTTTTTAAAGGCTTTGGAGTCGTATTTACCTCCAGTGTTCATTTTGGAAACCACTTCCACCACTTTGCCTAGCGGAATGCCACGACCGTAATCGCGAACCGACACTTTTCCGTCTTTGATATCAATTTCCACTTTTTTCCCGTTGCCCATGACGAATTCATCGATACAGTTGTCCACCACCTCTTTGATGAGGATGTAGATACCGTCGTCAGGAGCAGCACCGTCGCCGAGTTTCCCGATATACATACCTGGTCGTAGGCGGATGTGTTCTTTCCAATCGAGCGAACGTATATGTTCTTCGTTGTAATCGACGTTTGTGTTTTCGTTTTCGGCCATGTTGGGGTATGCGTTAAAAATCAATAGCCCACAAATTTAACGGATTCGAAGCCTTTTTTTACTTCGACGAGCGAGCAGTTTTTAACAAGGTTATTAAAAGAAAATAGGGGTTTATGAACTAATTTTTACATCACAAATGCTTAGTTATTTTCCATATTCACCACATGAAATTCGGGTTTTGGGTCGTTTTTTGCGAATTGTTGTGGCATTTACATTATTTTTCCTTGAAATAACTTTACAAATCAGCTAAAACTTTGTCCTTTAATACGGAGATTTATTTCAGGTTTTGAAACGCAGATTCTATATCCTCATAAACGAGATAGCCCTCATCAATCAGATGGTTTTTTTGCTCGGAATCAACACCAAAAGGATAGGCGATACAATCTGTATAAAACATGACTTCGATATATCGATCGGTATTGAAAATCAGTGTTTTATTAAGGTTGGCGTGACTTTTTTTGAGTTGTCTGATGTCCTCCATCCAAGTGAAATCTGCACTTCTGTCGCGAAATGGCTTGATACGTTCTACGGAATAACGCAATGGTAGTGCAAAAAGTAAAATAACAAGTGCTAGCGTCCATTTTTTCCATTTAAATTTTTCCTGGTTCTTTAGGAGATATTCGATAAATAATGCCGCAACTAAAAAATAGGCTGGGGCACTGAAAAGTATGTAGCCTTGCATTTTTGTTTTGGCCAAAGAGAAGATAATCAATGGCACAATTATCCAAGTCAAAAGTATCAAGTGCTTAAAATCGCGTGTTTTTTTAAAGAAGCCATACAGCATCCAAACCAAAGGGAGATAAATCAATTCGCCGAACAATTCTCGGATAAGATTGAGATAGTAATACCAGGGTTTTGCATGGTTTTCAATGTCGTCGATGAGATGTCGAAAATTGTATTGACTTTCCCAGATGGCCTCGTTTGGGAATTGTGCGTGAATGTAGATTTGCCAAGGGAGTGCAACTCCCACGATCACGGTGATCAAGAGAAGAAAATGGAGCATCAAGCTTTTTTTTGAACCATCGAATTTGTTCCATCCAGCAATGAGCCAAATGGGCAAAACAATAAGTGCGGGGAGCCATTTGGTGAGCAAGGCCATGCCAATGGCAATACCGCATAATATGTTGAACCAGAGTGTTTTGCGTTCAAAGAAAACCAAGGCCAAATACACGCCAAGTTGAATGAAAAACAGGAAGGCAATATCTACGTGGTCGGTGGTAACCCGTCCTCCCGTTTGCTCTAAAATTAAACCGTGAATGGCATAAAAAAAGGCAGCATAAAGTCCCGTTTTTTCGTTCCAGAGTATCTTACCGATACTGAAAATCAGCAATATACCTAAGGTTGTGAGTAAAATGGAGGGTAACCTGACTGCAAATTCATTCGCACCGAAAATTTTCATGCTTCCTGCCATCAACCAAAGGGTCATGGGTTGTTTGTGGAGCCAAATGTGATTTTCTGTCCAGTTTTTATAATCGTAAGGCAAAACCGGATTTTTATACAACATGGGTTGAAATGGGGCGTCCATCATGTTTTTAGCCACCAAGGCATGATAGCGTTCATCCCATTCATGCAATCCTGAGTCGGAGGTTATGAAAAGTCGCAAAAACAAGCCCAAAAATACAATCACGAATAACGCAGATTTGTGCTGATGCGCTTTCAAGAAGCGATACCCGAAAAACACAGCAATCGCAAAAAGCAGCAGAATCAATGTTCCAATGAGTTGAACGGGCATAAATTGCGTCTAATTATGGTGTTACTCCCAAATCATAAAATCAAAACCATAGCCGTGGTGGAGCACATTTTCGAAAAAGATGGAATTGAAAATGGAATTGAAAGGTTCTTTTGAGAAGTATGGATTTGGTTTTGGCACATTGCCATTGGCGTCGCTCAAAAATTCCCCTATGCCTATGTGGACAACCGTGAGTTTCTTGTCACCCAAATTGAATTTTCGCACTGAATTAACGCACAATATATCTTGGAGCATTTGAGCAACATTCACCTCTTTGTTTTCATCTTCCATGCTTGCATGCAACAGGTCGCGTGCTATTGAGTTCTCATTTTTAAGTACGGTGATTTCATGCTTTTTCCCAGAATTGAGCTGTACATAAGTTCTATTGTTTAGGGTATCAAAACTCAATTTGGCTTCAGGATTGTCGTGCGAATAATCACAATAATAAAGCGATTTTGGAGTCAAATATTTAAGTGTTTTATTGGTTTTGGCAATTTCTAGGGCTTTTCCAAAAAGGAGTTGAACGACTTTGATGTAGTTTCCTTCTGGGAAATAACCCATGGTTTGTATGGAGTCTGCTTGTTTTACTTCGTGTTTTTCGCTGTAAATTTTATGATAAGCTACACATCGCCAAATGGGTTTGAAGTCGGCATCATTTCTCGATTGTTGAATCTCCAGAACATGCCATCCTTTGTTCGATTGTCCGATGGGAAAAATGCGGTTTTGGTCGGCACTCAGACATGCAATCAGAAGTTCCGATTGAATTAGTAGAAGGAGTAGAAATGTGATACGTGTCATGCTGTGCTTAAAAAAGTGAAATAACATAAAACAAAGAAAAACCGAATAGGTAAATCAAGCCCAAATAACTCAAAATTTTCATGAATGTACCTGGTTGGGCTTCTTTCGGGATATTCTTGGAAGTGATTACTATGAAATTTAACAGCGCAATAACAGGTGCAATTAGAAAGGAAAGGATGGTTGCTGTGTTTACAATGGTTCGCAAACCTTGCGCATCTCCCAAAAACGACAAAATGAGCAGAAATGAACCAATACTGGTGAGCAGCAGGGTGTTGCGGTACATTTTATTTGGACTCAGCACTTTTACTGAAATCAAGCTCATGGCATTGCTGATGGCGCGACTGTATCCATCCAACACCGTAATAAACGTAGAAAACATGATCGAAAACGCTGCCGAGGATAAAATATAATAGGTCCATTCTCCAACTGTTTTGGTGTAGATGCCAATCACAAAAGCAGAAAAATCGGTTGGTTTTCCAGGCACAGTTGCATCAGTTCCATAAACCATCAGAGCGCCCATGGTGAGAAACATGACAGCCAAAATTGCCGAAATCCAGTAGCCAAAATTGAACTCGCGCAAGGTTTCTTTCAACGATGGTCTGTAACCCGATTCTTTGATACGCTCAACCGTCCAAATGCTATTCCACACTGACAAATCGACCGCTGTTGGCATCCATCCCATTAAGGGCAAAATAAAAGCAATGGCTTCAGTTGAAATAGTCGGCAGCAAATCCAAATGGCCTTGTTTGCCTTTCACCAAAGCCACTACAAAAGCGATGCACGTGGTGAACAGCAAAACGATTCCGAGAAATTTTATGAGTTTATTCAAGGTGCTGAATCGACCAATCCACAGAATAGCGGTAGTGACAAAAAAGAGAAAAAACAAAGTGAAGTGCTTGATTCCTGTGAGTTCATTCAGTCCCAATAAGTTTTCCATGAAACCGTAAGTGACAATGCCCACGGCGCCCGACACGAAAAACATACTGATGAAAGTAATGGCCAAATAGGCGTAGAGCCAAAATTTATTCAAATCCCAATAGGCGTGGAGTATCGACTCGTTTTTTACACTGGCATAGCGCGAGCCAAATTCGAAAAACGGGAACTTGAGCACGTTGGCAATCACAACAGCCCAAAGCAGTGTAAAACCAAAATTGGCACCCGCTTGGGTAGATTGCACCAAGTGTGACACGCCTATCGCAGTGGAAGCGAATAGGATGCCAGGACCGAGTACTTTTTGCCAGTTTCCCATATTAGAGTTTACTCACAATTTCAGCGATTTGCACGGCGTTGGTGGCTGCCCCTTTTCTCAAGTTATCTGCTACAATCCACAGGTTGATGGTGTTGGCTTGAGAGAAATCTTGACGTATGCGACCCACAAACACATCGTCTTTTCCAGATGCATAACGCGGCATGGGGTAGTTGTTGGTATCAGGATTGTCTTGCAAAGTGATGCCTGATGTTTCGTGCAATATTTTTCTGATTTCGCCCAAATCGGGTTCGTTTTCAAATTCGATATTTACAGATTCTGAATGTCCACCAACAACAGGCACGCGAACCGCCGTAGCAGTAACAGAAATGTTTGGGTCCAGGATTTTCTTGGTTTCCTTGGTTAATTTCATTTCTTCTTTGGTGTAGCCATTGTCTTCAAAAACATCACAATGAGGCAAACAGTTTTGGTCAATCGGGTAGGGGTAAACCATGTCTGACTGTATCCCTGCACGTTCATTTTCCATTTGCTTGACTGCCTTTACACCTGTTCCGGTTATGGATTGGTAAGTGGACACAACAACGCGTTTCACACCATATTTTTTATGCAAAGGTGCTAAAACCATCACCAATTGAATGGTTGAACAATTCGGATTCGCGATAATTTTATCCGCCTTGGTAAGCAAATGTCCGTTGATTTCTGGTACCACGAGCTTTTTGTCCTCGTGCATGCGCCAAGCCGAACTGTTGTCGATAACCGTTGTGCCGACTGCTGCGAATTTGGGCGCCCATTCCAAAGAAACAGAGCCTCCAGCTGAAAAAATCGCGATGTCGGGTGACAATTTAACGGCATCTTCCAAAGTAACAACAATGTAGTCTTTTCCTTCAAAACTTAGGATTGAGCCAGCTGATTTTTCAGAGGCAACTGGGATTAATTCTGTGAGGGGAAATTTTCTTTCCGCCAACACTTTTAACATAACTTCGCCAACCATGCCCGTGGCGCCAACTACTGCTACTTTCATTCTCTCGTCAAAATTTTATCTGCCAATACATCACTCAATAAAAAATAACTTTCCTGCGTCCAACCAGCAATGTGGGGTGAAAGTAGCACTTTTGGATGATTCAGCAATTGGTTTAAAGTTTCGTTTTTGTCTATTTCTGAAAAGCTGGTGCTTTCAAATTCTAAAACATCAAGGCAGGCACCGAGCACTTTTCCTTGGTCAATTGCATCGAGTAAATCTTGGGTTTTTATGATTTTCCCACGCGACATATTCAACAAATATATCGGTTTCGCGAAGGAATTGAAAAAGTCAGCATTCCCCCAAAACAGCGTTTCTTCGGTTTGTGGCACGTGAAAACTTACGACATCTGCTTCTTCGAAAATTCGTTCCATTGAGGCTTTTTCCACTTGACCCAAATTCGCTACTTTTTTGTATTTATCATAGGCCAAAACTTGCACATCAAAGCCCGAAAGTTTGCGTGCAAAAGCACTTCCGTTGTTTCCGAAGCCAATAATGCCAACGGTTTTTCCATCCAATTCTACTCCGCGATTGCCTTCTCTGTCCCAAATGCCTGTGCGCACTTCAGCATCACCTTTTTTGATATGTCTGAACAAATTGAGCAACATCCCAAGCGCATGTTCTGCCACAGCATTTCTATTGCCTTCAGGTGCGTTGAACAGTTCAATTCCGCGCGATTCACAATAAGCCTCATCAATGTTTTCCATGCCTGCTCCCGAACGCGCAATGAATTCAAGAGATTTGGCGTTTTTCAGAAACATCTCATCCATCCTAAATCTCGAGCGAATCACAATGCCTTTTGCAATTTCAATGCTAGCCATGCATTGCTCTTTACTGAAATGTGTTGCGTCAATGCATTGATAGCCAGCGTTTTCTAAACGTTGCTGCAAAATGGGATGCACGGTATCAATGAAAACAACTTGCGGCTTCATGGCTTATGTGTAAAGTAAGATGCTGATTGAGAAGTAGATGAATAAGCCAACAACGTCATTCATGGTGGTAATAAACGGCCCTGTGGCTAAAGCTGGGTCAATTTTTATGCGGTTCAATCCCAATGGAATTATTGTTCCCATAATGGATGCTTGCAAAATCACGGTTAACAAAGCCACAGACACGGTAATGCCCAAATTGATGTCTTTGTAAAACACATAGTTGAGAATAAAAACAATCGACGAACAAACAAGACCATTCAGCAAAGCCACTGCAATTTCTTTGGTAAGCCGATTGCGTAAATCATCTGTGCGCAGGGTGTTGTTTGCCAATCCCTGAACAACGATGGCCGATGATTGAACCCCAACGTTTCCTGCCATCGCTGGAATCAACGTGATGTAAATGGCTAACATGGCGTTCATTTCTATTTGTGGCTCAAAAGATTTTATCACCTGTGTGCCTAAAAGTCCGCCAAATAGTGCAATAATCAACCAAGGAAGTCGGGCACGAGAAATTTTAAAAATACTCGACCGCGCTTCAATGTTGCCCGATATACCCGATGCCATTTGGTAGTCTTTTTCAGCCTCCTCTTGGATCACGTCAATGATATCGTCGATGGTAATTCGTCCTACAAGTTTGCCCTGTAAGTCTATAACTGGCACGCTTTCCAAGTTGTATTTACGCATCAGGTTGGCAACAACGCTTTTGTCTTCGCTTGCTTTCACCGAGATGATTTTCTTGCTTGTAAACAAATCCTCAACCAGCGCTTTGGGCTTGGCAAAAAGCAATTTTTTTAGCGATAGAAATCCTACCAATTTGTCTTTTTCATCAACCACATAAATGGTATACACTTTTTCAACATTTTCTGCTTGTTGACGCAATTCTGCCACGCAGCGCAACACAGTCCATGTGAGTCGGGCTTTGATGATTTCTTTCTGCATCAAGCCCCCCGCAGTGTCTTCATCGTAATTCAAAAGGTCAACAACCTCAGAAGCAATGTCTTCATCTTCCATCTGAGAAATAACCTGCTGTTGAATTTCTTCAGAAAGTTCACCCAAGATATCAGCCGCGTCATCGGAATCAATTTGCTCCAATTGTTCGGCGATTTCTTTACTCGACATGATTTTGAGCAACCTTTCGCGGGCATCCTCTTCAAGTTCGGTAAGCACCTCCGCAGCCAATTCTTCTTCCAATAGGTCAAGAATGAATTTGGATTCATGAGCATCGATGGATTCAAAGATCTCCGCGATATCGGCAGGGTGCAGCTCAACCAAGATGCTTTCAATGATATGGACATCGCCTTGGCGCACTGCCTGACGGATGTTATCAATAAAATCTCTGGTTAATTTGAAGCTCATAACGGTGGCAAAGGTACTGCTTTGCTAATAAACTCTGTGATTCAATTATGAAAATTGACCCCTTACTTTTTATTTTGTTACTTTTGCAGCATAACTCTAGCACAAGAATTTATGTCACACGGACTTTTACACGGCAAGCGAGGAATCATTTTTGGAGCCTTAAATGATATGTCTATCGCTTGGCAAGTTGCGCTTCAGGCGCACGCTCAAGGAGCAAAATTTACATTGACCAATGCACCAATCGCCATGAGAATGGGCGAAATCAATGGATTGGCCGCGCTTACGGGTAGCACGGTTATTCCTGCCGACGCCACGAAAGTTGATGAATTGGAAAATCTCTTCACACAGTCGATGGAGATTCTGGGCGGCAAAATTGATTTCGTTTTACACTCTATTGGTATGTCGCCCAACGTTAGAAAAGGTAAGCATTATACGAGTGCAGATTACAATTATTACAGCCAAACCATGGATGTTTCAGCAATTTCGCTACACAAAACATTGTCTACGGCTTATAAGTTGGATGCCTTGAGCGAATGGTCGTCTGTTGTGGCGTTGACTTATATTGCGGCACAGCGTATTTTCCCAGACTACAATGATATGGCTGACGCTAAATCTTTATTAGAGTCAATTACACGTAGTTTTGGTTACCATTATGGTATCAAAAATAAAGTGCGTGTGAACACAATTTCTCAATCGCCAACTGTTACCACAGCAGGACAAGGTATAAAAGGATTTGGTGGATTTATAAAATTTGCTGAACAAATGTCGCCTTTGGGGAATGCCCCAGCGGTAGATTGTGCCAACTATTGCGTTGTTATGTTCTCCGACTTAACGAGATATGTGACCATGCAAAATCTTTTCCACGATGGTGGTTTCTCCAATGTAGGGGTTACGCAACAAGTGGTGGATATGTTTGAAGAACTTTAATTCGATATCAATAAAACAAAAAAGCTGCGTCCGATTTTCGGACGCAGCTTTTTTTATGGGATTAATTCAATTATTTTGGACCGTTTGCTGCTGCCGCTGCTGCCGCTGCATCCAAAGCCAAAGCTTCTGTAATTACTAAGTTTGTGATATCTTCACCTTTAGCGTAGTGCGTTGCTGCCACATCGAGCACATAGGTTATCTTCATTCGCTCGGCCACATTGTCTATAGCTTTCTGGATGAGTTTTAAAATAGGTTCGTTCAAGCGTGCATTCAAGATTTGCATGTCACGTTGCCACATTTGCTCAGCTTGGTAGTAGCGCTCTTGTTGAGTTTGAGCGCGTTTACGAATTCGATCCAAAGTCATTGGACTTGCGCCTTCATTAGTAGCAATCTCTAATTCTTGCAAGATCTTATTCAATCCGTCTTCTATTTCTTTCAAATCGCGTTCGGCATCGTCCATTGTAAGTTGGATTTCTTTCTTCGCAGCTTTGTAGGATGGCAAGGTATCAATCACTTTTTGCACATCAAGGTGTACAATTTTAGTTTGGCTAAAGCCAGTGAATGAACCCAATGCGATAATACTTGCTAAAAATAACTTCTTCATTTCTCTTTTTGTTAATTGTTGTTTTTTACTTACTTTGTTTTAACCCCTAGTTCTTCTAGAACTTTTTTACTCAAATCCATTTTGGGGTCAGCATAAATGAGATTCGACTGATTGGCTTTATCGAAGACAAAGGTATAATTTCCTTTTGATGCCACTTTCTCTAAAGCTTCAAAGATTTTATCTTGTATGGGTTTGATGAGTTCCTGTCTTTTCTGGAACAACTCGCCATTCACACCAAAATAGAGTCTTTGCAGTTGCATTACTTCTTGTTCTAATTGTTTAATTTCTTCTCTACGTTTTTCTCTAACATCATCGGGAAGCAGCACTTCCTCTTGCGCCAGCGATTCTTTTCTTTTTCGAAGTACAACATATCGGTCGTCTATTTCCTTTTGCCATCTTTCCGAGAGTTTATCCAACTTTTCTTTGTTTTCATGATACTCCGGCATTTGCTCCATGATATACTTTGAATCGATGTAGCCATACTTCTGCGCTTTAGAAACAAACGCTATGCCAAAAATTAAAAAGGCGCTTAAAAGATAAGATTTCATATACCTAATTTTTGATTTGTTAACGATTATAATTCTCCAAGATTCATACCAATCGTGAAGTGGAATTGACCTCTGTAACCACGACTTAGAATTTGCTGGTTGTGCGTGCCATATCCTTGCGAATGTGGATCCAACATATCGAAGCCCCAACCGTAGTCTAAGCCCAACATACCAAACATAGGCAAGAAAATTCTAACACCAATACCAGCACTTCTCTTCACATTGAAAGGATTGTAGTTTCTGATGCTCGTGTAAGTATTCCCAGCCTCCGCGAAACCGAGTATAAAGAAAGTAGCACTTGGATTCAAGGAAATAGGGTAGCGCAATTCTAAAGTGAATTTGGTCGCCAATGGGTCCCCGATTTGCGATGCCACGGCAAGATCATCATAGCCTCTAAGGGCAATAATTTCGCGGCCGTCCATCATCCCAATTCCTGTCAAACCACTACCGCCCATATAGAATCGCTCCATTGGGGAAACTCCTTTTGAAGCGCTATACGTGCCCATAAATGCGAAACCAAAACGCGGCATCAAAACCAATTTTTTATCTTTAGTTAAGGGGAAGAAATATTCACCTGTAAACTTGATTTTATACATTTCAATGAAGTTGAACAAATCCGATTGTGTATAGCTAGAATAGTCGCTAACACCATCAAAAAGAGAGTACATCGGTGTTGTTTTGAAACTCAAATTGATTTTTGAGCCACCTCTAGGATAGATGAAATCGGTAATTGAATTCCTAGATAAGGCCATTTTGTAGGCAAACATATTCCCGTAGCCTTTATCAATGGCGAACCAATTGCCCCCGTTGAACACTTCATAATAATTGTACGAAAGTTCATGATACACCGTGAAATAATCGTCTGGCCATTTCAAACGTTTACCCAATCCAACGCCTACACCTGTAATGTTGATTTTTGATAATCCTGCCTGCGATGCACCACCAAACAAACCACCTTGGTCCATGCGGCTGTGATTGGCCCAAAACGAAAGCGAGGTTGGTTTTTTACCTCCTAACCAAGGTTCTGTAAAAGACAAATTATAGGATTGGAAGAAACGTCCGTTGGCTTGACCTCGGATACTGAATTGCTGACCATCACCAGCAGGAAGCGGTTGCCAAGCAGATTTATTGAAGATGTTTTTGATAGAGAAATTGTTGAACGACAAGCCCAATGTTAATATTACACGACCGAAACCGTAGCCTCCAGAAAGTTCAATTTGATCTGAGGGGCGTTCTTCAACGATAAATTCGATATCCACAGTGCCATCTTGTGGGTTGGGAATTGGATTCACTTGGAAGGCTTCAGGGTTGAAGTAGCCCAATTGCCCCAATTCGCGTTGCGTACGAATGATGTCGTTTCGGTTGAATAAATCCCCGGGTCTGATTCGGATCTCTCTGCGAATCACGTTTTCATTGGTTTTGGTATTGCCGCGAATGATGATGTTTCTCACTCGGGCCTCTTTTCCTTCCACAATACGCATTTGATAGTTGATGCGATTGCCTTCGGTGATAGAAACTTCTACAGGTACCAAGTTGAAGAAAAGGTAGCCTCTATCCATGTATTGTGAAGAAATGTCGCGTCCATCTGGACTCATGAAAAGTCGTTGCTCCAATAATGCTTGGTTGTAGGGGTCGCCAGGCTTGATGCCCAAAACGGTGTCTAGAAACCCTGTTGTGAAGATAGAGTTGCCCACCCACTCAATTTCTCCAAAATAATACATCTGACCTTCTTCAATTTTAATGTCGATCATCAGATTTTTATTGTCTAAAAGGTAAACAGAATCGCTAACAATAGTTGCATCGCGCAATCCATTTTCGTTAAATTTACGAATAACATTTTCTTTGTCCCGTCGGTAAGCTGCTTGGCTATATTTCGATTTTTTGAATAGATTGAGTAAACTTCTGCGTTTGGTATCTTTCATAGAACGACGCAACTTTCCGGCTTTGATACTCTCGTTACCAGTAAAAGTAATGTCTTTGATTTTTACTTTATTTCCTTTTTCCACGTTGATCACAAAGTATTCGGCATTGTTGACCAAAGTGTCTTTGTAGCGCTCAATATTTACTTGCACCTGATAATATCCCTTTTCTAAATAGTAGCCTCGAACTCGGAATCGAGTAACATTAATGAGGTTTTCCGAAATTGTACGACCCGAATACAGATTGATTTCTTCTCGAATTTTATCTGCATCTTTTTTCGTTACATTATCACTGAATCTGAAATAGGACAATTTAGGTCTGGTTTGCACTTTGATTCTTAAATACGCAATATCCCCCGTAATTTTATCCACGGTAATTTCTACATCAGAGAATAGACCTTCTTCCCACAGGTTTTTGATCGCTTGAGCGATTTTTTCACCGGGAATCATAACGCGGTCGCCTTGTTTTAATCCAGCAATGGCACGAAGTGCGTTGTGGTCGAAATTATCTGCTCCTTCCACGGCAATCGGGCCCAATTCATATTCTTGTGGTTTCAAATAATCTTGAGCATGCACTTGGATTGGCGTTGCGCCGAGTATCAACAAAGAAAGAATAAAAAGGAATTTGTTCATGTGCATATTATTTTACTTGTTCAGAAACTAATCCAAACCTGCGTTCTCTGTTTTGATAATCGTAAATAGCTTCGGCCAAATGTTCTGCGTCAAAATCGGGCCAAAAAACTTTTGAAAAGAACAATTCTGAGTAAGAACTTTGCCATAGTAGGAAGTTACTCAAGCGATGTTCGCCGCTGGTTCTGATGACCAATTCAGGGTCGGGCATTGCAGCTGTGGTCAGGTGGTTGCTGAATTCTAAGTCGTTGATGTTTTCCAAGTCAAGATTGCCAGCTTGTACCTTGGACGCAATTTGTTTCACAGCTTCAATAATTTCCCATTTCGCACTGTAGTTCAACGCCAAAACCAAATTGATTCTGCTGTTTGTGCTGGTTCGTTCAATAGCATCGTATAAAGTTTGTCGGCATGAATCGGGTAAACCATCTGTATTACCGATGGTAATTAAACGAACACCATCTTCGTGCAGACCATCGACTTCTTTAACGATTGTATTCACGAGTAAATCCATCAATCCATCTACTTCTTCTTTCGGTCGATTCCAATTTTCAACGGAAAAGGCATAAAGCGTTAGGTATTGCACTCCGAGTTCCGCGGCAGCTTTCAAGGTTCTACGAACCGCCTCAACGCCAGCAAAATGCCCAAAGAGTCTCTCTTGACCATTTTGTTGGGCCCAACGGCCGTTTCCATCCATAATTATTGCAATATGCTTGGGAACGTTATTGGGGTTGATGTGATTCAAATAATTCATTCTGTATTGTGCGAAAACAAGGTGCGAAAATACTACAGATAACGCACATTGACAATGTTTATTTCATAAAAAACTAAAAACCTGAGTTCGATTAATATTTCTGGCTCAGACCGCTTGTAAATAGTTAGATTCAACTGAACTGAACGAGGCATGGTAATCCATGTTGAGTGAGGTTCAGGAAGAAGATGACTGTTTACAAGCGGGATTAGTGTTCAACTTTTCATTTTAACTCATCTGATTGTCGTTGTATTTACTCGATTTAGCCCGCTAAACCTTCGTAAACACGCCTAAATCAGCTGGTTAAAATGAAATCTGAGCCTTGAAATATGAATTGAACACAGGTTAAAAAAGGGATACATAGCATGCATCCCTTTAAAACTATTTGTTCAGGTTCTTATTCAGCGAGAACAATTACCTTGTTGTTTTGCATTTCAATAACGCCTCCTTTGATGTGAACAAAGAGCTGCTTATCATTTTTAGAAGATACTTCTACTTTTCCTTCGATTGGGTCAAAAGTTTGTGTGGCTTGTGCCAAATCGATTTTGATTGTACCTTTAGTTAGACCCGAAATAATTGGTGCGTGGTTGCTCATCAATTGAAATGATCCGTTTGCGCCAGGAAGCACAACAGATGTAACTTCGCCGCTGAACAATTTCGCTTCGGGGGTGATTATTTCTAAGATCATAAACTGTTTTGTTGTTTATTATACTTCGGCTAACATTTTCTCACCAGCTGCAATCGCTTCTTCGATACTACCTTTCAAGTTAAATGCTGCTTCAGGGTATTTGTCCAATTCACCGTCCATAATCATGTTGAATCCTTTGATGGTTTCTTGAATATCAACCAAAACACCTGGGATACCAGTAAACTGCTCCGCTACGTGGAATGGTTGAGAAAGGAAACGCTGAACACGACGTGCGCGGTGAACAATCATTTTGTCTTCTTCAGACAATTCGTCCATACCCAAAATCGCGATAATATCTTGAAGTTGTTTGTAGCGTTGTAATGTTTCTTTCACTCTCTGCGCACAATCATAATGTTCGTCGCCAACAATTTCAGGAGTCAAAATGCGTGAAGTCGAATCCAATGGGTCAACCGCTGGATAGATACCCAACTCTGCAATTTTACGTGACAATACTGTAGTTGCATCCAAGTGAGCAAATGTTGTTGCTGGAGCAGGGTCAGTCAAGTCATCCGCAGGTACATAAACGGCCTGAACAGATGTAATCGAACCTCTTTTTGTAGAAGTAATACGCTCCTGCATCGCACCCATTTCTGTAGCCAAAGTTGGCTGGTAACCTACCGCTGATGGCATACGACCCAAAAGAGCCGACACCTCAGAACCTGCTTGTGTGAATCGGAAGATGTTATCCACGAAGAAAAGGATATCTTTTCCTTGACCTTCTCCATCACCATCGCGGAAATATTCAGCCAAAGTCAAACCAGACAAGGCAACACGAGCACGTGCACCTGGAGGCTCATTCATTTGACCAAACACGAAAGTTGCTTTTGATTCCTCAAGCGCTTTTGTATCTACTTTAGAAAGATCCCATCCTCCATTTTCCATGGAATGCATGAATTCTTCACCATATTTTATAATACCAGATTCCAACATCTCACGAAGTAAGTCATTACCCTCACGAGTACGCTCACCTACACCAGCGAAAACTGAAAGACCACCGTGACCTTTGGCGATGTTGTTGATCAATTCCTGAATCAATACTGTTTTACCTACACCTGCACCACCGAACAAACCGATTTTACCACCTTTTGCGTAAGGTTCAATCAAGTCAATTACTTTGATACCTGTGAAAAGGATTTCTGTTGCAGTAGAAAGGTCTTCAAATTTCGGTGCCGGACGGTGAATAGGCAAACCGTTGGCATTAGAAACAGAGCTCATGCCGTCGATGGCTTCACCAACTACGTTGAACAATCTACCTTTAATTGCTTCGCCAATTGGCATTTTAATCGCAGATCCTGTAGAAACTGCTTCCATACCACGTGTGAAACCATCCGTGGAGTCCATAGAGATGGCACGAACAGTGTCCTGACCTGTATGTTGTTGAACCTCAAGAACAACAACTGTTCCATCTGCTTTTCGCACCTCAAGTGCATCGTAAATACTTGGAAGAGCAGAGCCCTTGTCAAATTTAACGTCAACAACAGGACCGATAACCTGTGCAACTTTACCTTTAATTGAAGCCATAATCGACTATAATTTATTAATGTTTCGAAATTCGGGCGCAAAGGTAGCTAATTTATCTTGGATGATATTCAAATATTTATCAAGATTTTATTGACAAAGGAAATTTTGTATATCTGGCTTGTTGTCAATAATTTAATCTAAATGAATTCTCAAGGGAATTGAAACATACATAGACACATTCAGATTGTTGCAAGTGGCGGGCTTCCACTAAAGTTGATTCAGCCGACTATCAATTTCTGATTTTATCATGATACTGCTCTGCTGGAGCTTGATAATTTGCTACAAAAACAGCGTTCCGTCCCAATCCTTGGCATTTTCAGGAGAGATAAGTCCCAGTTTCACTAAGTATTGAACGGTTTTTTCTAAATCGTCTTTGTGGTCATTGCACAAATAGTTCCAATTGGTTTCAATGAGCCAGTTTTTTACTTGACCCAAGCGCAGGTTGTAGCGCCAGGCAAAAACATCGGCTACGTCATCTGAAGTTTTTAAAGTAGCCGATAATTGTAATACAACCTCAATCATTTTTTTGATTTCTACGAGTTTATCTGGCGAGATATTCCTGGGCACGGCCATCACAAAGCACGGCCAAGGGGTAACAACCTCATCAATATAGCGGCAACGTTCTTTTATGGTATAAGGAAAAGTGGTGTATTTTTCCCAGAGAAAACCTTGACATTCATTGTTTTCTAAAGTATTCAAACATGCCTCAATGTCTCCAGCCACTTGGAAGTTAATTTTACCCAAATCCCAGCCTTCGTAGTCGGCTTTCACATAGGTCATCAAATGTGATCCTGAGCCAAAGCGACTGATTACAAAGGTTTTGTCTTTTAGATCGTCGAAAGTTTTGATATCGCTGTTGAATGGAACGTGAATGCCCCAGCGCAAAGGAGAGCTTACATATACCTCAATGATTGCTGCATCCAAATGGTCTTCTAAAATCGCTTTGATGACGCCCTCTGTGAGCAGGATGGCCATATCCAATTCGCCATCGCGAAGTTTTTTGACCATTTGTCCTGTGCCCATGGGTTGGTTTTCCCAAGCAACTTTGTGGTTTAAACCTGCAAAATGTCCTTCTTCAATGGCCAGACGCCAAGGTAGGTTGAAATGCTCGGGTACGCCCCCGATTTTAATTGATTCCATAATGGATAAACGTTTACCTCAGGCTTATGTTTTTATAAGCCACCCATTCCTGGGATATTTTTCATGCGTTGCATCATTTTACCCATTTCCGCACGGTTCCCCATCATTTTCATCATCTTTTTGGTGTCTTCGAATTGTTTGATGAGTCGATTTACTTCAGCAATATCGCGACCCGAACCAACTGCGATGCGTTTTCTGCGTTGTGAACTCAAAATTTCTGGACGTTCGCGCTCAGCAGGAGTCATTGAGAAAATGATGGCTTCCACATATTTGAAGGCGTCATCATCGATATCCGCGCCCTGAGTCATTTTGCTCATCCCGGGAATCATGCCCATCAAGTCTTTCATGGAGCCCATTTTCTTGATTTGCTGGATTTGACCCAAGAAATCGTTGAAATCGAACTTGTTTTTGTGTATTTTTTTCTGAAGTTTTCTAGCTTCTTCTTCATCGAATTGCTCTTGGGCGCGTTCTACCAAAGAAACGATATCCCCCATGCCCAAAATACGGTCGGCCATTCTTTTTGGGTAGAACACATCGATGGCGTCCATTTTTTCGCCCGTACCCACAAATTTGATGGGCTTGTCAACCACCGATTTGATAGAAAGCGCTGCACCACCGCGGGTATCACCGTCTAATTTGGTTAGAATTACACCATCAAAATTGATGCGGTCGTTGAAGGCTTTTGCGGTATTCACGGCATCCTGACCCGTCATAGAGTCAACAACGAACAAAGTTTCAGTTGGATTGATGGTGTTTTTTACGCGAGCAATTTCGTCCATCATCGCTTCGTCAACGGCCAAACGACCCGCGGTATCGACAATAACAACATTGTGACCATTTTGCTTGGCGTGCGCAATGGCTGCTTGTGCAATTTTTACAGGGTCTTTTTCTTCTTTGTTGGAATAAACCTCAACGCCCAATTGATCTCCCAAGACATGCAGCTGATCGATAGCAGCAGGACGGTAAACATCACAAGCAACCAAAAGCGGTTTTCTGCCTTTTTTATTTTTGAGGTAGTTGGCTAATTTTCCAGAGAATGTTGTTTTCCCCGAACCTTGCAAACCAGACATCAAAATGATTCCAGGATTGCCTTTGAAATTCAATTCGGCTTCCTGACCTCCCATCAATTCTGCCAATTCTTCGTGACAGATTTTGGTCAACAATTGACCTGGGGTGATGGAAGTTAATACGTTTTGCCCGAGAGCTTTGTCTTTTACGCGTTGGGTAAAATCCTTTGCTGTTTTGAAATTTACGTCGGCATCCAACAAGGCGCGACGCACTTCTTTCAGCGTTTCAGCAACGTTTACTTCAGTGATTTGACCATGTCCTTTGAGGACCTTAAACGCACGTTCTAATTTGCCAGATAAATTTTCAAACATAATTGACAGAAATTTGGGGATGCAAAGTTAGGAAAAAATGAAGTTGAAAGTGATAAGATTCAAATGATATTATACAACCCTATCTTTCCAAATTTGCTTTTTGCCGCTAAGATATTTCCCCAATAAAAGAATCAAATAAATGGGGTAGAGCAGACTCAGCAGTGGAAGATATGGAGCCAATTTCCATGTTGCGTTTCGTTTGAACCAGTTGAAGTACACGATGAAATCCGAAAGGAATTTGACGAATATGATTTGTAGAATTTCAGGAGTAAAACCAAATAGAAGTCCTTCTAATATCAAATATAGAAACGATAAATTCACTGTGAAAATAAAGAGCGAAATGAGTGATGCTCTTGTGTCATTTCCTTGTGTGTTATTGCCCATCCATCGCGCACGTTGTTTCAGTAGCTCACCCAAGTTAGGCGGTGTAAAAGTGAAAATCGCCAGAGCTGAATCGAAAAAAGTGGTGATTTTCTTTTTGTTTTTGATGAATTGAACCAAGGCATATTGGTCATCGCCCGAACTGCGGTGGTCGTGTTTGCTGAGGTCGTTGGTTTGCAGATAAACTTCGCGTTTCACGATTAAATTGGCACCACTGGCCATCAAAGGTTTCTCCCGACTCACGCCAGCTTGCAGGATTTGGAAGGTGCCGTATTCCAATTCCATGATTTTGGTAAAAGCATCATTTCCGACCATTCTCACGGGTAGAATCATCATATCAAACGCTTGTGGATGGGGTAAATTGGAGAAGAAATCTTCATGAAACCAAACATCTGCATCTATTGTTTGAACATATTGAGTTTGAGCGCTTTTTACGGCTTCCATCAATGCATGTTTTTTACCGCTCAAATCACCATTAAGCGTTACGATTTTGTATGAAACGCCGCTTAAGTCAAGCTGGTCATCGATGATTTTCGCGCCGCCATCGTTTGAATGATCATCGGCAAAAATATATTGTGCAGGATGTGATTTTTGCGCTAAAATAGAATCGAGGAGTTTGGTTAAATTTTGTTTTTCATCTCGAAATGGAATCACAACGGTTAGTTCATGCAGCGGAAATCCACCCAAATCATCTCGGACTTTGAAAATGTTTTTTACGAACAAATAGAGCGTGAAAAGCACCCATAGTCCTAACCAAATTTGTGGATATGTTATTGCAAAGGTTTCCATTTCAACCAAATTATTCCGCCGATAATTGCGGGTATGCTTAAATTGATGAACCAAATCAAAACGGTGCTGAGCAGAATCGTGGAGCTATTAATGGACATGGCGCCAATCACAAAGAGGGCCACACTTTCGCGGATGAGTAATTTGCCCAAAAGTGGCGACGGAATCAAGGTCATGATAAGGTAGGTGATCCAAACGGCATAAAACAACTGGCCATTAATCGGAATTCCGAAAGCATAAAGGGTGAGTACAAATTGTGTTGAAAAAACAGCATGTCTGAGAAGGCTGTATATTAAAAGTTCCCATTTCAAGTTGTGGTGTTCTTTTAATATCCGGGCGGCATGTTCCATTTTACGAGGGTAAATAAACCGTCCTAAAAACTTGGGTGCCCAAAATGGAACAAAATAGAGCAGCACGACAAATCCGATGATACATGCCAATCCGATGATTTGCGACAATTGCAGTTCGGGAATTTGAAAAAACTGCACTAAGGTTAGACCCACAAGTCCAAAAATAATGGAAGAGAGCCATTGCGCCATGTTCCCGTAAATGGATAACACGGATACTTGCACACGGATTGCCGAGCCAAACCAAATCATTCGACCAATGAAATTTCCTGCTCTGTTTGGGGTGAAAAGACTTGCTGAAATTCCAGTAAAAAGAGAAAACAAAAGAGTTTTTAGCGGGATTCTATTTTTGAGTTTAAGCAAAATGGAGCGCCATTTGAGTCCTTCCAAGGCCCAATTGAGTGGCATGAGCAGTAAGGTGAGCAATAAGCCAAGGGGTTTAGACAAGATGAGTTGGTCTTCTTGGCTAGATGTTGCTTTGTTGAGTTGAAGGTAAATGACATATAACAACACAGCGACAAAGAGAATCTTAATCAACAGAAGGACGCGGCTGTTTATTTTGGTTAATTTTGTCATCTCATGGAAAAACCGAGCGAAGATAGAATAATTTTAGGAGTTGACCCCGGAACCACTGTTTTGGGTTATGGTTTGATTCACATTCAAGGGAAAAAGGCATCCATGATTAATTTTGGGGTGATTAACCTGCAAAAATTGGAAAACCAACCAGATAAACTGCTGATGATTTATGAGCGTTTGAGTGCCGTAATCAGCGAATACAAGCCAGATGAAATGGCCATTGAGGCTCCATTTTTTGGGAAGAACGTGCAATCCATGCTGAAACTGGGCAGGGCACAAGGGGTTGCCATTGCGGCTGCCTTGGCTAAAGGTTTACACTATGAGGAGTATTCACCACGGCGCATCAAACAAAGCATTACGGGCAATGGAAATGCTTCGAAAGAGCAGGTGGCAGCGATGTTGATGCAGTTGCTCAATTTTAAGGAAATGCCGAAATACCTCGATTCTACCGACGGTTTGGCTGTTGCTATGTGCCATTATTTTTCAAACGGCGTTGGGGAGAACAACAAATCCAAATCGAACAGTTGGAAGGCGTTTGTTTCTGAAAATCCGAAAAGGGCAGCATCCAAATGAGTTGATTTTCAGTGCACATCGAACTTTTTTTAGAAAATCTGCTACAAAAAGTTGCAGCATTACAAAATTTATCTACTTTTGCAACGCTTTAAACGAAAGCATTTTGAACAATACAAAATTTAGCAACGTAAGTTGTTTCTGACTGTTGTCAGAGTTAAGTATAAATTTTGGTCCGGTAGTTCAGTTGGTTAGAATACCTGCCTGTCACGCAGGGGGTCGCGGGTTCGAGTCCCGTCCGGACCGCAAGCCCATATGGCTGTGGGAATAGAAGCCCTCAAGAAGTATCAACTTTCTTGGGGGTTTTGTCTTTTATGGAGTAGCCTAAAATGCGACCATTTTTTTCCTTTTCCCTTTCCTCATACACAATCAAACCTTATTTTATGAAGCGCATTAAAGAGTACAAAGAACTATTTCAGATTGAAAACGAAATTGATCTCGCCACTTTAAAACTGACTTACCGAAAACTAATAAAACAATGGCACCCCGATAAATTTCAAGACGGTGACCCATTGAAAGAAGAAGCTTTAGTGATGGGGAGACAAGTTACAGATGGTTACCATTTCTTGGTGAGTATAGCGCCGGAAACCAAAGAAGCCAATCTTCAAGAGTACCAAAAAACGACAATGGAATGTGGAATTGCTGATTATAAACACAAAGGTTTATTGTTGGAAATCACTTTCACGGATGGGTCCAGCTACGAATATTTTGGTGTGAACGCCAATGTTTTCAAAAAACTCAATAGCGCAGATAAACAAGTGAGATTTGCTAAAAGGTTTATTTACGGGAGTTATTTGTACAGAAAATCGAAGAAGGCCATGGAAAACCAGGATTGAAAACTAAAAGAATTGAATTCTTTTTCAGAATAAATAAAAAAGACGACCATTTCTAGTCGTCTTTAGTACCCCGGGCCGGAATCCCTGCCTGACTGCATCATGCAGGCAGGGAACCATAGTACGCCCGAATTTATTTCTTTAAAGTTATGGCGCAAAAAAAGACGACTAGAAATAGTCGTCTTTAGTACCCCGGGCCGGAATCGAACCGGCACACCCGAAAGTACAGGATTTTGAATCCAGCGCGTCTACCAGTTCCGCCACCGGGGCTTGTGGTATCCGATAATAGAATAATCATTTATCGAACGGGAGTGCAAAAGTAATATTTTATTGTTTCGGTGAAAGAAAAAGAGAAAAAAATCACTCCTTATGCGCCAAAAGTTTCGCATAAGGCCGCAATTCATCAGAAGATTCCATCAAAATACGAACCACCGCCAAGGTCGGAATGGTTAAAATCAGACCTAAAATTCCTGAAATCACGCCCATGAACAACAAAGCCAACATGAGCGCTACGGGATTGATGTTCACAGCGTTTCCAATGATGTTTGGCGTGATTACGTTGCCCTCGAGGAATTGAACCAAAATAAATAAACCCAACACGGCGATAGGATACCACAAGGCATCTTTGGTTAAGATGGCAATGGTTAACGGCAACAAAGCGCCCAAGGCAACACCAATGTAGGGAAAGAGCCCAAGTAATCCGCACAATACACCAAGCAATAACCAATAGGGGATATCTAGAAAGTATAAACCTATAGAAAGAAGTGTGCTAACAACAATGATTACGCTTGTTAGTCCAATGATATATTTTTGAATTGATTTCTTAATGTCGCTAACTACTGTGTTGGTTTTTTCTAGGTTTTCATTGTGGCGCGACATCAAATAGGCATCTACACGATCGCGCGACATCAGCATAAAAAAGATATACACCGGTATCATGGCAATCATAAATAGGGTAGAGGAGATATAGGAAACGGATTTTTGTAAATAACCCATTCCAAAATTGATAATATCTTGAGAATATTCATTCACTTTGGCGGCTACTTCTGGCGAACTCATAAATTTTTCTGCATGATAAATTGCGGCACTTTCTTTGGAAATCATGCCAGGCAAATTTCTGATCAATGCGTTGATTTCGTCGTATAAAAAGAACCCAATTCCGCCAACTATTCCAGTAAAAAGACCCACAGCAATCAAAGCCGAAAGCCATTTGGGAAACCAAAGTTTATCAAGAAATTGAACAACTGGAAGCAATAAAATGGTCAGGAAGAGAGACAAAATAAACGGCAAAATGACATTGCCCAAATAAAATAACGCCAACACTATTGTGATGAGAATAATGCAATAATGAGCCCATCTGGCAGTGTTATTTGTTGTCATGCTCGGTTCGTTTTTTTTCTTTGGCAATTGAAATGCGGTAACCCAACAAAAATGGAAGTCCTAAATTTACAATACCTACCAAAATCCATCCGACAGGTTTCAAGGCGATATCTACAACCCCCCGATTTGCATAACTTTCAATGAAATTTGATTTGTTGAACAAGTAAGATAGACTCAGCTTCTCATCTACCTGAGTGCCGTCAGATAAAAGGGCATAACCATCATATAATTCAACAGGCAAAAAACACGTGATGGCCGCAATTGCGAGCAAAATGACTGCACCATATTTAATTGTATCGCTATTCATCTACTTGAAATTAGGTTTTCTTTTTTCCAAAAATGCGGTTGTGCCTTCGATGAATTCTTCGGTGCCAAAACACAAGCCAAATTCCTCTACTTCTTTGGCAAAACCATCCAAACCATGCGCATAGTTGGCATTTACCGCGCGAATAGCAGATGCAATCGCCGTTCCTGAATTCATGCAGATTTTTAGTGCAATTTCTTGTGCTTTTACCATCAATGCTTCTGGTGCAACAACGTGATTTACCAAGCCCCATTGCAAGGCTTCGTCGGCTTTGATCATGCCAGCAGTGGCAATCATTTCCAAGGCTTTTCCACGTCCAACCAAATGTGCCAAACGCTGCGTTCCGCCATAGCCTGGAATCACGCCCAAAGAAACTTCAGGTAGACCCAAACGCGCATTTTCGGAAGCCACGCGAATGTGAGAAGACATCGCCAATTCCAAACCACCGCCCAAAGCAAATCCGTTGATAGCTGCAATTACTGGTTTGTTCATGTTTTCCACGAAGTTAAATAACGTGGTGTGTCCATCTTGCGACAAACGACTCCCTTCTTCCACGTTGAAATTCGCAAATTCCTTGATGTCTGCACCAGCGACAAAAGCTTTTTCTCCGCTGCCTGTCAAAATCAATACGCGCACATCTGCTGAATTGTTACAAGAATCCAAAGCCAAGCGCAACTCTTCAATCGTTTGTTTGTTCAAGGCATTGAGTTGACTCGGTCGGTTGATGGTAATCGTAGCAATGCGATTTTCAATTTCAAGAAGGATATTTTCAAATGTCATGGTTGTGAATTTTGGGTAAAAATAGGGAAAAATGAGTTTTGCGTTCAATTACCAAGCGCCAAAAGCTAACCGCCAACCGCTAAAAGCTTCCTCATACTCACCTTCCCTTCAATAATCTCCGCTAATTTTTCAATCGCCACGCGTTCTTGTTGCATGGTATCTCTGTCGCGAATGGTAACTGTATTGTCTTCCAAAGTTTGGTGGTCAACGGTTACTGAATACGGTGTGCCGATGGCATCTTGTCTACGGTAGCGCTTTCCGATGGAGTCTTTTTCGTCGTATTGGCAGTTGTAATCGAATTTCAAAGAGTCGATGATTTCTCGTGCTTTTTCTGGCAAACCATCTTTTTTCGTCAAGGGCATCACGGCTACTTTGTAGGGTGCCAAAGCTGGTGGAATGGACAAAACGACACGTGTTGAACCATCTTCCAAGGTTTCTTCGTTGTAGCTCGACGACAAAACAGCCAAGAACATGCGGTCCAAGCCAACTGAAGTTTCAACAACATACGGGATGTAGTTTTCGTTCAATTCTGGGTCGAAGTAGCGCAGTTTTTTTCCTGAAAGTTCTTCGTGTTGCGTTAAATCGAAATCCGTTCGTGAATGAATACCCTCCAATTCTTTGAAGCCCATTGGGAATTTGAATTCAATATCGGCAGCGGCATTGGCATAGTGCGCCAATTTGATATGGTCGTGGAAGCGGTAATTCGATTCACCTAAGCCCAATGCTTTGTGCCAAAGGATGCGTTCGTTTTTCCAGTAGTCGTACCACTTCATTTCTTCGCCCGGACGAACAAAAAATTGCATTTCCATTTGTTCAAATTCGCGCATTCTAAAAATAAATTGACGCGCAACAATCTCATTTCTAAAGGCTTTACCGATTTGAGCTATTCCAAATGGAATTTTCATGCGCCCTGTTTTTTGCACGTTCAAGAAGTTTACAAAAATCCCTTGAGCGGTTTCTGGACGCAGGTAAATTTTAGAAGCATCACCCGCCACGGAGCCCATATCAGTAGAAAACATCAAGTTGAATTGACGCACTTCTGTCCAGTTTTTGGAGCCAGATACAGGGCAGGCAATTTCCAAATCGTCGATGAGTTGTTTGAATGCAGCCAAATCTTCGCGTTCCAAAGAATCCTTCATGCGGGCTTCGATAGACGCGATTTTTTCGTTGTTGCGCAACACATTTGGATTGGTCGCCAAGAATTGCGTTTCATCAAAGTCATCTCCGAAGCGTTTTTGAGCTTTTTCAACTTCTTTTTCGTTTTTCTGGCGGATTTTTTCAATGTAATCTTCCACCAAAACATCTGCTCGGTAACGCTTTTTCGAATCTTTGTTGTCAATCAATGGGTCGTTGAAGGCATCCACGTGACCCGAAGCTTTCCAAGTGAGCGGGTGCATAAAAATAGCGGCGTCAATACCCACGATGTTTTCGTGCATTTGCGTCATGGCTTTCCACCAGTAGCTTTTGATGTTGTTTTTCAACTCTGAACCCAACTGTCCATAGTCGTAAATGGCTGCCAATCCGTCGTAAATCTCCGATGAAGGGAAAACAAAACCGTATTCTTTGGCGTGAGATATTATATCTTTTAATTTGTCGTCTTTCTGTTCCATGGGCGCAAAATTAGAAGAAATTTCCGCATAAAGTTGGATAAAATAAGAGATGTTGAGCTATCTCCTGTTACGCGTTTGTTGCGAAATCACCGGATCGAAGCGCTCCAATGGAATTCCCGTTTTTTCCATGAAGTCAAGGGCGAATATTTTGGCTTGTTCATGCGTGTCAAAATGCTTCAAATACAGTCGTTTGCGGTGGGTTTGGTCTGTGAGGAAGACTTGGTGTTCGCGTAATGAAATCGTAGAAGAAGCCAGCATGTTAGTGGATACAACAGAGATTTTCCCTTCCTTTTGCAAAATAATGACTGCTTTGTAAGTTTCTAGAGAAAACCAATCACCTTTTTCTTTCCGAAAAACGAGTAGTATTGTCGGTATTTCTGATTTTCAAAGTCGAGTTCTAAGCCGGCACTATGAGCAAGTAGAGATAAGCCTACGGGAATCACAAGCATATTTTCATACTGTTTGAAAAACGCAGAGGCAATTCCTGCCACAATAAATAGAATTCCAAAAATTAACTTCGGAATTTTAAAGATGTCCTGAACAATTAGGGATTTCAATCATGCATATTTTCAGCTAAAATTAGCAAATAATTTTTAAGACATTACTTCCCAACCAAATCGCGTTTCCAAAATTTGTTCAACAGAGTTGCGAACGGGTTCATCTAATTTTTCAAGCACATCACCCACAAAAGCTTGCACCAACAATTCGCGGGCTTGTTTTTCGCCC
>JBIIJN010000090.1:0-9326 GCA_044233745.1 Crocinitomicaceae bacterium
CGGTTACAAGTCAACAACAACAGCAGTGTATTTCCTACTTGAAAGCAAATTCGAATTTGCCTTTGGTCATTTTTCCTGGTTCGCCCGACCAAATTGTAGATGGTGCCAATGCTATTCTTTTGCTCAACTTGATTTCTGGTCGCAATCCTGATTTTTTGATTGGTCACCACGTGGCAGCGGCGCAACGCTTGCATGAGTCTGATTTGGAAATTATTCCCACAGCTTATGTTTTAATCGATGGTGGGACACAAACTGCGGTGCAGCGTATCAGTGCCACTGAAGCCATTTCTCACGCCGATTTTCCCTTATTCCGCAGTACTGTTTTGGCAGGGGCTATGATGGGGAATCGAGTTGTGTATTTGGATGCGGGAAGTGGCGCTGAGCAGTCCGTTCCCCATGATTGGATTGCAAAAATGAAAGAAGATATTGAAATTCCGATAATTGTTGGTGGTGGCATCCGTGATGTATCGCGTATTGAACAATTTTTCGCGGCCGGCGCCGATGTGGTTGTAATTGGCAATCATGTGGAAAGCAATCCAGAGTTTTTGGGGGAGATCAATCGGTATTTGATGTCAAAGGTTTGATGTAATGAATGCAATTGTAGAAAAGCTCAATAAGTTTTATCAGCTCATTATTGACAATTTGCAAAATGCATTTGATATTCGCCATTTCTATTTTGTGTTTGCCATCACAATTTCTCTTTTAGTCATTGAAATATTTTATGCCGGTTGGAAAGAATCTTCTCTTCGCAAAATACTGGAATTCAACAAATCAACGCGCACGGATTTAATAGCGTGGCTAATAGAAACGGTGAATATTTTTAGTTTCTTATCACTTATTTTTTCATTTGGGGTGTTTTATTACCTCGTTGGATTTATTCAAAATGCTTTCGATGTTAAGTTTGAAATTTCAAATCCATACATTCAATTGGTGGTGATTTTTGTTGTTTCAGATTTAAAAGGTTGGTTCAGCCATTATATTTTTCATTATTCGAAAAGTTTGTGGATTTTGCATTCCTTTCATCATTCTGCGACTAATTTTAATATTCTTACGCGGCAACGTGGTCATTTTTTGGAGGCCGAAATCAAGCGTTTTTTTTGATGTGATTCCATTTGTCATTTTTGGTGCTCCAATTGCCACATACTTGATGGTCAAAGTTGTTGTAGAAGCACATCAAATGTTGTTGCATTCATCTAGTAATTCGGATTGGGGATTTGTTGGCAAGTTCATATTGGTTTCGCCTGCATGTCATAGAATTCATCATTCTATTGAACCGAAGCATTTCAATAAGAACTTTGGAATTACGTTTATATTTTGGGATAAACTTTTTAAAACTTATCATGGCAAAGAAGAGCACGTAGAATTGGGCGTTCCTGATAATCCCTACAATAAAGGTTACTTTAGGGATACAATCACTTGCCAGTGGTTATTTGTAAAATCATTATTTTCTGGCGTTCGAAACTCAATATCACCAAAAGAAAAAAATTAAGAGAGAATCAATCCTGCTACAAATTGTGCTACAAAACCAATCACAAAACCGATAAGTGATTGCTGCAAATCGTGTTTTTGAAGGATAATTCTGCTACTCACCACAATACCTGAAAGAATGAATAGTGCTGGAATCAACCAAATGGGGAAAATAGCCAAGGTGTTGTAGTACACATAAACGGCTCCCGTAAGCATGCCCATACCTGTAGCATGTAAACTGACCTTAATATCCCGATTGGCAATACGCACGGCCAACATGCCCAAAGCTGCCCCAAGCAGAATGCTATTCGTGGTTTTTGGAATATGGTTGGGTGGTAAATAGAACTGAATCAGCGCAAAAAAAACGATGAAATAAAACAACATAAACGATATGGGTGCATGACGTTCTTGTCGGTCATCCATATGTAAATCAGTGATTTCACCGCTGCGTTTGAGCATAATCACAGTGCCCAATGGCGCCAGCCAAGTGAATAACCCAAAGAGCAACAAAAGCATCGTTTTCAGGTCTTGCGAAATGTGAAAAAACGAGTCTGCTACCAAGAAAGATTCTGGCGTTCCAGGTAAATACATGAGCAATAGCAAGCCCATAAGTGGGATGTTGAGCGGATGGAAAATATAGGCGAGTATTTCAGCTGTTCTGGTAAGTGTTGTCATTGCGGCAAAAGTAGCAAGAAATGGGAAATGGGTTGGGGAAAATTTAATTGAGTTTGGTGGGGGACTAGTCGTTACTGAAACCTAGCAACGAATATCTTATTGATAATCAGTGAGTAAGTTTGTTAGGATGTAAAATCAAGTTAAAACATCACTTGTTTCAAATTAAAATGTTCTTCATCATCATAAATCACTTCAAACCGTTTTGCGATTTGCCAACTTTTTGATGTACAACGTATCAAAAAAGTAAATGAACCTAACAGAAAAACTGTTCAGTGGATTGCGCTCAAACATGTCTTGAATATTGGTGAAATAATTCAATTGAGTCAGGTCGTTTTGGTTAAAAACTGCATTCTTCCAAACAATGTTAATTTCACTTGCAGGTGCGTAAATCCAACGGAATACCATATCGATGGTGAATGCGTTGTAGTTGGTGTTGTACATGGAAACGCCGTTGATATCCAAACCATCGAATTCCAGTGGATCGAGTCGCCCGTTTTCATTTAGCGTGAAGAACTGATTATAATCAACCTTGGCCCAATAATGTCTCAATCGAAAGGTAATACCCATGCGGTTGGTGATGGTATAACGCAAATCAATGGTGGATATAGAGGTACGTTTGTTGCGTTCAGAAAACAAAATGTCGTTGGGGAAGGGATTGCTCCCAAAATTACGGATGGCAAATCCTTGTTCGTTGTTGGCTATGTTTTGAGAATAACTGGCAATCAAAAAAATCTTATTGTTCATGCGCCAACGTACACTGAACAGCAAATCAAGTTCATTCCAATTGTTGCGGTCTAAAAGTGCGGTATGATATGCATTTATATCCAAGGCCAAGCGCTTTTGGTAGTTGCTTGAAAACCATGAACCATATCGAATGTTCTGTGGTCTAATGAATACTGCACCCCACGAACGCGGCTCAAAAAAATCATTAGATTCTGTGAGATTGGAGTTTAAACTAAGTCCATAAGAATGGAATTTTTTATCCGTAACACCCATTGATGAACTCCAATAAGTTGCAATGTAATTGTCTGGATTATAAAGTCTTTGATAGCTGATATTTCCACGAAGCCAAAACCGATTCAATACCCAAAATGGTTTGAATATGGTGTAGGATGAACTTGCTGTCGCTGTTCGTGTGTTGTTGACCAAGAGAAAGCCCAATTCGTTTTGGTCATAAGTGTCAGAATCCTCTGAATAGCGAAGGGTATAGGCCCATTGACCGCGTTGTTTTCCTGTCGCAATCGAAAAAGCATGTCCGAAAATATTACCCGAGTTTTGATAGCGCTGCGATAAATTAAAGTTCCCAGATACAAAGTACTTATTGTCTTTTGTATTGATTTTGGCATGCAGAGCCGATAAATTGCCATCGCGCCATGACCCTGAACGCCAAACATTTGCATTTGTGAAGGTGATGAAACTGTTGTTTTTTAAGTTTTGATCCAAAACAACTAGATTGTAGTTCGTTAGCGGTGCTGTCATCACATCTCTGCGAGCGCCTGTGATTTCGTTTTCTATACTGGCAAATGTGGCGGCCGAAATACCATTGAAAACACCAATACCCAATCCGCTTTTGGTTCTGCCTGAAACTTTGGATGCATTGAATAATTGGGAATTTAAGGGGTTGCTCAACACGCGTTCATTCTCTTCTAATTCATTGTTAACACCCCAATAATTGATAGGGCGCCCTCCAATTCTTCTTGAATAAAAAAGCCCAGACTTGTTGAAGAGCTCATTTCCCTCCGTGAAAAATTGACGGTAATCGATGAATTGTACTTCGAATGGGGTGAGATTTAGCACTTCTGGGTCGAATTGTACCTGGCCAAAGTCTGGAATTAAGGTCATGTCTAAGGTAAACGCATCATTAATCCCGTATTTAACATCCATGCCACCATTGAAGGAGTAGCCCCAGTTTCTGTTGGTATTTACGTTTTTTTGATGCTCGGCATAAAACGACGTATAGGGCATCAGCGACAATCGAAAGGGAGGAGTGATTGTATTCACCCCAGTTAAATCGCCACATTGGGCAAGATCGTTTTCAAAATCAGGCAGAGATGGATTCCAAGCAGAAAATTCGCGAACGCGTGAAATATTCCTGAAAAAATTCACACCCCAATTTTGTTGGTCAACTTTAGGGAATCTAAAGGCAGAGTAGGGGATTTTCATTTCAACACTCCAGTGGTCATCAGCGAAATGCACCGCACTGTGCCAAGCCATATCCAAGTTGCCCATCCAAGTATTTACATACAGTTTGGCATCGTATTGAACGCCCAAATTGGAAACGCCAAATGCAAAACCGTTTTGGTCGTCGTTGTAGGTATCAACGATAAAGGTAAAGTAATCCGTATTGGCATCAAATCCATCGCGTTGGCAAAGTACTTTCGACACCATATCCATATCGTCGTAGCATTTGGCAAAAATGTAAAGATGCAAATCATCATATACCACGCGCACCTCCGTTTGTTGGCTTGAGGGTTCTCCCACGTGTGGATTGGTTTGCGTGAAATTTGAGGTAATTGCCGCATTTGTCCAAGCAGATTCAAGCATCAGACCATCAACCACTATTTCATCCTCAATGCGCGAAGCCTCTAGTGAACGCTGTGAAAACAACCCCATGTTGATGAGCAAAATGCATATTACCGGGATGAAATGTTTCACAGGCGTTTTTTAATTTGGAGTGCAAAGATAAAACCTTACTACAAAAATGAACTACTTTTGGTTCGCCATTCAGTTCAATTTTACCAAAAGGGCATATGACTTCACGAAACATACTCCAAGCACAACAAATTCATTTGACTTACGGCGATAGAATAATCTTGAATGCTGTTGATGTGGCGCTTGAAGCAGGCTCGTGTTTGGCTGTTGTTGGTAAAAGTGGCGCAGGAAAATCTTCGTTGGTGAAAATTTTGGCTGGACTTATTCCTGCCGATGCCGGACATGTGTATTTCAAAAATAAAGTGCTACACGACCCCAGAACACAGCTCATTGCTGGTCATCCTGAAATCAAATTGGTGAATCAAGATTTTGATTTGGACTTGTTTCATACCGTTGAAGAAAATTTGCGCATCAAATTGCCAGGCTATGTGGAATCAGTTAAAATGGCGCTTTGTCAAGAATTACTTGAAGTAAGTGATTTGCTTCCATTAGCCAAGCAACAGGTTCGTTTTTTGTCTGGCGGAGAACAGCAGCGCTTGGCATTGGCGCGTGCATTGGTTGCTGAACCTGATGTGCTGCTTTTAGATGAACCTTTTGTCCATTTAGACCCAAGTTTGCGCATGAAAATGGAGCGTTATATTCAACAAAAAGTGAAAAGTTGGGGTGGTTCTATTGTTTTGGTTACACACGACGGACGTGAGGCAATGGCTTGGGCCGACAATATTCTGTATCTCAAAGAAGGCCAAGTGCAGCGCATGGATTCACCGTTTAATTTTTACAAACACCCTGAAAACATTGAAGAGGCAACTCATTTTGGAGCGATAAACACCCTCAATTGGCAGGGTAAATCCATATTGTTTCGTCCCAATGATTTCACAATCAAAGAAATAGGTGGCATAATCGTTTCGAAAATAGGTGCTAAATTCATGGGAACGCATTATGAGAATTGGTTTATTACAGCAGACCATCAGGAAATCGTCTTATATTCGCAGAACGAAATGGACATCCATATCCAATTTGAACCGAACTATGTGGGAGCGCAATAAACATATTTTTTCCAAAATATTTGAACTGTTTAAAACCAGTTTTACCGAATTTTTCCGAGATAATAGTTTTATTCACGGCGCATCATTGGCTTATTTTACGCTCGTGGCCTTGGTGCCAATTTTGTATATCGCTTATGCTACTGTAGGGCGTGTATTGGGTCAGGAGCGCCTGATTACGATTATTGCAGAATTTGCCCAAGAACATGTAGGTATAGAAGACATTGATTGGTTGATGGTTTTGCTCAGTAAACTCAATGTTGGCGGCGGAAGTTTAACCTTAGAAATAGCTGGTTTTTTGATTCTTGCCTTTTCTGCTTCTGCCATTTTTAATTCCATGCGTGCCAGTATCAATACCTTTTTTGGTATTCATGTTAGTCAGCTCAAAATGGGGTTTTGGGATCAAGTAAAAGCTAGATTAATGTCTTTTTTACTACTTACAATTACCGGATTTATTTTTATCTCAGTGTACTTTCTTGAAACCGCATTTGTGTCCTTTGGCGCTCATTTTCTTGGGCAAGAAAGAACAACATTTTTGGCTATTTTATCCACGCATTTGGGCTCAATTTTGAGCAATACAGTCATTTTCTTTTTTGTTTTCAAATACCTCCACGACGGTTTGGTACATTGGAGAATCGCCATTCGAGGTGCACTTTTTACTGGTGCTTTGCTCTATATTGGGCAGTGGCTCATCAAGTATTATTTGACCCATTATTTCTTCGCCGTGGGCGGGGGAGTGGCAGGCACAATTTTCATTCTTTTGGTATGGGTATTTTATTCTGCTCAAATTATTTTCTTGGGTGCCAAAATCACCAAAGTGTATGCCGACATGCTCAATATGCCAATTGTTCCACGCAAAAAATTCATCATTCCCAATGGCTAGAATAATGGCTTTGGATTTTGGTGCCAAACGTACGGGCATCGCGGTAACTGACGAGTTGCAGATTATTGCATCTGGCCTCACAACTGTGGAAACGCCCAAGTTACTCGATTTTTTAAAAGACTATTTTACTAAAAATCAAGTGCAAACCATTGTTTTGGGTTACCCAACAAGACTCGATGGTTCTGATACCCATAACACCAAGCCCGTCGAAGAGCTGGCAGAAAAATTAAAATCCACTTTTCCCAACGTTCCTGTGCTTTTTGAAGATGAACGTTTTACCTCTAAAATGGCCAAAGACAGTATGTTGCAAATGGGCATGAAAAAGAAAGATCGGCAACGCAAGGAATTGGTGGATGAAATTAGTGCGGTATTAATTTTGCAAGCGCATATGGGGATATATTAATGAACTTCGCTGATGAAATGGAGTATTTTTTTAGTTAATATGCTATTGGTAAGTTGGTCTGAGGCTCAAATGAATTCGGCCTTGGGAAACAATAAAATGAAGTTTGTTGGTTTTGAGTTTGGCATCAGTGTATTTCAAGGTGCACCGCAATTTTTGGGACTAAGCGAGTATCAATCTTTGCTCGATGATAAGCAGTTACCGAATAATGATATACTTGGATATACACAAATATCTTCTAATCCTTCTGCTTCAAATAGTATTGTGCGCTTTGCAATGGTTTATAGCTTGTTGAATAGCAAGGGTAAGCGACTGTATGGCGATCCTGTTGTGCGTTTTGGCTTCAGCGTCAATAATTTAGGATTTAACGGAGATTTCTTTGAAAAAAACTATAGGTACACCATCGATACAGTTTTCAACAGCGGTAACATGAATTTTATTGACTCCACTGGAACGGTCTCAATTTCAGCATTCAACAATTCCAATCGATTGCGATTTTCGACCGAATTGCATTGGCAAACCTTGCCCAAATATCGATTTTATTTGTATGGTGGATTGGGTTTTTCAGCCGGCTTTTCGACCAATTCCACGGTCAACTATAGCTATCGAAATGATGGGGCAATTCAGACCATCGACCAAAATGGAAATGTGTTGAACACCTTGGATAGCTATTATGATAGTGAGTTTAACCAGGTTGGTTCGCGTCTGTGGACAGACTACTCATTTCATTTACCCGTGGGTTTAGATTTTCGTCTGGGCAATGCAAAACGCGAAAGGATTTATCGCTTTCTCCATTTTTTTATTGAGGTTACGCCAAGTTATTGGGTGAGTTCTGCAAAGGGTATTGCCCCTACTGGTACAGCTGGATTATTAGTCACCTGGGGCTTGCGTTTCAAGTTGATTCATTGGCTTTAGTCCATCGATTTATCAAAAATAAATCAACCAAACAATATTAGAAATCAAGGTGCGTTTAGTTTGGAATTTTAAATTTCGCACTATGAAAAAAATCCCTTTTTTGCTCGCTTTGGCAATTGCACCTATCACCATGTGCTTTTCCCAAACGGAGCCCAACACCAAGCTTGGAAGGATGCAAATCTCAAGCATCGAATTTAGCCGCATGTCTTATTTCGGAGAATCGAGTTTAATGACTGTGCAAGATTTTCAAAATTTGGCTTTGAACAACAATCTCCCTGAAATCGACTTTACAGGTTTACAATCGATGGGGTATCCTTTTGGCTCAAGATTGAACGGATTCAACGCGGCCTTAGGTTTCGATTTATACAACAAGTCGGGCGTTCAACCTTGGGGGAAACCTATTTTGCGCTTGGGGCTTTCTTTTATGAACAGCGATTTCAATTCCTTGAATTATTACAGACAAGACCGTTATGCTTATGATACCTTGTACACCACTTTTCAAGGCAACACTTCGGCTTTTCCCGTTGATTCAGTTGCCTATCAGTACAAATCCATCTCCTCTAGTGCAAACCGTTTGCGCGTGAATGCTTCTGTGTTGTGGCGCACCAACCCAGAGAAGCGCTGGTCGTTTTATACGGGAATCGGTCTTGGTATAGGTGTTTCACTGAGCTCGAAAATCAATGTCTATGACTATCAAGGAAGTTCACTCGAGTATCAATCGTCTTATGGTACATCCTCAATGCAAGGTATTTATCAAAGTCCCATGGGCTTTGGAAGTTATGAGTCAATTAGAGGTCGCACTTGGTTTGATATGAATGTATTCATGCCTATCGGTGTAGATTTTAGAATCGGCAAGAAAGACAATATGTGGTACCATACGCATTTGTTTTTTGAGGCATCCCCGATGATTTGGTTGAGTAAAGCATCGGGCGTGCAGATGCAAACCAATATGGGGTATTCAGGGACTTTTGGTCTGAGAATCAAGTTTTAATTGAAGCATGTATTGCAAAAAAAGGCGACCGTTTCAATGAAAATGGTCGCCTTTTTTGAATAGTATTTTGGATATTTCAGCACTAATCCTCAAAAATTTCAATTGATTCGATTTTGTCACCTGGTTTGATTTCATCCACAACGTCTGCACCTTCAATCACTTTTCCAAAACAAGTGTGGTTTCTATCCAAATGCGCTGTGTTTTTTCGGCTGTGACAAATGAAAAACTGCGAACCACCTGTATTTCTCCCCGCATGCGCCATGGATAATACGCCACGATCATGGTATTGGTTCTCGCCAT
>JBIIJN010000091.1:0-9117 GCA_044233745.1 Crocinitomicaceae bacterium
CAATAATCAAGTCAATGCCTTCAACGGTTTGCGCCAAAATCCGGTCTGATACTTTCTCTGTGTCGTACTTGTAACCCAAATGTGAAAGACAAATGACCAAATCGCATTTCAGTTCTTTTTTAAGGAGTTTGGTGTACTTAGTAGCCGCAGCGATGGGGTCATTATAACGCGTGTCGCCATACATGGCTTTGCTCACCAATCCTTTTAATTCTATGCCTAAACCAAAAACACCGATACGAATTTCATTGCGTTCAAATATTTTGAAAGGCAAAACCAAATCTCCAATTGAGGTATCGGTGAAATCGTAATTGCTCGAGATAATTGGGAAAGATGCGTTGGCTCTATAGGCTTTTTCGAAACCTTCAATGCCAATATCGAAGTCATGGTTGCCCATGGTCATCGCATCATAGCCCATCGTTTGCATTACTTGCATTTCCAAATGACCATGAAAACGGTTGAAGTAAGGTGTTCCTTGAAACACGTCGCCAGCATCGAGTAAAAGAGCGTTTGGAACTTCTTGTCGAATTTTCTCAACCATTTTGGCTCTGTTAACAACACCTCCTTTTTGCGCATGATATTTATGATTATCAGGAAAAGGGTCGATTTGCGAGTGGGTATCGTTGGTGTGCAAAATCGTTATGCTTCGATAGTCGCGTTTGGCTTGTTGAATCAAACTCGGGCTGAGTGCCAAACCCAAGCCAAAAGTTGAACTTTTTACCATAAAATCTCTTCTGTCTAGTGCCATCTTCCGTCGAGTTTTGTGCAAATTGAGCCTTGTTTTTTCACAGTTGATTCTATTTCATCACGCAATAAACGTCCTGTTTGCTTGTATTCCAAAGGTTCTTGAAAAAAAGTCATTTTATCGCCACCAGAGGCTAAATAATCACTTGTGGCGATCCAGAAATCAGCATCAAACGGCGCATCACCTTTTCTAAATCCTGCAATAGGTTCGCCACCACTTTGCTCCAAATAAGCCATAACTTCAGCAAATTTTTCCTGCTTCACTTTTACAAAAACAATTTCATTGTCGAAGGGCATCAGCTCATAAATGTTGCGCAACAAAATCGGACCTTCGTTGATGGGTGCTCGCAATCCACCATGATTCAAAATGGTGATAACTGGGTTGTAATCAATAAATTGACTGAAATATTGTTTGGCGAAATTCTGAACAATATCCGCTACAAAATTACCTAAAGCACCTTCGGGTCTGGCTTTACTCATGGCGCAGGTAGATTCGCCCAACACGGTATTCATTTCTGCTTCAAGCGAAACACGATACGGAGAAACAATTGAATCAATTTTATTTGGTTCGGTATTGCTGCTGTAAACCGTTTTTGTTGATGATTTATACTGAACCAACTGCTGTTTGGGTGCACAACCGAATTGGAGAATCAGTAAGATTAGATACAAAGGAATCCGTCTTTTCATCGCAACACAAATTTTTCAACATGAACAACACCGGCGCTTTGAATTTGCAGGAAATAAACACCTGATTCGCAGTTGTCTAAGGCCACATCTATTATTTGAAGTCCAGACTGAGGTTTAATTACTTGAACTACAGTACCAAGTGAATTGACCAAGCGAATTTCTTCAACATCGGCGCCGCTAGCCAAATTTACCTGAATCATATTGGTTGCAGGGTTGGGATACACCGTTACATGGGCAAAAGGTTCAAAATATTCGGCAGAAACCAAAGTGCCAAGCCGCCCCATAAATTCTTGCAAATATTGATTCACAATATCTTCATCATAAATGACCAAGGTATTTTCGTCATTGCGGGTTTCTGCTGATGTACTCCAATTGTGAGAACCTGTTAGCACATAGGGATTAGAACCACCATAGGCATTGACAAACATGAGTTTATGGTGCAGCGTTCCTGATTGCGGTAAAGCAGCATAGTTCATCAAACGCCAATTGAGCCAAAATGCAATGTCACTATAAATAGAAGTTGAGCTTGGAGAATCAACCAAAACTCTAAGTTGAACGCCTCTATTGTGCGCAGCTTGCATGGCATTTCCAATGTCTGTTCTGGTGATGAGCATGGTATTCACATGGATGTCGAAAGTAGCGTCATTCATGGCTTGAATAATTCGGGCATTCACCTTATCTGACGGACTGAAATAACATTCAACTTTTCGCCCACCTATATTGAAATAATGCGGTGTATTGTCTTTTTTAAATGGCCCAAATCTTGAATTTGCTATATTGGGTGACAGGTTGTTTGAGCCCCACATTTCTTCGAATTCCAAGGTGTAGGCTTTAGCCAGACTTTGGTCTTGAATTATAATCACATTGTTTGGATCGGTATTGATTTGTTGAACAGTAAAATTGGTTGAACCTGTCCACACAATTGGGCGATTGGCATTGGAAGAAAATGCGTCAATGATCAGGATTTTATTGTGCATTATTCCGTGTCCATTCGGAAATTGGGGTACGGGACTCATCACTCTCGGAATGTTAGGGTGTAGTTCAGCAATGCCAGCGTTTTGTGTGTCTTCGTTATAAATTACCCGCACTGCAATTCCGTTTAAAAATGCTTGATTTAGAGCTTCTGCAATATCAGCCGTAGAGGAGGAATTGTCCAAATTGTAAATCATCAAGTCAATCGAGTGCTGTGCTCTGCCAATATAAGCTACCAGTGAATCATCAATGGCGTTGGTCAGTTGAGCAGCATGATTGTCAGGTGAATTGGCAAAATTGGTATTAACTGTTCTGTTGAAGTAAATTTTTATATCCCCTGACGAATTGGAAGCAGTGATAAAGGCAAGCGTATCGGTTTGATGAATAACTGAACCAACTTGAGCCACGGCTTGCACATAATATAATTGCGCTGGAAAGCCACCTGAAATAGAAACAGTTGGATTCTGCACATTGCCCGCCTGAATTGTGCCCAACTCTAAGTTTGGTGTGGCGCCATATCTAATATAGGATGTTGCTGTTTGATTGTTGGTCCATGATACATTAAACCCAGTGGTTGTAATGTCTTTGGCTTCAATTCGTGAGATAATTATTTGTGCATTTAGAGCATGGGCGAAACTCAAAAAGATAAATGCAAGCGCTGTGTTTTTCATTGTACAAAACTAATGATTTAATCAAGCAAAGGGATTTCAAAACAATGACATTTAATGTTATCAAATTGTTTTTGTTTATTTCTGGTTTTGATACAAATCCATAACCCCAAATTCTAGTGCGGTCCACAAACAGTGATTGGCTTCAATGTCTTTCAAGGCATCATTTACCCAGGTGTTGCAGGTATGAAAGAGACTGTATTTTTTTGTGGATTCATAGAAACAATCTTGAGGGCCATAGTTCATATCTGTGGGGATATGAATAGGTTTTTTAGCTTCATTTAGATTGAAGTCATTGAGAATAAAATCATGAAGTTCAGCCATTTGATTTTCATTCAAGTGGATGGGTAGGCATTTTTCCGAAGGACTTATGTCTTGATAATAAGTAACATGAATAGCGCCTGAGCTGAGCCAAAAAGCTGCTTTAAATGCGGTTGAAAAAGTCAAATCGCCCCATGTAGGTGTATTGAGGTAGAAGTTTTTATCACCCCAACCAAAGGCTACCCATTGAAATGTGGAATCTTGATATTCAATGTGTTCCATGCTCAAGTAGCTCATCCAATCGTAATGCTTCGTTTTCAAAGGCATCACCAAATCTACGTGCGATCCGTTGCTTTTTAGATAGCACAAATATTTTGTGTTGTTGCTTTTTGAAGAAAATTGAATGTGAGGCAAAAGAAAAACAGCGGCAAAATACAGCACCAAAAAAATGCCCAAAGCAAAGAGTGCTTGCAGCATTCGATTTTTGATTTTTTTGAATTTGACTGAAGATTTCATTAGTCAAATATACGAACAGATTTTAATGCCCAAAGCACATAAACAATAATTGCTGCTCCAACAACGGCTAAAATCATTTGATCATTCATTATACATTCAGTTATGAGTTTGAATAGTTGTTCTTCATGGATTGCATTTTAATGGATTATATCTTGTTCAATAACGCTTGAAAGCATCAATTAGTTAAAAAATGTTCATAAAATAAGTTAATTGTGGAATGTTTGTTTGGAAAAGGTGGGCGTGGTGCTGCTGGGATTGGGGTCAGACTTAAGTTAGTACTTGCATCTCACTAATTTCCTCAACCCATTCCTTCTAATCCAATACTCATTTATCCTAATTTGATTTTCCTCAATATTCGAAGAAATTTGATTTACCGCTCGTCACATTGCTTTCGCACGTTCAAGAATTCTATATACTTTTGTGCAAAATAAATTCGAGAATTATGAGTACTACTTTGATTATTATCTTGGCATCCATCGCTGTTTTGGTGATTTGGATTATTTCTATTTACAACACACTGGTTCGTTTGAGAATGAACAGAGAAAATGCCTTTGCTGATATTGATGTTCAATTGAAACAACGTCACGATCTTATACCTCAATTAATTGGTGCTGTGAAAGGATATATGGAGCATGAAGCCGGCACTTTAGAAAAAATAACCCAAATGCGTCAACGCGCCATGAATGCAGGTTCTATCAATGAAAAAATTGAAGCAGAACAGCAGCTTTCTACCGCTCTAAGTGGATTGAGCATACAGGTTGAGGCCTATCCAGATTTAAAAGCATCTTCCAACTTTAATCAGTTGCAAAATGAAATGAGCGACATAGAAAACAAATTGGCGGCTGTTCGTCGTTTTTTCAACTCTGCGACAAAAGAATTGAATATTGCCGTTCAAAAATTCCCCAATGTTTTTTTCGCGGGTATGTTCGGCTTTAAAGTAGAGCCTATGTTCGATTTGGGCACAGCTCAGCGTCAAGAATTGGACAAAGCACCAGAAGTTAAGTTTTAAATTCTTTCAACTATGACCTACGTAGGTTTAGATAAACAAGTTCGTTCTAATAACTTCAAATCCAGTCTATTGTTGGCTGGATTTCCTTTGCTCATACTTATAGGTGCTTTTGCTGTTACCTATGTTTTTTCAATAAACGAAGAGGGCAATCCCGATATAGATTATGCCTTGAGCATGTTCATTCAAACCATTCCATTCGTTTTGGGCGGTGTGGCTATTTGGTTCTTGATTGCATTTTGGGGACACTCTAAAATGATAGATTTTGCAACCGGTTCGCACACCTTAGAACGTAAAGAGAATATGAGGGTTTACAATTTGACAGAGAATCTATGCATGAGCGTAGGTATGCCAATGCCCAAGTTAAAAATTATTGAATCGCCTGCTTTAAATGCTTTTGCGAGCGGTTTGACCGAGAAAAATTATAGCGTTACACTGACACGCGGTATCATAAATCACTTGAATGACGAGGAATTAGAAGGAGTAATAGCGCATGAATTGATGCACATCAGAAATAAAGATGTGCGTCTTTTGGTAATCACCATCATTTTTGTTGGCATTTTTTCCCTAATTGTAAGTCTCACTTTTCGCACGTTCTTGCATAGCTTATTTGCAGGTAACAGAAGTAGAAAAGATGATGGAAAGGGCGGGGGAGCTGCAATTTTGGTGATTTTGCTGGTGGCTGTGGTAATTTACTTTTTGTCTATCATTTTCAAGTTTGCTTTAAGTAGAAAAAGAGAATACATGGCTGACGCCGGTGCTGCTCAAATGACACGCAATCCAATGGCTTTGGCTTCAGCGCTTCGTAAAATTTCAGGCAATCACCATTTGGATGTTAGAAATGATGAAGTACAAGAGATGTTTATTGAAAATCGACCAGATGATAATTCTATGGGCTTTTTAGGAGGAATAGGTAATTTGTTTTCTACGCACCCGCCTATTCAAAAACGAATTCAAATTTTAGAACAATTTTAGTATGCCCATTATAGCACCCTCAATGCTTTCGTGCGACTTTGGAAATATCCAGAGAGATGTTGAAATGATTAATAAAAGTGAGGCCGATTGGTTTCATATTGATGTCATGGATGGCGTATTCGTACCCAATATTTCTTTCGGATTTCCAGTGCTCGATGTGATTAGTAAAAATACTGACAAAATATGCGACGTGCATTTGATGATTCATGATGCTTCCAAGTATGTTGATGATTTTCACCGCTTTGGTGCAGATATTTTAACAGTTCATCATGAGGCTTGCTTGCATTTGCATCGCACAATCGAGCAAATTAAAAAAACGGGAATGAAAGCAGGACTAGCACTTAATCCTGGTACGCCTGTTTCTTTGCTAACGGATGTTATTGAAATGTTGGATTTAGTCTTGATTATGTCGGTGAATCCAGGTTTTGGCGGACAAAAGTTTATTTCCCATGCTTGTACTAAGGTTGCTCAAGCCAAAGAACTTATTTTAAAACACAATTCCTCAGCACTTATTGAAGTAGATGGCGGCGTGAATTTGGAAACGGGAAAGCGCTTGGTGGAAGCCGGAGCTGATGCTTTAGTTGCTGGTAGTTTTGTGTTTGGATCATCAAATCCTTCACAAACAATAAGCGATTTGAAACATTTGTGATTTATTCACAATTTAATTTTGATGGAATTTATTTTTTAAAGGCATCAATTGTTTTACATTTGCGCCAAAATACACCTTAAGTTAACCAAAAATGAGCATAACGCTGATTATCCTTTATGGGATTGCACTTCTTCTAATCTTCTTTTACAGTGCTCTGCAACTGTCTTTGGCGATTTCATACCTCAAAACCAAGCACGAACGCGATACACGCAAACGCCCTGATTTTGATTACGACAAGTTACCAGTTGTAACTGTTCAATTACCTGTATACAACGAATTGTATGTGGTTGAGCGTTTAATTGAAACAGTATCTCAGTTCGATTATCCTCGAGATAAGTTTGAAATACAGGTGCTCGATGATTCAACCGATGAAACCGTAGAAGTTATTGCGAAAAAAGTAGCAGAGGTGAAAGCCCGAGGCATTGATATCGTGCATATTCATAGAACCAATAGAAAAGGTTTTAAAGCTGGTGCCTTGGAAGAAGCTCAAGTAATTGCCAAAGGTGAGTTTATTGCCATTTTTGATGCCGACTTTTTACCAAATCCAAATTTTTTGTTGGAAACTATCCCTTATTTCAATAGTGATGATATTGGCGTAGTGCAAACGCGTTGGTCGCATATCAATAAGAAATTTTCTTTGTTGACTGAGCTTCAGGCTTTTGGCTTGAATGCCCATTTTTCTATTGAGCAAGGTGGAAGAAATGCTGCCGGCCATTACATCAATTTCAATGGCACAGGTGGCGTGTGGAGAAAAACAACAATCAATGATGCAGGCGGTTGGGAACACGATACGCTAACAGAAGACTTGGATTTGAGTTACCGTGCACAAATGAAAGGTTGGCGTTTTGTTTATTTGGAGCATGTTACCGCCCCGGCTGAACTACCTGTGGCCATGACTGCTTTGAAGAATCAACAATTTCGTTGGACAAAAGGTGGTGCCGAGTGCTTTAGAAAAATGTCTGGTCGTTTGTTTACTACAAAAGGACTTAAAATCAATGATAGAATTCACGGGCTTGCACATTTGTTCAACAGTTCCGTTTTCGTATTTATCTTGGCAACTGCGCTTTTAAGCTTGCCTGTTTTATACATCAAAGTGCAAACGCCAGAGTACAATAATATTTTGATGGTGGGTTCATTCTTTATCTTATCTACCATATTTTTGGCGTTTTATTATTGGACATCTTACAAGGATAAAACAAGAAACAAGTTCGTTTCTTTCATTAAATTTATTGGACGTTTCTTGCAGTTTTTAACTGTTTCTATGGGTATGTCTTTGCACAACACAATTGCAGTAATTGAAGGTTATATGGGCATAAAAAGTTCTTTTGTGCGCACCCCGAAATTTAATATTGCATCTGGAAATAAGGATTGGAAAACCAACAAGTATGTCGAGAAAAAAATCAACTTGGTTACTTTGCTCGAAGGGGTTATGAGTTTAATTTTCCTAAGTGCTGTGGTTTATGGTATCGCGAATGGTGAATATGGATTGGTTCCTTTTCACACGATGTTGTTCCTCGGTTTTGGTTTGGTTTTCTTGTTCACCATTGGTCAATTAGATTGGATGAATAAGGAATATTCTGACGACGAAATCATTGACGCCACTGCCTAATGCCAATCAACCGCAGGAAATTTGTAAAAAAAACATTTCTTGCAACAATCGGTGCTGGAGTTTTTACGGGTATTTATGCATGGCAAATTGAACCGCGATGGTTGGAGTTTGTAGAACGTAAGATGCCTACACCCAATCTTCCAATTGCCCTCAAAGGCAAAACTTTAATGCAAATCAGTGATCTACATGTTGGCGACCGATTTGATTACAAATACCTCATCAATGCTTTTGAAAAAGCCAAATCTTATTCACCTCATATTGTAGTTTATACGGGCGATTTTATCAGTTTGGTCAATGGAAAACCAGATTTGGTAAAGTTACGTGAAGTTTGTGAAAACTTGGTTTTGGGCTCAATAGGCACAGTGGCCATTCTCGGAAATCATGATTATGGGAAGGACTGGGCAGATGCCGAAGTGGCTCAACAAGTGGTTGATTTATTGGAAGAACATGGTGTTGCTGTGCTTAGAAATACGTCGTTAGCACTTGAAGGACTGAATATCATCGGTTTAGACGATTTATGGGCGAATCGCTGCGATATCGCAAAGGGACTTGAAAATTTGGATACTAATCAAGCGAACTTGGTTTTGGCGCACAACCCTGACACATGCGATTTATCGGGTTGGAAGGATTTTTCAGGTTGGATTTTATCGGGTCACACACATGGTGGTCAGGTGAAACCTCCTTTTCTGAATCCTCCTATGTTGCCCGTAAAAAACAAGCGTTATTCGGCTGGTGAAATTGTTTTAGACGAAAAAAGAACCTTGTATATCAATCGAGCTTTAGGACATTTGTGGCAGATTCGCTTCAACGTTCGCCCAGAAATCACAATTTTTGAGCTGGCTTGAGCCCCAAGTTATCTCCCAATTTATACATAAGCGTCAAAGCAGCGTCATATTCATTGGGGATTTCGCCATCCAGAATGGCATCTTTAATTTTGGTTTTTATTTCCCCAATTTCAGCGCAAGGACCTAGTCCAAAAATCTCCATAATTTCTTCCCCACGAATGGGCGGTTGAAAATTGCGAACGCGGTCT
>JBIIJN010000092.1:0-9096 GCA_044233745.1 Crocinitomicaceae bacterium
AATTTCAACACGGCGGAAAGTTGCCCATGTGGGAATTGTGTGCCAACGAAACGAGTTGCATGATTGCCTATCATTCCGTTCCCGTAATTGTGGACGCCTACATGAAGGGTCTGCGCAATTTCGACACAGATTTGGCGCTCAAAGCCATGTTAGGACGTGCTTATCAAACAGAACTTGGCATTCCAGCTTTGATAAAATTCGGTTTTATTCCAGTAGAAATTGAGCACGAATCGGTTTCCAAAACGCTAGAATATGCCTACAACGATTGGTGTATCGCCATTTTTGCACAAGCCATCGGAAAAAAAGAAGTTGCCCAGTACTTTTTTGAAAGAGCACAATACTACAAAAACCTATACAACCCCAAGCATGGTTTCATGCAAGCCAAATTGTTTAACACCTTTCAAGAACCATTTGATCCGAGAGAGGTCAATTTCAATTTCACAGAAGGCAATTCTTGGCAATACAGTTTCTTTGTTCCGCAGGACATCTCAGGCATGATTGCACTATATGGCGGACGCGAACAATTCATTGCAAAATTGGACGAATTGTTCACCGCACCCATGGAAACCACAGGACGTCATCAAGTCGATATTACGGGCCTGATTGGACAATACGCACATGGCAACGAACCCAGTCACCACATGGCGTTTTTGTATAACTATGTCGGACAGCCGTATAAAACGCAAGACATGACGCGCAGAATCATTGAAGAAATGTACACCATTCACCCCGATGGTTTGAGCGGCAATGAAGACTGTGGACAAATGTCGGCTTGGTTGAATTTAACGGCGCTTGGTTTTTATTCCGTTACACCTGGATCCACGCAATATGCCATTACCGCACCTTATATGGATTCGGCATATATCAATTTGGAAAATGGCAAACGCTTCGTGATTGTAGCCAATAATTTAAGTTCTAAAAATATTTACATTCAAAACATCAAGCTCAACGGTAAAACCTACGAAAAACTATACATCGAGCACCAAGATATCATCAATGGCGGTCGTTTGGAATTTGAAATGGGTTCTAAACCAAGCGATTTTGGTTCTAAAAATGCACCCTACTCAAAAATCGAAAACCAACCATTTTCTATTGTGCCCTACTTCGATAGCCAGAAACGCACATTTACTGATAGTTTGTGCATCAGTATAGGAAAAGTGGATGCTCAACAACAAATTTACTACACGCTCGACGGTTCTGAACCTACTAAACTTAGTACGCTCTACATCAAACCCATTTGCTTGAAAGAAAAGACACTGATTCGTGCGATTGCATATACCAACGGTGTGCCCAGTAAAATCATAGAAACAGAATATTTTAAAATAACCACCAACTGGAACATCAACATTCACAGCACCTATTCTAAGCATTACAGCGCAGGTGGTCCAAGGGCTTTGATTGATTTTCAACGCGGTGGTCAAGATTTCAGAACCGGGGCATGGCAAGGCTACCAGGGACAAAACTTCTCAGCAACTGTAGATTTAGGAAAAATTCAGCGCATTTCTCGGGTGGGTGGCAATTTCATTCAAGAAATTCGCTCCTGGATTTGGCTCCCGAAAAATCTCACGGTGTACATTTCCACCAATGGAAAAAAATGGAAAAAAGTGGCTCACATCACACACAACATTTCCACAGAATCATATAAATCAGAAGTTTTAGAAATGTCTCAAAAAATCAAACCCACGAAAGCCCGCTACGTGAAATTCGAAGCAGAATATTACGGTAAAATCCCTTCGTGGCATTTGGGCGCTGGTGGAGAGTCGTATATATTTTTGGATGAGTTGGTTATTGAATAATACAAACAATATGCAAATCTCCTCCCCCTCCGACATCAAAACCCTCGTTGACCGCTTTTATGACAAAGTGAATCAAGATGAAATTTTGAGCCCGATTTTCAACGAAATCATGCAGGTCAATTGGGATACACATTTGCCGATTATGTATCAATTTTGGGGAAGTTTGCTTTTGGGCGAACACAGCTACACGGGCAATCCGATGCAAAAGCACATCGAAATTTCAAAAATAGTTCCTTTGGGAGAAAAAGAATTTGCACGTTGGTTGGAATTGTTTAACCAAAACATTGACGAACATTTCACAGGACCAAAAGCCGAAGAAGCCAAACTGCGTGCTTCCAATATCGCACGATTGATGGAGTTTAACCTGAGTTCGATAAATATTTCAGGCTCAGACCGCTTGTAAATAGTCAGATTCAACTAAATCGAGCGAGAAATAGTGAACTATGTTGAGGGAGATTTAGGCAGAAGATGACTGTTTACAAGCGGCAGTATTATTCAACTTTTCATTTTAACTCATCTGATTGTCGTTGTGTTTACTCGATTTAGCCCGCTAAACATTCGTAAACACGCCTAAATCAGCTGGTTAAAATGAAATCTGAGCCTTGAAATATGAATCGAATCTCAGGTTATAAGTGAATGCCAAAAATCACTAATTTCGCACGGTGAGCAAAACCTTTATCTCCAACTTAATTCTAATCGTGTTTCTCAATCTTTTGGTGAAACCGTTTTTCATTTTAGGCATCGATGCTGAAGTGCAAAACCAAGTGGGGAGCGAAACTTACGGTCTCTATTTTGCCTTGCTCAATTTCAGTTTTTTATTCAATATTCTATTGGATTTTGGCATCACCAATTACAACACCAAAACACTGGCGCAGCATCCACAATTGGCTCAAAATCAACTGGGTTCGATTCTAGGATTGCGGAGCGTGCTATTTGTTTTCTATGCCATTTTCACACTGGGAATAGGCATGCTTATCGGCTACAAAACCAACGATTTGTCATTACTCGCGGTTTTGATTTTGAATCAGTTTTTTGTTGCAGTAATTCTGTTTATGCGCAGTAATTTTTCTGGATTGCATCGTTTCAAATTGGATGCGCTTTTCTCGGTAATGGATCGCGTTTTACTCGTCGTGATTTGTTCCTATATACTTTGGTTTAGGGTGAGTGACACCCCGTTTAAAATCGAATGGTTTGTCTGGGCGCAAACTGCGGCGTATGGATTCAGCGCCATCACTGCCCTGGTCATTGGTCATCAAACCATCGGGAAAGCAAAAATAAAAATCAAAAAACTGTTTTCAATTGTCATTTTGCGCCATGCTTTCCCATATGCGCTGCTCATTTTGTTGATGATGATTTACAACCGCATGGATTCCGTGATGTTGGAACGCATTCACCCCGATGGAGCAACGCAAGCCGGTATCTACGCACAAGGATTTCGCTTACTCGATGCCGTGAACATGTTTGCACTGCTCTTCGCGGGACTTTTGTTGCCCATATTTGCACGCATGCTTTCTAAAAAAGAAGCCATCCACGACCTCATTCAACATGCAGGAAGTCTCCTTTTTGTATCTGCAAGTATCTTTTCAGTTAGCGCTTATTTCTATGCTACAGAAATCATGGAGTGGCGCTATGACGAACATATTTTGGAGTCGAGCACCGCATTTAAAACACTGATTCTGAGTTTTATTCCTATTTCAATAACTTACATTTTTGGTACATTACTCACCGCAAATGGCAGCCTTAAAGCCCTAAATATGATGGCAATTTTTGGTCTCGTAATGAACTTTGTTTTGAATTTTCTACTCATTCCCGCTCATGGTGCTTCTGGTGCAGCATGGGCAACCTTAATCACTCAAATTTTTACCGCATTAGTTCAAGTTTATCTCGCCATACGCATTTTGAAAATCCGATTCGAGGTATTGCATCTGCTCAAATTAGCCATGTTTGCCTTTATTTTAATCTTGGGTTCACATCTCCTTCATGTCTTCAGCGCTCATATCGTGTCTTGGCTTATTTTGATGTTATGCGCATCAATTGTTGCAGGTATTTCTGGAGCTATGCCTATCAAAAAATCTATAGCTTTGCTACTCAATAAAAACCAACAACAATGAAAGTAATTGCAGGTGTGGATATAGGTGGCACAAACACCAAAATTGGCCTAGTGTCGGTTGATGGCAAAGTAATCACTCATAAACGTTTTAGTACTGCAGCATGCGAAACATATGAGGTGTTTATTGATCAAATCTCTGAGAACATTAGAGCATTGGTCGAAAATGAGCATGAAATAATGGGTATTGGAATTGGAGCACCAAATGGAAATTTTTATTCCGGTTGTGTCGAATTTGCCCCCAATATGCCCTTCAAAGGTGTGCTCACCATCCGCGATTCCTTAAAAAAATATTTCGATTGCCCTATTGTGCTCACCAATGATGCCAATGCAGCCGCCATGGGTGAAAAAATTTACGGTGCGGCAAAAAACTACAATGACTTCATTGTAATTACCCTTGGCACAGGGGTAGGCAGTGGCATTTATTGCAACGGTCAAATTGTGTATGGTCATGATGGCTTCGCGGGCGAATTGGGTCATGTAATCGTATTTCCAAACGGTAGAAGTTGTGGTTGCGGTCGCAAAGGCTGCCTCGAACCCTATGCCAATGAACGCGGCATCCATCAAACATTCGATGGATTAAAATCCAAATACCCCGATTCCAGTTTGCATCAAATAGCGGAAATCAATGCCAAAGTGATTGCTCAACATGCCCAGCAAGGCGACGAACTAGGAATAGCCGTATTTGCACAAACGGGTAAATATCTGGGGTTTGCATTCGCCAATTTTATGGCCTATTTGAGTCCAAAAGCCATTTTTCTCTTTGGTGGAATTTCCCGTGCTGGTGAACTACTGCGTCAGCCGCTCATCGAGGAGATGGAACGCAATATGTTGAACATTTTCCAAAACAAATTAGAAATTCGCTATTCTGAATTGCCCGATGATGACGCTGCAATTTTAGGTGCAGCGGCTATGGTGGGTTAATAAAAAAAGGAGACCCTTTCGAATCTCCTTTCTATTATTCATTCTACAATTAGAACTATTTTTTCTCGTCAACTTCTTCGAAATCAACATCGGTAACTTCGTCTGCACTGCTGGTGTCTCCACCTGCATCATTGGAAGCAGCACCCGCATCACCAGAAGCGTTGTACATGTCTTGAGAGGCCGCTTGGAATGCCGCTGTCAGCGCTTCCATTTTGGGTTTCAATTCGCTTAGCGCTTTTGCTTCGAAAGCCATTTTTAAATCTGCCAAAGCCGATTCAATAGCACCTTTCTTGTCTGCAGGAATTTTATCGCCAAACTCCTTCAACTGCTTCTCCGTTTGGAAAATCAAAGCGTCTGCACCATTCAAAGTGTCCACCTCTTCTTTGCGTTTTTTGTCAGACTCTGCATTCGCCTCGGCATCGCGCTTCATTCTTTGGATTTCTTCATCTGTCAAACCTGAAGAAGCTTCAATTTTGATAGATTGCTCTTTTCCTGTTCCTTTATCCTTCGCAGAAATATGCATGATACCATTGGCGTCGATATCGAACGTTACCTCAATTTGTGGTATGCCACGTGGCGCTGGTGGAATATCTGTCAACTGGAAACGACCCAAAGATTTGTTGTCTGCCGCCATCGGACGTTCACCTTGCACAACATGGATGTCCACTGAAGGCTGGTTGTCTGACGCTGTTGAGAAAGTCTCTGATTTTTTCGTTGGAATGGTCGTGTTGGCTTCAATCAATCGTGTAAACACACCGCCCATAGTTTCAATACCTAAAGAAAGTGGCGTTACATCTAAAAGCAACACATCTTTTACCTCACCTGTCAAAACACCACCTTGAATGGCAGCACCAATGGCTACAACTTCATCTGGATTCACTCCTTTTGAAGGAGATTTCCCGAAGAATTTTTCAACGGCTTCTTGAATGGCAGGAATTCTCGTTGAACCACCCACCAAAATCACTTCATCGATATCACCTACGCTCAATCCAGCGTTTTTCAAAGCCGAACGACATGGTGCAATTGTTCTCTCAACGATACTTGAAATCAACTGCTCAAACATGGGGCGAGAAAGTGTTCTTACCAAGTGCTTTGGCATACCATCAACGGGCATGATATAAGGCAAATTGATTTCCGTTGAAGTACTTGAAGACAACTCGATTTTAGCTTTTTCAGCAGCTTCTTTCAAACGCTGCAAAGCCATTGGATCTTTACGCAAATCCAAACCTTCGTCTTTTTTGAATTCTTCTGCCAACCAATTGATGATTGAATCGTCAACGTCGTCACCACCTAAGTGTGTGTCACCATCCGTTGATAAAACTTCAAACACACCGTCGCCCAACTCAAGGATAGATACGTCATGCGTTCCACCACCGAAGTCGAAAACAACGATTTTTTGGTCGATATTTTTCTTATCCAAACCATAAGCCAAAGCCGCGGCTGTTGGTTCGTTGATGATTCTTTTCACTTGCAAACCTGCAATTTCTCCTGCTTCTTTGGTTGCCTGACGCTGCGCATCGTTAAAATAAGCTGGTACTGTAATCACAGCCTCTGTTACTTCTTGACCCAAATAGTCTTCCGCCGTCTTCTTCATTTTTTGAAGAATCATGGCTGAAATTTCTTGTGGTGTATATAAGCGATCATCGATTTTTACACGAGGTGTGTTATTGTCACCTTTTACTACTGGATAAGCTACACGTGAAACCTCATTGGCTACTGCGTCAAATGACGTACCCATAAAGCGCTTAATTGAATATATTGTCTTTGTTGGATTTGTAATCGCTTGACGTTTGGCTGGATCACCAATCTTGCGCTCATTACCATCCACAAAAGCAACAATCGAAGGTGTTGTTCTGCGACCTTCAGCATTTGTGATTACCACAGGCTCGTTTCCTTCCATGACTGAAACGCAAGAGTTTGTCGTTCCTAAGTCAATTCCAATTATTTTTCCCATAATTTAATTTCTTGAATTTTTTTACGGGAATGGAATTGACAACATCTATGCCACCGAAGGAATGCTGACTTTTTTAATGAAAAGTTACGGTTTTTCTGCCGAATTGTCAGAGAAATTAAATCTTGTATCGACTTTGGCTGACAAAAATTAGCGCTTCAAGTTCACGACGCCTCGGTATTGTTCTGGCTGACCTTCTTCATTGATCAAGGTAACCACCCAAACATATGCACCTTCTTCCAAAGTTTGACCGCTATGCGTGCCATTCCATGGGCGTGATGCATCTGTAGTTTCGAACAACAACTTTCCATTTCTATCATAGATAGTCATTTTGAAATTCACAGCACGCAATTTTAACGCTTCCGGTAAAAACACATCATTCACACCATCACCATTCGGTGTAAAAGTATTCTCTACATGCAAGTTGTAATCTTCGTCAATGTTTACTACGCCATTCATAGAAGCAAAACAGCCATTCATGTCATACGATTCAACCGTGTAACTGTGCCCGCCTTTTTGTGTCATGTATGTAGCGCAAGATTGACCTTGACATACTTTGCCATCAACACGCCAAACGAGGTGTTCTACGTTTGTATTGGTGTTTGATAAAACGACATATGTTTTGGTGTTCTTTTCAGTTATGTTTACTGTCAATTCAGGTTTATCTGCCTCAACAACATTTATAGTAGACCATTCTGTAGTGGCATTCAGATTTTTATCTTCAACATGCGTTACTTTCATGCGAACTTTTACCTCTTTTGTGGCGGTGAATTCTATTCTTTCACCTTTCATAGACGAACCATCACTAAATAACCAAGTAATAACAGCATCTTTTGGAACATCGTGAGCAAATAAAATAACTTTAGAATTGAAACAATAGTGACTATGAACACCACTTATACTTGCCGACTTACATTCATTCAACCATTCAAATGGCTTTTCAATTTCAGGGTTGATTTCATTTCCGTTTTGGTAAAATCCGCCTGGGGTAGGATTGTTGATAGGCCCATTTGACCATGGATTTGTATTGTTTTGATTGGGCGTACCAGCATTACTTGTTGGAGATGAATGTCTCACTGGTGGCATTGCATCAATCGCAGCGTTAGAACCAGAACCTGAACTAATTACATTTGGCTCGCCGTTGTTATCATTAGAACTAACAACTTCAGGTTTAGAATTATTGTCACTTGAATCATTGTTCTCATCATTCGCAACAATATTAGTTTCTGTTTGGCTTACTTGATTTTGATTTACATCAGCACCTTCGTTGCCATACAAAAACACACCGAGTCCAACAGCCAAAACCACAGCCGCAGCACCGCCCATCCAATACCAAGGAGTTTTGGCAGCGGGCAATTGCTTCTTCACTGCATTCCAGGCCGCAGCATCATAAGGCAACTCGTGGTTGTCTAAGGCTGCGTTGAATGCTTTTTCTAATTTATCTTTCATTTCCATAGTTTCTAAATCTATCGACTGTCAACCAGTCTAAATTGTTCTTCAAGGACTTTTCTCAAATTGGCTTTTGCTTTAAAAAAATTCGACTTCGAGGTACCTTCTGAGATATTCAATAAATCTGCAATCTCTTTGTGTGAATAATTTTCAAAAACATACATATTGAAAACCGTCCGATACATAGGAGAAAGTTGATCAATGGCTTTCATTGCCATATCCGCCTTCAAACCTGAGTTTTCAAGCAACCCTTCCAATTCCATGCCAGTCGATTCTTCATGCGAAGCAATAACTTCGTTGATTTCCACAAATGCTTCCCGCTTATTCTTTCTCAAAGTGTCAATGGATAAATTCGCGAAAATTCTGCGCATCCAACCATCAAAAGAACCTGTAAAGTCGTAGCTAGCCAATTTTTCAAAGACCTTGATGAAACCCTCTTGCACAACTTCTTGGGCTGAGTCTCTATCGTGAATATAGCGCATACAAACCGACAACATTTTGCCATAATACGCTTTGAAGAAACGCTCTTGATATTTGCGGCGACCTGCAATACAGCCCTCCACCAATTCTCTCAATTGTTCTCCCTGCTCCTTCACTTTTTTCTGATTAACGTTGTTTTATGTTTCTGGTTGCCTGCAAATTTAGAATTCTTTAGGCACCAAAACACCGTGCGTTTGAAAGCTTTATTCAAGTCATTTTGAAAGCAAACAAGAGCGCCTCCAAATTCTAATTTTACATATCCGTTTGCATATCCTACATTTTTGACCTTATTTTGCACCGCGAAAACCAAAGTGATTTTCGTTTGTCTTGTTTAGAAAAATACATCATGAGTAAAAATTTAGTCATCGTTGAGTCCCCTGCGAAAGCCA
>JBIIJN010000093.1:0-8945 GCA_044233745.1 Crocinitomicaceae bacterium
TGTTTGCCGCGCATGTCGTCTTTCAAGGCAGCAACACCAATACCGTTTATCGCACTAATCTGGATACACGGATAACCGAGCGGCTCATAAATGGCGATGATTTCTTGCATCACTTCCAAAGCCGTTTGGTCGTATAAATCGATTTTATTGAAAACCAAAGTTGTGGGAATGCGCATCGATTCTGTAGAAACCAAAAAGCGATCGATGAAAGCCAAATGTGTTTCGGGAGCAAAGAGCGTCACGAACAAATAACAACGGTCGATATTGGCAGCAATGATGTGGGCCTTTTTGGAAAGATTCACCGATTTGCGTTCGATGTAATTGAGGCGTGGTTCGACTTCAACTATCACAGGCGTTTCTTGTGTATCACCTGACCAATCTACTTTCACTTTATCGCCAACAGCAACTGGATTGGTTGTATCGCGTTCCTCCAAACGGATTTTTCCCCGAATGCGGCAACTCAAACGCGAACCGTCTTCTAAGCGAACAAGGTAATTGCTGCCGGTGGATTTCATGACCGTTCCTGAGAATATATTCATCTTACGCAAAAGTAGGGATTATTTCAAAGAGCATAGAACAACAGGAATTGTATTCACTATCTTTGATGGTTTTTTAAGAAAACTGGTGTTCATGAATGATACGGTACTTATTGATGTAGAAGAGCTTCGCTTGATTTTAAGCAAAGAAGACCTTGTTTTGGTTGATGCCAGTAATCATGGTGCTGCTCGATCAAATTACGAGAAACTCCACATTTCTGGTGCAATTTTTGTCGATGCAAATACGCAACTAGCTGATATCCAAGAGAATGTTTCTATAGGCGGTCGTCATCCCTTACCTCATATTGAAGATTTTTTGATGACACTAAGTGAAATCGGTATATCTCCAGAAGATCATGTTGTCATTTATGACGATAAATTTGGTACCAATGCCGCTGCCCGATTTTGGTGGATGCTGAAATCAGTCGGTCATCAAAATGTTCAAGTTTTGAACGGAGGATTTGCGGCAGCACTGGATAAAAACCTACCGCTTTCTTCAGGAAATGAAACTCGCACAAAATCCAGGGTTAAATATCACTTTAAGTCGTGGCAATGGCCAATTGTAGATATAGACGAAGTGCAATGGGCTGTTTCTGACCCGAGTTCTTTAATCATAGATGTTCGTGAAGAAAAGCGATTTTTGGGGGAAATTGAACCAATTGATTTGGTTGCTGGACACATTCCAAACGCAAAGAATTTTCCTTTCTCTGAGAATTTGGATGATTATGGATATTTCCACAGCCGCGAAGAATTGGTGTCTAAGTACAATCAGTTTTTCGGAGTTTATTCCGCTAAGAACACCATCATTCATTGCGGTTCTGGTGTTACTGCCTGTCATTCTATACTGGCGATGGCTCAAGCAGGTTTTGACCTTCCAAAATTGTATGTTGGCTCGTGGAGCGAGTGGAGCAGAAACGGAAAGACGATGATTACAAAATCTCTTTAACTTTTTTTTGATTTAAAACCCAGTAACCCCATTCACCGTTGTATATTTCAACACGTTTTTCTTCTCAGGATGAATGCGAGCAAAGGCTGATTGAACAGCAATTGTGCCTTCATGGAAACCACACAGAATCAGTTTCAATTTGCCCTCGTATTGATTCACATCACCAATGGCGTAGATGCCTGGTCGGTTGGTTGAATAATCCACGGTATTCACTTTAATGGCGTTTTTCTCGATCTCAAGACCCCAATCAGCAATTGGACCCAAACTAGGTTTCAAGCCAAAAAGTGGAATAAAATGATCGGTGTGTACAATGATTTCGCCTTCGTGGTCGTGTAGGATTTTGAGTGATTCCACTTTTCCATCGCCATGAATATCAACCACTTCAGCTTCCGTGATGATTTTTATTTTTCCAGCTTCGGCCAAATCCAAAACTTTCTGAACCGAATCCAAATGTCCGCGGAAAGAAGAACGACGATGCACCAAAACAACATCTTTGGCAATGTTTTTCTCACTCAAGAAAATCGTCCAATCCAAAGCAGAATCGCCACCGCCAGCCAAAACACATCTTTTACCCCGGTAAAACTCCGGGTCTTTGATGATGTATTCCACACCTTTGTCTTCGTATTGCGCAATGTTTTCGATAGGTGGTTTTCGTGGTTCAAAAACGCCCAAACCGCCAGCAATCATAACGATGGGTGCTTTGTGTTGCGTGCCTTTGTCGGTGGTAACGATAAACAATTGTTTGCCCTCTTCTTCGATTTCTTCGATGGTCATGGCTGCTTCGCCGAGAGTATAAGTGGGTTTGAAAGGTGCAATTTGCTCCTCCAAGTTGTCGATGAGTTCACCTGCCAAAATAGACGGATAACCAGGGATATCGTAAATCGGTTTTTTAGGATAAATCTCGCTGCATTGTCCGCCAGGCTGGGGCAAGGAATCAATTAAATGGCAGCGTAATTTGAGCAATCCCGCTTCAAAAACGGTAAATAGTCCAACTGGACCTGCTCCGATGATTATTATGTCTGTTTGTATCATTTTGTTTGGCTTCTGGCGGCTAGCTTCTGGCAACTGGCAGCTAGAAGCCAGTCGCTAAAGACTAGTCGCCTATTTTCAAAAATCTTCTGGAATGGCTTCTACGCTTTTGATATGTGGCAACGCACTTTTGATGGCGTGTTCGATACCCGCTTTGAGGGTCATGCCACTCATGCTGCAATCGGAGCAAGCGCCTGTGAGCCTCACCAAAACGCGATCGTCGTCGGTGATGTCGACGAGCTCAATATCGCCGCCATCGGCTTGCAAATGCGGCCTGATGGTTTCGATGGCGTTGAGGACTTTTTGTTCTATTTCTTTGTTCATTTTTTTGGCTGTTGGCGATTAGCAGTTGGCTTTTAGTGATTGGCCAAAAGCGTAGTGCCCCAATAGCCAACAGCCAAAAGCTTTTTCTACTTCATCTGTTCTAAAAAATTATCAATCAATTCATTCAAAGGCGCTAACAAAGGAGAATCGTCGGAGAAAGCAGCTGGTTTGCCGGCATCACCGCCTTCGCGAATGCTTTGCACCAATGGCAGCTGACCCAAGAAAGGCACACCCATCGTTTCGGCGAGGTTTTTTGCGCCGTCTTTTCCGAATATATAGTATTTATTTTCAGGGAGTTCGGCTGGCGTGAACCAAGCCATGTTTTCCACAATACCCAAAACTTTCACGTTGATGGAATCCAGTTTGAACATGTTCACCCCGCGACGTGCATCGGCCAAAGCAACTTCTTGCGGCGTACTCACAATCACAACGCCATCCAATGGAGCAACTTGAACCAAGCTCAGGTGAATATCGCCCGTGCCTGGAGGCAAATCGATTAACAAATAATCCAATTTACCCCAATAAGAATCGGTAAACATTTGGTTCAAAGCCTTGGAAGCCATCGGTCCGCGCCACACAACTGCATTGTCTTGATCGGTGAAAAACCCAATCGAAAGTAGTTGAACGCCATACGACATCACCGGACAAATTTTCGGAAGACCATCTTTGTCAATCATCGTAGGTCGCTCGCCCACCACATCAAACATTGTGGGCATCGAAGGACCATAAATATCGGCGTCGATGATTCCCACTTTATAACCGCGCTTGGTTAAACCAGCCGCCAAATTGGATGTCACCGTTGATTTTCCAACACCACCTTTACCCGATGCAATGGCGATGATGTGCTTCACTTCGGGTAAAATCTTACGCGGCACGATAGACTGTTCTTCTTTTGGGAGACCTATCACTTCAACCTGTGCAGTAATGGTGTCTCCAAACTTTTTCCTCAAAGCAAAATTCACCGCTTCCTTCATGCGATTGCGGGCATGCAAAGCCGGATTAACCACCTTCACTTTCAAGGAAACCGTTTCACCGTTGATTTGCAAATCTTCAATCAAATTCAACGAAACAATATCTTTCTTTAAATCAGGCTCTTGCACATTGGCAAGTTGTTCCAATATTTGTTCTCTAGTCATTTCCATTCGGGCGCAAATTTAGTCATTGATGTTGTATGATTTGCCAAAAATGACAACAATCATGCGGGGGAAAGGTTTGGGGGGAGAACTCTCTCTCTACCATATCAAAATTTAACATCGTTTATCGTCAATGAACTTTTCAGTATTTTTTCTACATTCGTGGCTTACAAAACAAAGAACACATGAAGTTAGAAAAAATACTCGATCAACTTAATTCATTTGAAAAGAATTCTTTTTTGAAAATCTTAGATGGAATTCTGAGTTCGAGATTACAAAATTCAAAAGAAATTGACCAGATTTTAGCTGAAACAAGCAAAGACATAAAAAATATTGATAGCATTAATGTTGCAAGGGTTTTTGAATTAATCAAATGTGAATTTAGTGAATTTGTTCTGAGAGAGTTTACAAACACAAGTTCACAATTAGATATTCTAATTGACATTATATCAAGAGATGGTAATTGCATTATGAAGCAAGACTGGTTTGCAAGACTTTATGAAAAAGAGGTAGATGGATTTAAAAAGAAAATTAAAGATTTCAAAACCGAGCTCGAATCAGACAAACCAAATTTTGAATTCTCGAGACTTCGAGACTATAACATTTACAAAAGATGTTTGCAAGTAGCATATATCAATGATGTTGACAACAACCAAGAATCCAAGATAACTACAGATGAACAAAGTATTCTAAAAACACTGGCTGCAGAATTGGACTTATCACAAGAAGAAGTTAAGAAAATTAATTACTCAATTCTACCAATAAAGAAACTTGAAATTGACACAGTAATAAACGATTTAAAGTCTTTAGGACTGATTTTTTATTCGAAAAAAAGCAACACCATTTATGTGGCAGACGAAGTGGTTTCCATTTTGAGAAAAGTTCGTGAAAAAGAAGTAGGCGATAAATTTTTCAGAAGAGTTTTGAAATTATTTAGAGAGCCCCAAATCAATATAATTTGTAAGAAGCATGGCGTTGAATGGAGGCTAACACTTGAAGAAAAAATTGAACTGATTATTTCAGAAGGAATTTCGTTTACCAAAGTCTTGGCAGAGGACATGCATAAAGACGGAACAAATCTCACAGACAAAAAGAAAGCCTTGACAGATTTAATTGAAAATTCATTGAAAATAACTGCTCCAATTAAAGGTTCTACGCTCGAAGAAAAAATTCAAAACCTCATCAATTATTTCGATGCGCAAGAGAAAGATGATAAAGTTGGGATTTCCATTGATGGTTATGACAAATTGCTACACGACATTAGCGAAGTACTTCCTGATGTAAATAATATGCTACGTAAACGCTATGAATTGCAAGAAGAGAAAGTAATGCAAAGCACATTCTTATTGGATTTCAATATCAAACCACGCGATATTTTGGAGCAGCTTTCATCTGAGCAACTTGCCAATTTTGTGAAAACTAAAGAAATCAAATCAAGAGGAGACCTGTTTGTCAATATCCTCGAAGCTTACAAAGATTCAGAAAACTTGATGCTTGAGAATTACGAGCTCATCGGTTTTCGGGATTTAAATGGGCTAAAAGAGAATGGCATCGTTGTAAAAGAAATTGACCTTGGGCTGAAATTCGAAGAACTTACAAAAAGTATTTTCGAGCAACTTGGGTTCAATGTTGATGAAGGTCTAAGAAAACAACTAAATACAAATAAGGACAAAGTTGACATCATAATAAATATTGGTAATAACGACTTGATAGTTGTAGAATGTAAATCTGTTAAGGAAAGTGGCTACAATAAATTCAGCTCGGTTTCTCGCCAGTTGAAGTCCTACTCTAATATGATTAATGATAAAGGTTACAAAGTAGTGAAATCCTTACTCATTGCCCCAGATTTCTCTGATGATTTAATCAAAGAATGTGGCATAGAATATGAACTCAATCTTTCGCTAATTACGGCTTCTTCCTTATTGAATATTTTAGGTGGATTCAGAGCTTCAAAACTCAAACAATTCCCACACAATCTTTTCATGCGTGATGTTGTGATTCAAGAGGATAGGGTTTTGAAAGCGATTGGGAAGTAGGGGTGCAACATTTGAAAGGATAAATTCTTTGTAAACGCATAAACTATAGAACCCCATGCCTGGCACATTCTCACAAATCTACATCCAAATTATTTTCGCTGTAAAAGGCAGAGAAAGTTTGATTCAAGTTGATTGGGAGGAAGAACTTTATAAGTATGTCTCGTGCTCCGTAACGAATATCCCGCGTTATTCATGAGATTTCGTTATGAAAAGCTAAAATAGCAATAGGACTGGGAAGCGCAGAAATTTTTATCTGAAGAAAGTGTAGCCCAACTTAGCTTTAGCGATCTCACTGACCGAAGGGAAGTACTTTTGAGGATAACAAATTTAGAGCATTCTCAGTAATAGCAGGTAGTTTGGCTTTGTAATAGAAATTTTGTGAATAGTGCGGGATATGAGGCAAAACCCTTCAAGAGTTTGTTTAAAACATGGAATTTTTGTTCAGTGAGAGATAATATATTTGGACAAATGCCTTCACGAAATTAATTTCTTGAATAAAAGAATGATGGTGTTCAGTTTTACGCCATTCTTTTCCCTCTTTTTGATAAATAAAAACCACTTTATCGGTCTTATGATCAAATCCAATAATACAGTTGTTTGTTTCGTATCTGAAGATGCCATTGATAATTGCGATGAAATAATTTTTTCGATTTTCATCAAACATGGAGCTACCAAAAGCATAGTAAATACCTGAGTAATCCATGTAGTCCAAAAGAGAAGGAATAATGTCTAATTGTTGTCCATAATTGTCAATTGAGTAACCTTTCCTGCTGCTGGGTTCAAATATAAAAAAGGGAATGTGTAGGTGTTTTTTGAATTCATTAATTGGCGTTTTGTTGTTGAAACCGAGCGTATGGTCTGAGGTGAATACAAAAATTGAATTTTTAAACCAATTTTCATGCTGGTGTTTTTCAAAGAAATCTTTGATTGTTTCATCATAGTAATGCAAACTCTTTTCTTGGTCTGTGAATTTCAATTTCTGGTATTTATTCACATATTTTTCTGGTATTTTGAATGGTGCATGGGTGGTAATGTTATAAAAAACGGAAAAGAATGGCTCTTTGATTGTCTCTGTTTGTTTTGAAAAATATTCCAAGAAGTAATGATCAAAAACCCCCCAAGTTCCATCGTAATTACTTTTGTTTTTCAAACCTTTGTTGGAATAATAGTTGTCTATTTCCAGCATTTTCGTGAGCTTAATGAAATTGAAGTGGTCGTGTTCCGCACCAAGAAAAAAATGGCTGGTATATCCTTGTGCTTTGAAAATTTTTCCCAGAGGAAGGAATTGAATGCTTGCAAAGTCTGACAGATAAAAAGGAACATCTAAAAATGGTGGTATTGAAGCGAATACGGCCACTGTGCCATGTACTGATTCATGACCGTTTTGGTAAACGTTATTAAAGTCAACACTTTGGTTTTTTAGACTATTGATGAAGGGCATAATCTTATCGTTGATGTACTCATAAGATACGCTCTCCATTAAAAACAGTACAACATTTTTATTTGCAAATTGGTTGTCACTGGTGTGTGTTCGTTTTAAAGTAAAAATTCTGTCAACTGCATCTTGTGAAAAGTAGTTCTTATTAGGTAAATGTTTGTTACGCCTGAACATTGTGTAAAAAAAGTTCAATGTCGTGTTGTTAATCAGTGGTTGTAATTGAGCATCGGAGTACAAGAGCGGTGTGTAAGGCGTGATGGGTCGGAAAAATAGCTTTTCGGTTACGAAGACAAAAGTGAATATGATAATTATAGGATAGACCAACCAAGGTCTTGGGTTTTTGAGTTTGATTAAAATTTCTTTCGGGTAATTCAAAATTTTATATTGTAAAAAGTACAACGACAATAAACACAAACATGATACAACAAATGCCGATAGGTACATGCTTAAGGTTCCTGCAAAAGCTTGGGTCGAGTTTGATATAAGATAAAAATTAGTGTAAGAAATCCTTCTATTGTTGAATTCAAAATAAAATAAATCAATGATGTTTAGCGTAATAAAGAATAAATTTAAGAATATGTAAACATGCACATTGATGAATTCAACAAATCTCTTTTGCGTAATGAAAGCATTAAAAAAGGCAACTAGTACAAACACGAAATTGAAAAGGAATAGTGCTGCGAAGTCTAAACGAAAGCCCCAATAGAAAATCGTGAATCTTTCAGACCATGAAAAATCCTGAACATTGAAGTATTGCAAAGCAAACAGCAACCGCATAATCTGGTAGCACAAAAGCCAAATGATGTTGCTAACGAGCAATTTTTTCAACGTGTTGTAAAACATGACTTATCTGTGTGTTTTAGTAAATATTTTTTTAAACTCGGTTAATATAATGAATATTACTCTTTCAGAGTGGCAATATATCATTCGCAATTGCGTTTTTTTGCTTTTCAGAGGTGGACAAGTATATGGTTGAGCCAAAGTATATTTCTGAGGCACCAAAATAGTAAAGATAATGAAATTTGATTCGATATATATCTTAGTCATGACTCTGAAAGTAACGTATGCTTATCTCATTACTCGAATCAATAGGGATTTGCGCACTAACATGTGAAGCTGTTAAGATTATAAATAAGACTAGTGTATTACACGGATTTGTCATGTTGAACTTTTTTAGTGCGGATCAATATGGATACACCACTCCAACCTCGACAACAACCCCCTCCAAGTCTCCTTCTTCCAGTACAACCCCATTCTCAACACCTCCCATCACAATCTCGTTCGCCAAAACTTCATTTTTGATGTAGTCTTCATTCGCTTCAATCGCCGCTTGGATTTCCGCGTTGGCTTGGTAGTGGATTGCGATTCTATCCGTTACTTCAAAACCAGAGTCTTTGCGGAGGTTTTGGATGCGGTTTACAAATTCGCGGGCCAATCCTTCTTGGCGCAAAGCTTCGTTGATGGTAATGTCCAAAGCCACGGTGATGCCGCCTTCTGAGGCTA
>JBIIJN010000024.1:0-31374 GCA_044233745.1 Crocinitomicaceae bacterium
GCTACGGTTCGGCGGTTTCTCATCGCGAAAATGTGCTTTGTCCTCACGATTTAACCTTGGAGCGACACCGATTGATTTGGCTCTTTTTGCAACGAAAATCCAATTTGTTTTCCGCTGAAAAATTGTCATTTTTGCACATCGCACCCGAACAATGTTTTCTGCCCTATTTCAAGAAGCAAAAGAACTTGGATTATCTTACTGGAGACATCGTTTCACCAATTGCTGACATACACTTTGATTTGCACAACATTCCATTGGAAGACAACAAATTTGATGTTATTTTCTGCAACCACGTTTTAGAGCATGTGAACGACTCCAAACAGTGCATGTCGGAGCTGTACCGCGTCATGAAACCAGGCGGGTGGGGAATTTTCCAAGTACCGCAAGATATGAATCGTGCCGATACTTACGAAGATTGGAACATCACATCAGAAGCCGACCGCGAACAACATTTCTGGCAAAAAGACCACGTGCGTTTGTTTGGGCGCAATTATCCAGAAAAATTAGCCGAAGTGGGCTTTGAATACGATGCCTACACCGCCAGCGACTTGGTTGGCGCAGATTCCGTGGACCGCTTTAGGTTGAGTCAGGGTGAGATTTTGTATGTGTTTAGGAAACCATTTCCGTAGTCTTAAAACCAACGGATTAAAAAAATCCCATACTTTTATATCATGAAATCATCATTGATTTTTCAATTGATCTCTGGCTTTATCTGGATAGCTTTCAGTTGTCTCATGTTGTCTTGCGAAAAACAATCCCCCTACCCCAAAGTCATCGACCCAGAAGATAATCCAACCACTCCAGAAAAAGTGGCTTTGGGTGAAAAACTCTTCTTCGATCCGCGACTGAGCATTGACAATACCATTTCTTGTGCTTCATGCCATGTTCCTGAGCGGGCTTTCACCGATGGAAAAGCACTTTCGGATGGTGTAAATGGCAAAAAATCGATGCGTAATGCCCCGAGTTTGGTGAATGTTGCGTATCAACCGTATTTCATGTTCGAGGGCGCCATTCCCAATTTGGAGCGACAGAGCCACGTGCCCATTATCGACCTAAACGAAATGGGCTACGAACGCATCTCCGATTTGGTAGATAAACTCGCAGCCATTGAAGAATATCAAGTTTTGGCGCAAAAGGCATTCAATCGACCTTTTGATGTTTTCGTTTTGACGCGTGCTTTGGCGGCTTATGAGCGGACTTTGATTCAGTGGGACAGTGCCTTTGATGATTTCTATTTTCTTCAAAAACCCATGGATGCTCAAATGCAGCGCGGTTATCAGATTTTCTCAGAAAAATTGTATTGTACTGAGTGTCATCAAGCGCCCTATTTCACTGATTTCGGTTTGCATAACAATGGATTCTACGACAGTTTGGATTGGGGCAGATGGCGCATCACCGGGTTGGAAACCGACAAAGGCACTTTCAAAACACCGGGTTTGAAAAACATCAGACTCACTGCACCGTATTTGCACCACGGACAATTGAAATCAATCGATGAGGTCTTGGATTATTACAGCAAAGGCGGCAGCGGCAATCCCAATCAAGACAAACGAATTCAGCCATTTCAACTCAGTGATGAAGAGCGACGGGACTTGGTTTATTTTTTAAGGTCAATTTAATCCATGTAAAAAATGATAAACGAATAAGAAATTGACTACTTTCACCGTTGAAAAGCCCTGTGTTTCAATAGACGTACACAGTGGAATTCAAATTAATCACCATAAAAATACACACTATGAACGATGCACATTTTCATTTAGTTATCAACCATTTTCCGATAATCCTTCCGATGGTTGGAGCATTAATTTTAATCATTGGACTCATTGCCAAATCTGATGCCGTAAAACGAACCGGATTTTTGATGTTTATCTTGGGAGCTGTTTCATCTATTATAGCGATGACCAGCGGTGAAGGTGCAGAGGAAATAGTAGAAAACATGGGAAATATCGATGGGTATTTTGTGCATGAACACGAGGAAGCAGCTGAGACTTTTGCGTTGTTGAGTTATATACTCGGCGCACTTGCACTAATCGGCATGTGGGCTTCGTTTGCAAAGAAAAAATTCGCCAATATTGTAACAATCCTTGTGTTGATTTTTGCTGGTGTTACTTTATATTTTGCCCAAAAAGCCGGCACAACTGGTGGTGAAATTCGTCACACTGAAATTCGTCCGGGACAAACACCAACAGCGCAACCCGCTGATAGTCAATTAGAAGAAGAATACGAGGATTAAGCTTTATTCCCGTCCATCACTTGCAGTTGTTCCCTCACCGAAATGTAAGGGCAACAATTGTCTGTATAAAAATTTCTTTTGATTAGACTCTAAAGGTCGGTAGGTATAAAACACTGCATTGTCGTGAATAATTAACTTTTCCACATAGCGCAAATCGAGCCGAATGGGAATACCCAAAGCACCTGTTGACAGATCAATTGGTCGGATGATGGTGTATCCGCCTTTTTCAAAAATGGCATAAATCATTCCTGTTTTTTCATCTTGTATGAGGCGATTGCTCCAGCCAGATTTCTTCTCATTTTTGTGCATGGTTATGGCTATGGAATCCAGTGCTTCGCCTTTTCGATCATAAATGCGCATATAATCTTTGTAGAAATCGAAGAGATAAATGGTATCGTTGCGCAAGAAAAACGGTGCATAAATCGGTTTATAGAAAATTGAATTGCTGAAAATCACTTCGCCCACAATGTCTTCTTTAGGAATCCCAGTTTGTTGTTCCATCTGACGTGCCCAAAGCTTGGTTCGCGTATCCACCCAAAGGTATTCAGTTTCAAACATTTCCATCATTATTGTATCGCTCACTTTGGAGATTTTGGCATAGGTATTGTCCAATTCATCGTACACAAAAAACTCGGCTGCGGGATAAGTTTGACGGTAGTTGGTGAAATAAAATTTCGTTTTGTTCGTGTCAATAATCGGCGCTACATACTGATGATAATAAGCCTTATCCATCGGCACCAAATCAAACATTTCATTTTCCATGTACACGTATTCAAGGCGACTTTTATACATAATGTGAATGAGACCACGAAAATCGCGAAACAAATGCAGGGCGTCGGCACCCACTGTTTTTGAAAACAACACTTTTTGATTGGCATCTACCACAAGCAATTCAGCACCTTTGTTGAGTTTTCTTTCATAAACCAGGAGCAACATATTTCCATCGTCGAGCAATTCAAAATCGGCAACACTGATGCGCTCAGAGGCAAAGATTTCCTGTGGCTCGTATGGATTTGTAATCACCACTTCTACCGTTGTTGTTACAGATTTCGGCTGCATAAAAACCTGAAAAAACAAGGTGTCGCCACTCACTTTTTGCGCACGATCTTGACGCAAAAAAACATCTGTTTGGGTCACATAAAACTCTTTGATCAAATGCAATTTCATCCGCTCAGCATCACAATTCAATTCCACAATCCCCTGTTCATTGGTGAATGCGATTCCTGAAACTTCGCTACAATTGTGACGTACTTGAATTTCTGAAATGGGGCGTTTGGTTTGGGCATCAAAAACACTCAAATGATAGGTATATTGTTTTGATTCCTGCCCGTAAACAGCAGCAATCACCAACATCATCCAGATAGATATCAAACTCCTCATAGCTTTGCGTTTACAAAGATGATGCAGAAAAATTGAAATTCCATAAAACTACTCCCCCTCCGTCACTTTCCACATCCCTCTCAGCGCCCCCAAATCATAATTAATCGCTTTGTCGTTGGGGTAATATTGCTCGATTAAGCTATAGGCATCGGCGTTTCTGTCTTCAGGTTTTCCGTGGCATTGCAAGCAAAGCGGCATTCCGAGCAGAATTGGCGTGTAATACGCTGCTGAATTTTCATCAACGTAGTATTTCGACATCGCACCAGCATTCAAACTCTTCTCAAAATGAGCGAAGGCCAGTTCATCACTGCTGTTTAATGCATTTTTTTCATTGCGATTGCGTGGGCTAATTCTGCGGATGTTGTAGCCCAACACCTGCGACATCGAATCCGTTAATGTTTGGGCATTTTTCGCACAGAAATGTACGGCTTCATCCAAATTTTCACCATCGACATGAGATGTCAATTTACCAACCAACAATTGCTGTGTGGCAAGAATTGCATCGTCGATTTGCACCTGTTCCTCCAATGGATTCCACGGTTCAGGCACATATTCACTTTCCTCGTATTGAACATTCACACATGAACCCAAAACTAGGCTAAGGGCAAAAAAGAATGTCAGTTTCATCGTATTCATTAGGCATATTTTTTTGAAATAATTAAAGCAGCGTTTTCAAAAGCACCACGGTCTACAATTTGGTCATAAACCGCTTTGCCAATGGCTTCAAGCAGTACCATTTTCACTTTTCCTGCACTGTTTTTCTTGTCGTTGAGCATCAAAGCATAGAGTTGTTCAAGATGAGCCCAAAGGTCGGAAGGAATTGCATAAAGTTTGGTGATATTTGTTCCAATTCGCTCTAAATTCGCATGAGACAGTAAACCCAAATCATGCGAAACCTGCGACTCTACCAACATACCAAGAGCAACCGCATGTCCATGTTTCAGCGGAGTCGAACTGGTCAAATAATGACTTTCAATGGCATGACCAACGGTGTGACCAAAGTTCAACAATTTACGCACATTTTGCTCCATCGGGTCGCGCTCAACGATGCCAGATTTTATCGCTATGGATTTCAAAATGGAGCTTTCTGCTATGTTTTCTGGTTTTGTTTGAATAAGCTCATTCCAGTAATTTTCATCTGAAATCAACGCATGTTTGAGCATTTCCGCATAACCATTCACAATTTCGTTTTGTGGCAAAGTTGACATAAAATCTGGATGCAAAACCAAGGCTTGAGCGGATTGGAACAAACCAATTTGATTTTTATACGGCATCAAATCTACGGCTACTTTTCCCCCAAGTGCAGCATCGATCATGGCCAAAAGCGTTGTCGGAACGTTGTAAAAATCAACTCCTCTTTTGTAAAGCGCGGCGATCAATCCACCCATATCGCAAAGTACTCCACCCCCCAAATTTATTACTACCGTTTTGCGAGAAAATTGTCGATCACTCATGAAGTGCCAAACCCGCTCGCAGTGCTGCAAAGTCTTATTCATTTCCCCAGAAGTCAACTCAAAAACAGCAGCATCATTTAATTCGGGAACATGCTTAAGTAGTTCAGGCAGACAGTGTTTACCGGTGTTTTCGTCAACCAAAATCAACAGTTCGGCAGGATGAACGTCTTGCAATCTATTGCGAAATTCGTTGAACGTAATTACTGGACAAATCATATTGTAGGGTTGCGCTTGGTTCATGTTACAAATATCTGATTTATTGGGATTGAAAATCTTAATTTGTTCTTTTTGTGGACAGGATGAGATGTCAGTAACCGTTACCAAAATGCAGTAACGAATATGATATTGATAATGAAACATTTAAATGCAAATCAAGCCGTTTTTCGCATTAACCGTTACTAAAACGCAGCAACGAATATGATATTGATTTTCAACAGATTAATCAGAAAGCACCAACATAACCGTTAGCCCTACTTTAACCGTTACACTATAGAATAACCATTATTGTTCTCATAACACAAGAAGCCAGTTGATTCTAATTTATCGCAAAGATACGGGCAATTGTATGGTCTCTGCTCGGTCATTTAGCAAAAACATTGTTGAAAAATAAGTTCATACCAAAAGCTGTGTATCAAAAATTCATAGAAATTTGTGCCATGCATCGTTTTTACTCTGACAACCTGAATCTCGAAAGTCAAACTGCAATCTTAAACGAGGTGGAATCTAACCACGCTTGCAAAGTGCTCCGTTTGAATGAAGGTGAAGCCATTGAAATCATCAATGGACAAGGACTTGTCGCACAGGCACTTATCACTAAATCCCATCACAAGAGATGTGAAGTAAAAATCGAACGCATCCAATCGTTTGAAGCACCGAAAAGACTTATCCATCTAGCCATTTGCCCCACAAAAGGAAACGACCGCTTTGAATGGATGTTAGAAAAAATCGTTGAAATCGGGGTTGATGAAATTACACCTTTGATTTCTGAAAATTCAGAACGCAACAAACTCAATTATGAACGCTTGGAGAAAATAATCCTCAGTGCCACAAAGCAAAGTCTGCGTGCCTATATGCCGAAACTCATGGAGCCTCAAAAAGTGGCTGATTTCATTGTTGCAAACCCAAAGGCACTAATGGCCCACTGCAATGATAATTTTGTGCGGCAATCGCTTAATGCATCATACGATGAAACTAAATTCATTGTGATGATTGGTCCTGAGGGCGATTTTTCGAAAAAGGAAATTGAACTCGCCTTGCAAAACGGTCTAAAAACCGTATCTTTGGGCAACAATCGTTTGCGAACAGAAACAGCTGGCTTGGTTGCCATCACCATGTTAAAACTATTAGAATCATGAGAATAATTCAGGGACTTGGCATTTTTCTTTTATGTGTTGGCATTTCGAGTGTTCAAGTACAAAACAACAACACCCAATATGCATATCAAATTGGTGTGCTCAAATACCGCGGCGGTGGCGATTATTATGCCAATCCAACCAGCTTGCCCAACTTGGTTCAATATGCCAATAAGAACAAAAATACACGAATCAATCCTGAAACACCGTATGTGGATGTGGGTTCGCCAGACCTCTTCAACTATCCATTTGTGCATATGACCGGTCATGGAAATGTGGTTTTTTCTCCATCCGACATTCAAAATTTGCGCAACTATCTGTTGGGTGGTGGCTTTTTGCACATTGATGACAATTACGGGCTCGATCAATTCATTCGTCCAGAAATAACAAAAATTTTCCCAGACAATAAATTAGTCGAATTGCCCTACAACCACGAAATCTTTGAATACCCCTACAGTTTCCCTAAAGGCATTCCCAAAATTCACGAGCACGACAACAAACCACCACAGGCATTTGCCATCTTTGAAAATGGCAGAATGTGTTTGCTTTATACTTTTGAAACCGATTTGGGTGATGGTTGGGAAGACGAAACTGTGCACAACAATACGCCAGAAAATCGCGAAAAAGCCCTGAAAATGGGGGTTAATATTTTATATTTCGCTTTGGTGAAAGGAGGCTATGAACGCAATCAGTAAAATTCTGGTTTTTTTGATGCTGTGTGGAAGCACTGTTGCTGCGAATGCCATTTGGTCGCAAGATAATTTCAATTTACCGCACAACGAACATAGACCCTACTACCAACTCGACGAATATCCCAGGGGTTATGATAAAGATTCTATGCAGCTCGCGCTCGAACAAATTCTGAAAAAACCCGCGGTATCTTGGAGCAAAACAGACAGTTTGGATTATCTCTTCACATTGATTGCTGTATCAGACTATGACAAAGCACATGAATTTTTCAAGAAATTTAAAAAAGTAAACCCGAGAAATTTAGATGAATTTCACCTGATTCAATTCATGTTTTCGTACAAACGTATGTTCGCTAAAGCATTCCTTTGGTTGGAACGAGAAAGAAAAGAATATCCTGAAACTGAACAAATTATTGACTTCAGATGGCGACTCCATGAGGTAGAAGATTTAGTGGTTCGCGGGCTCTGGACAGATGACTCTATTGTTTATCCTATTTTGAAAAACCGCGAATGGCGAGATTTTAAAAAAGGCTCTGAAAGCTATTTGGTTCAAACCATTCCATTAATCCAAAACCTGGATCAAGCACTGAGAGACGAAACCAAATTTGAATTCAACTCCAATAGAGCTTTGGCCTTGGCATTTTATGAATTTGGCATTTTTTTGGAGAAAAATCTGAGCACTACTGATGCCTTTATTGCGCTGTCAATTGCAAAATATTACGACAGATTCAACTCAAAAATAACCGAAAAATATCGACTTGTTCGTTCGTCGATGAATAAAAAGAACCTCATTTTTCCCTCGATGCGCGAACTTTTCCCGAAACAAAACAAAGGTATCTTCAATATCGAGAATATAAAAAATAGACAACAAGCCGCACAAGATTCAATCGTTCGAATCGAGCAAAAACCTATGCGCCTCGACCTTGAAAAAGAACAAAAATCTCAATACCTCTCTGGTAAATTGGCTTCTCTTATAACCCTAATTGGATTGGTGATTATGCTCGTTTTTGTTGCTATTTTTGTGAAAATCAAAAAATAATCTAAAAAGTTCTTGTATGAAATTTCAAAACAACTACAACATGAGCCACTTGAACACTTTTGGTATCAACAGTACTGCATCGAATTTTGCAGCTTTTGAGAGTGTTGAAGAATTGACAACTTACTTGAACGCACTTCCCTCCGAACCGCTGCATATTTTGGGTGGAGGAAGTAACATTTTGATTACAAAACCCATCGAAGGTACCGTCCTGCAAAACAAAATCATGGGCATTGACATCATTGAAGAAAACGACGCAGACATTGTTGTGCGCGTGGGTGCTGGTGAAGAGTGGCACGACTTTGTAATGTGGGCTGTAAACAACAACTACGGAGGCATCGAAAATTTGTCTTTAATTCCTGGCAGTGTTGGAGCCAGTCCGATGCAAAATATTGGTGCTTATGGCGTTGAAATCAAAGACGTATTGGTCAATGTTGAAGCTTATCACATTCAGAATCAAGAGATACACAACTTTTCTAATGCTGCCTGTAAATTTGGCTACCGTGAAAGTGTTTTCAAACGCTATCTGAAAGGCGGCTATGTAATTGTTTATGTGACCTTTAGACTTTCAAAATCGCCAAAATTGAATCTCGATTACGGCGCCATTCGCGATGTGTTGCAAGAAAGAAACATCACCCAACCCAGCATCAAAGACGTGAGCGATGCCGTGATTCACATCCGCCAAAGTAAACTCCCCGACCCAAAAGTGATAGGCAACGCGGGCAGTTTCTTCAAAAATCCAGCGGTGGAAAAAGAAAAATACGCCACATTGCAACTCAAATATCCCAATATTCCATCCTATCCGCTCAACGAAACCCACGTGAAAGTGCCGGCAGGTTGGCTCATCGAACAAGCCGGTTGGAAAGGCAAAGACTTCGGCAACTATGGTGTCCACGACAAACAAGCGCTCGTGTTGGTAAACAGAGGCGGCGCATCAGGACAAGAAATTTTCGACCTATCCACTAAAATTTTAGAGGACATCCATGAAAAATTTGGGATTGAGTTGGAGCGGGAAGTGAATGTGGTGTGAGACTCCAGTAGTTTCGAAGGATTTGTGATCCGAAACTAGGGATTGGTATCAAGACATGGAAAGTATTTTAGAAGTTGAAAAATTACCGGCCATCACCGCTATTCAAAGCTGTTTTCTATCCCTTCCATCTCGATGCTCGCCACGCTTTTTGTTCTGCTTTGTTGAGGAAGGTCCAAGCGACAATTCGGCTCGATTTATTGCCCGTTCCCATGGGTATTGTTTTAATCTGCTCGGCTTCTGCTTTTTCTAAGAGGTGATAAATTCCCTGAAGATGGGCTTGCTTTGAAACCAACGTTGTGAACCAATAACAGTTCTTGTCGAAATTTTTACTTTCACCAATCATGTTTTTAATAAATTGATATTCAACGCCTTCACAAATCAATTCATGGTTGATTCCTGAAAAATTGAGCTCAGGTGTTTTCATTTTTTTCCCAGAGAGATTGAGTGTTTTTCTAAGTGCTCCTTCTTGAGCTTCTTCAACCGAGGCATGAAACGGTGGATTACAAACGGTAAGATCAATATTTTCAGTTGGATTAAGAATGCCACTAAAAATCGCGCTTGAATCGTTTTGTAATCTACATTCAATCTTGTCGTTTAATGATGGATTTTCATTGATGATGCGCTGTGCAGATGCGATTGATTTTGCGTCGATATCCGAGCCAATGAATTGCCAAGCGTATTCTGTTACGCCTATAATTGGATAAATACAACTCGCTCCAATACCGATGTCCAAGCAGGTGATTTTGTCGCCCGTAGGGACTTCTCCAGCGTTGCTTTCGCTCAACAAATCAGCAAGATAATGGATGTAATCTGCCCGACCAGGAATCGGAGGACAAAGATTTTCATTGGGGAAATCCCAGTTTTTTATGCCATAGTATTGGTTTAAAATCGCTTGATTCAACAATTTCACGACAACAGGATTTGAAAAATCTACCGAATCATCACCGTATTTATTGGGTTTGACATACTTTTTCAATTCAGTGTTTACTTTTGTTAAAGCATCTAAATCATATCTTTCGCTGTTCTTATTGCGCGGGTGTAGTCTGGTTTTGTCGTGTTGATTTTTTTCTGAGGACATGTTTTACATAATTACTTGACGTTTACAAAAGCGCCGCTAATCTAGTCATTTTTGAAAAGTCGGAAATCACAACTTGAGCTTTTCACTTCCCAATTCTTACTTCTCATTTCTTACTTCCTATTTCTTACTTCTAAATTCTTACTTCTCATTTCCTACTTTTCAAACTGAGCCTGTCGAAGTTCTCAATTCTAACTTCAAAAACCTTACTTTTGCAAAAAATATCCATCATGATTCCAGCAAATAATCCAAATTTAAAGTCGTGGGTAGAAGTGCCACAAAACAGCGATTTCCCGATTCAAAATATTCCTTTTGGGGTTTTTAAAACGGAGCATCTCACGCCGCGTGTCGGTTCTAGAATTGGTGATTCTGTCATTGACTTGAAATCCATGTTTGTGTTGGGTTATTTGGAGAATTTGCCTTTTCATTTGGAGGATTTTGATACTACAAGTCTAAACAACATGATGCGCCGGGGGAAAAAAGCTGTGCGCGAGTTGCGTAATCGTATTTCAAAATTATTTGATGCCAATTTTCCAGATTTGCAGAACAACGAACATCATGTGAGTCAAGTACTTGTGGATGCAAATACGGTTGACATGTTGCTCCCAGCTGAGATTGGCGACTACACCGATTTTTATTCGAGTAGAGAGCACGCCACAAACGTAGGCACCATGTTTCGCGACCCTGCCAACGCACTTTTGCCCAACTGGCTTTGGTTGCCTGTAGGTTATCATGGGCGTTCGTCGTCGATTATTCCCTCTGGAGTTGACATTCACCGCCCCTTGGGACAAACGAAACCCAACCCGGATGAAAATCCGATTTTTGGTCCTTCGCAACGCGTTGATTTTGAACTGGAAATGGCTTTCTTAACCTTTGATGGTAAACCACTCGGGCAGCGCATCAAAACCGAGGAGGCAGAAGATTATATTTTCGGACTTTGTTTGTTCAACGACTGGTCGGCGCGCGATATCCAACAATGGGAATATGTGCCACTCGGACCATTCTTGGCCAAAAATTTCGCTTCATCCATTTCCGCTTGGATCGTGACTTTGGATGCCCTTGAACCTTTCCGCGTTGACAATCCGAAGCAAGAACCTGAGGTGCTGAGCTATTTGAAATACGACAAACCCGCTTCTTACGACATTCATTTGCAAGTAGTCATTCAGCCACAAAACGCAGAAGAAACTGTGGTTTGCAACTCCAATTTCAAATATATGTATTGGACCATGGTGCAGCAATTGGCGCATCATACTGTGAATGGATGTAACATCCGCAGAGGCGATATGATGGGCTCGGGAACCATTTCAGGACCCACACCAGACTCTTATGGATCGATGTTAGAACTGGCTTGGAAAGGAACAAAACCTGTACCTATGAATGATGGAACAGAGCGCAAATTCATCAACGACAACGATACGGTAATCATGCGCGGTCACTGCGAAAAAAATGGTGTACGCATCGGCTTCGGCGAGGTTCGCACGAAATTGCTGCCCGTCGTGGAATAAATTTTCGAAAAAATGTAACATTCAAAAACGAATTTCGTAATAAACCGCAACGAAGAATTAATCTCTACTTGTTGTAGAAATTAAATTGAAAAATTTTGTTGCAGTATTGATATTCTTCGTAATATTGCAGCCCGAAATTGAGGTACAGTAAATAATAAAGGACATGGATTTTTTAAGACAAATTCAAAACGAATTAGTGGAAGTGCAAAACTTTCCTTCATTCAAAGCAGGTGACACGGTTACCGTTTCATACAAAATTAAGGAGGGCTCAAAAGAGCGTATCCAGCAATACCAAGGCGTAGTTTTGCAACGTCGTGGTCAAGGCCCATCTGAAACTTTCACAGTGCGTAAAATGTCTGGAAACGTTGGTGTAGAGCGTATCTTCCCCATTTCTTCTCCATTCATCGATAGCATTATCGTAAACAAACATGGTTCTGTGCGTCGCGCTCGTATTTTCTACTTGCGTCAATTGACTGGTAAATCAGCTCGTATTAAAGAAAGACGATTCGCGAAATAAGCACGTTTATCCACATAATTAATTGAAAGCTCGCTGAATTCTCAGCGGGCTTTTTTTTGTTTACACCAGCTGTAACCAGATTAATGAAATTCATTATTCATCTTTTTAATTTTCAATGGTTTTTATAAATTCCATTTATTAAATTTGCACCCTTTAAAACCAAATAAAACCCTTTATTTTAGAATGCCATTCAAGCGACTTGTAGGAATTATTGTGTTGATGCTCTGCGCCTCTGGTTCTGGGTTGGCATACGACCAAGCTTATCAAGAAGAGTGGGTCAAACGTTTGGATGATGTAACACAAAATTTCATGCTGCTCAACCAAGTTGGAACAATCAACAAAAAAGAAAAATTCAATTTTCCGCAGTTTCAAAATGATGAAATCGACAAATATCTAAAATCTAATTTGGAGCATCTGTATGCCGGTTTTCATCCAGATATTGCGCATTATGTGCACGTGATTGGCAATCGACCAAAATACCAATTACAACTTTGGTACGCCATTATTAAAGAAAACAAAAGACAAATTCGATTTGAAAATGCGAATAAACCCATCGCCCTACTGATGTTCTCTCGATTTGAATTTCCTAAACTGAGTTCTCACAACGATTGGCTGATCCCAAATATCATCAGCTTACATTACGGCAACACAACAGATGCTTTTTTCGACCAACGCTTACAGAGTCACACCAATTATCTCTATAGGAAAGCCCACTTCGACGATTTACTGGAATCAACAAATCACCACGTGCTTGCCTTGAGCATGAGTGTATTGGGTGGTACGACTATCTCGAGAATACCGCATTACGGTGGTAAATCTTACTGGGAACTCTATCCCGATTTGAAGCATGAACAACGCGATTTTTACGCCATGTTTTTAGCAACAACTTTTATTTTGGGTGAATTAGAAAAATTAGACACCAAGGATAAACCCTTCCCCGCATTTTCTGTTGAAGACAAATACAATTTTTCTGAAATCAAGTCGGATTTTGTCTTGCATTTTGAACCAATAGCCAAAATGTTCAACCTCGAAAACAAAGTGCTTAAACTGGTGAACCGCGTGTTTTATAAACAAATTGTTCCCGCATCCACTTCGTTTTATTTTCCTGCTGCCTTGCAACCCAAATTCATTGAAAATGAAGAAAATCTAGCTTATGCAAGTGCCTATTTGATTCACCAAATCAAAGCGCCTTTTTGTTTGATCAGATATAGTGTGAAATCGGGAGATAAGCTGCCAGGGATTGCGCAAAATTTTTCAACGCAAGTATCTGATATCCAAAAGATAAACTTTCTAAGTTCCGATAATATCAATGAAAAACAACTACTTTTCATTCTATCTCCTGCAAAAGACAGTTTATTCTACAGTGCCTTCGATACCTTGAGCGCAGCAGGAATTCAAGAACAAATCAAACTTCGCGATTTGGGAATGAGCGTTGGAGTTGTTGAAGATAGCAGACCACAAACACCTGTTAAAACAAACAAAACACATACCGTAAAAAGCGGTGAAACCTTGAGTCACATTGCCAGAAAGTATGGTGTAAGTGTAAAACAAATCAAAGAGTGGAATAAATTAAAATCCGACATCATCCAAATCGGGCAAAAACTGATTATCAAAAAATAATGGAGCCATTCACCCAAATCTCACCGCAGCGCGTAGCCAAAATCACCGTGATTATGGTGGCTATTTTAATTGTACTTTCCCTGATTTTCCCCAAAAAAGGCATCTCTATTTTGGGCAAAACCTTTCATTTTGTTCAATTCGCCGATGTAATTGAAAATTATGAAAACAACTTCAAAGCCGAAGACTGGGTTGCCAACAGACTCGATAGCTTGGAGGGTGAGTTTGATAAATTAAAAAATTTGTCGAACGAACTCAAAGGACAAAAAGCACTTGAAATTGCCAATGCGGATAGCACCAGAATCTTTTTTCCCAATGCCGAACGCGATGCTTTAGATGACTTCTTCGAATCATTGACTCGCATTCCGGAAACCAAAGAACAAGTCCGTATTATCCATTATGGCGATTCACAAATTGAGGAAGACCGCATCAGCTCCTACCTCAGACGCGAATTTCAAGCCAAATTTGGTGGAGGAGGTTTGGGCATTGTTTCGGCGCGACCCATTGGCGGTTCTATGAGTGCATCACATGCCTACAGCAACAATTGGAAACGGTATACAGCATTTTCGTTGACCGGCGAACCTATAGACAACAGACGCTATGGCGCATATGGCATTACCTGCAAGTATGTGGGCAATGTGAGCGATAAAAACTTCCCCCAAGTCGAAGAAGATACCACAGCAAAAGACAATGTAGAGGCCGAGGAATCGTTCGAATTCATGGACAAAAACAGAGGCTATGTTACCCTGCGACCCAACGATAAAAACAATCCGAAACTTTTTGAATACGACAGGGTTCGTGTTTTCCTTGGAAATGTTGAAGAAAACATCAAACTCAACGTGGTCACAGACAAGGGACAATTCCAAGAAAATATCACTGCGGGCTTAGATTACAAAGATTATACTTTTGCCTTTAATGAATCCCCTTCTAGTGTTTCTGTAACTTTTTCCGGTGGTGCAAGCCCAGAAGTTTATGGCATTTCATTGGAGTCTTCATGGGGTGTTGTGCTCGATAATATCGCCATGCGTGGGTCGGATGGGTCGGTTTTTGTGAAATTCCAACAGAATCTGGCCAAATCCATGTTTTCTGATCTGAATCCCAAATTAATTATTCTCCAATATGGCGGTAATGCCATGCCCGTAATATCAAGTGAAAAAGTAGCCAAGTCATACGGCAAACAGCTCACCAACAGCATCAATTTCATCCGCAAATACTGTCCGAATGTGTCCATTTTATTCATCGGTCCGGCGGATATGTGTAAAACCGTAAATGGTCAATTGCAAACCTATCCGATGATGGAAACTTTGATCAAAGAACTGAAAAATGTGTGCACCGAAAACAACGTGGCGTTTTTCAGTATGTATGATGCCATGGGCGGTAAAAACAGTATGATTCAGTGGGTTAAAGAAGGCTGGGCAGTATCAGATTACATCCATTTCAATAGAAAAGGAGCAGAGAAAATGTCTGAAATTCTGTTCAAATACATCATGCTCGAGTATGAACTTTTCTTAATCAAAACCGGACGTTCGAAATAATGCCAAACCTGAAAATATATAGTCTAATAGTATTCGGTTTCTTCACATGGAACTTGGCGGCTCAGCCCACCCGTGCCCTCGTGAGTGAAGCTCCTTATATTTTTCTTGAACACAATGCGCTACAATTTCCGGGAAGCAAAAAAACTGCTGAACTCTTTTTCAAAAAAATGAAAACCTTGGCGTTTTACGGTCAGGGTCAAATTCAAGTATTGCATATCGGTGGTTCGCATATTCAAGCCGATATTTATTCCAATAGAATGCGCAATCACTTGTCAAATTTCCTACCCAATTTGATGAGCGCCAGGGGTTTAATTTTCCCATACAGCACGGCAAAAACCAATAATCCAAGGAACTATAAAGTGAACCATACTGGCAAATGGTCAGCCGTTAGAAATGTAGATAGAACCCTAGCAAATCCTTTGGGTTTAAGCGGTATCAGCGTTTCCACATCAGATACAACTGCTGCCATATCCTTCTCGTTTGATACCCCGAAAGAAACACAGCACGATTTCATTCGACTCAAAGTACTTCACAACACAGATTCGCTATCTTTTGGCATCAAATGGTTGGGGAATGACAGCGCCAAAATCACCCGTGAAGATGGCTTTAGTGTGATAGAATTTGAACGATTCCAGACTGAAATTGCCATCGGATTTGAAAAAAATGATTCCATTCAAAATCGATTCGTTCTCCATGGACTTATTTTGGAATCGGACCGACCTGGATTCGTTTATAGCTCGGTAGGTGTGAATGGAGCAAGCACTTGGTCTTATTTAAAATGCGAGCTGTTTTCAAAACATCTTGCACACGTACCACCCGATATTGTGTTTTTTGGAATTGGCATCAACGACGCCCACGACCCCAATTTTTCTGAAAAGAACTACGCCGCCAATTATGAAAAAATTATGGCTCAAATAAAGGCCGTCAACCCAAAGGTTTTCTTTGTATTCATAACCAACAACGATTCCTATAATCAGAACAAAAAGTTAAACACAAATGCACCCTTGGTTCAAAAAGTGATGTTTGATTTAGCACAAAAACATGAGGGTGCAGTTTGGGATTTGTTTTCCATTATGGGTGGATTAAAAAGTTCAACCATGTGGCGCGATGCCAATCTGATGGCCAAAGACAGAATACATTTCAGTGGTGAAGGATACAATTTGCTAGGCGATTTGCTATTCAACGCATTCATGGAGGCCTTTGAAGAATATTTAAAAACACAAGCCAAGTAAACAATGACACTCGAGCAAATAATCAATTTCATTACCAGCGGATTTGTTTACAACGAGAACTCCGTTTTGATTTTCACGCGCTACACCTTTTGGATATTTTTTGCCATCGCCTATTTGGTTTATGTGAAAATTCATCAAAAAATTGCGCTGCGCAACAGTTACTTGTTTCTTATCAGTTTGTTCTTTTATTACAAAATAAGTGGGCTCTTTTTTATATTACTGATATTTAGTACAATAATCGACTATTTCGTTGGATTAGCCATACACAAAACAAGCTCTCAACGCAAACGATTAACCTTTTTGGTGTTTAGCATCGTGGTGAATTTATTGGTTTTGTCTTACTTCAAATACGCCTATTTTTTTACAGAAAGCTACAACGCTATGTTCGATACCAATTTCGAAGTAATCAATCGCTTGTCGCAGCTTTCTAACTATTTTTTCAGCACGGAATACGACATCCATAAAATTTTCTTACCCGTTGGCATTTCCTACTTTACATTCCAAACCATAAGCTACTCTGTTGATGTTTACCGCCGCAGAATTGAACCCGTGCGCAACATTTTGGATTTCGGCTTTTACGTTTCATTCTTCCCACAGCTTGTCGCTGGACCTATTGTAAGAGCCAATGAATTTGTGCCTCAGCTATACAAGCCATTCTCTTTAAACTCAAGAGAATATGGTGTTGCCATTTTTATGATTCTGGCTGGTTTGACCAAGAAGCTCATTTTTGGAGACTACATCGCGGTAAATTTCATCGATCGCATTTACGAAAACCCGATGATGTTTACAGGATTCGAAAATCTGATGGCGCTTTTTGCTTATTCTCTTCAAGTGTATTGTGACTTTTCGGGTTACACGGATATTGCTATTGGTTTGGCGATATTGATGGGTTTTCATCTGCCAACCAACTTCAATTCGCCCTACAAAGCGCAAAGCACCGCAGAATTTTGGGGCAGGTGGCACATTTCCCTATCCACGTGGCTCAAAGACTATCTGTATATCCCTTTAGGCGGCAATAGAACAGCTAGTTACGGCACGTGGATTACGCTTGCGGCCATTATGCTGATGATTGTATTCTTGAGTCACGAACCTAAACTCATCATTCTTTTTGTAGGTTTAGCCGCATTAATTGCGCTCTCTTTCCGCCTTTTCCCAAAAATAAAAGTACTCATTGTGCGCGATATCAACTTGATGATTACCATGTTACTGGGTGGACTTTGGCATGGCGCATCTTGGAATTTTGTGATTTGGGGAGGATTAAACGGTTTGGGCGTGGTTTGGTATAAATACTGGAGCAAAATCAGTCCGTTTAAAAACAGCAACCACATTTTAGTGAGAATTTATGCCATTGGTCTGACCTTTATTTTTATTTCTGTGGTGCGCATTTTCTTCCGAGCGCAAGATTTGGAAACAGTTCAAATCATGACCAATCAGATTTTGCATAATTTCAGTGCGCATTTGATTTGGGATGTGATTGTTGGTTACAAATGGGTCATGTCGATGATTGTTGTTGGACTGGTGCTGCACTGGTTACCACAAGCAACCAAAGATAAATTCAAAAATATCTTTATCGAGAGCAACGACACCGTGAAAATTGGTTTGAGCCTCATCATTGTTTTTGTGATTATTCAATTCATTTCCTCTGGACTGCAGCCGTTTATTTATTTTCAGTTTTGACAAAGCAGCTGGCGACTGGCAACTAGCAGCTGGCCATGAGTCCAGTAAATAGTAAAGTAAATCAAGCAAAAGCTAGCAGCTAGCAGCCAACATCTAGACGCCAACATCTAGACGCCATTTATCTTCTCATTATCCAAATGCCGCGTAGCATCCCTTTTCGTTTTCTTTTCGAAATTTTTGCGAATGGCCTCTTCTAAATCCACACCAGTTTGATTGGCAATGCAGGTAAGAACAAAAATCACATCGGCCATTTCATCGCCCAAATCCTTGCCTTTGTCCGATTCTTTTTCACTTTGCTCGCCATATCTGCGCGACATAATGCGGGCCATCTCCCCTACTTCCTCCACCAAAATGGTCATGTTGGTAAGTTCGTTGAAATAACGCACGCCATATTCCTTGATCCATGCATCTGTTTTGGCTTGTAATTCCTTGATTTCCATACACGAAAATACAACTATTTGAATTTGCTGCTTATCAACGATTTGAAAAAGTTTCTAACATTTTTTGGTATTTTCAAATTAAATAAACTAAAATTGTGGTGCTTTAAAACATATTTTTTTGAATAGCGGAATCCGAAAAGCTTATAGAGTAGGAAAATTAAAACACGTTTTACTATGAAAATTATTATTAAACATCAAGAATCTTATTCAAGAGGAGAATTAATATTGAGGAGTATGTTTGGTTTCATTTATATCATGATACCTCATTTATTCGTTCAATTATTTTTAGCGATTGGACTTATGTTCATCAATATTGCTCGTTTTTGGATTATCCTTTTCACCGGCAAATGGCCAAAAGGTCTCTTTGATTATGCTGTAAAGTTGAATCGCTATGGTCTTCGAATTGCTGCAAGAAATCATAATTTAGTAGATGGTTATCCGCAATTTGGCTTAAATGGTACAGATGATGTAACTGCATTCGATATTGAACATAAAGAAACTTACAGCAGAGCTTCATTAATTTTAAGAGCGCTATTTGGACCTCTGATGCTTATACCTCATTTCATCGTTTTGTTGTTTAAAATGATTGGTTTGATGTTTGTAAAAATGATTGCATGGTGGATTGTTTTGATCACAGGAAAGTACCCTAAAGGGATGTTTGATTTTGTTGTTGGCGTTTTGCGTCATAATTACAGATTGACCAACTACTTGTATTTCTTATCTGATGGATACCCATCTTTCAGCAACTCTCCTGCTCCAGGTGAAATCACTGAATTTGGTGATGAAATCAATGAAATAGGCGCATAATTTTTGCCTCTTATGAAAAAACAGAAAAGAGTCTCATTTGAGGCTCTTTTTTTTATTTCATCTCCGCCCTAAGTTGTTCGGATGTTTTTCGACTGCCATCATGACTCCAACCAGGTGGACCAAAAACATACCCCAGTTTGGCGCTTAAATTTGGAGCGCTTTTCACATCGTCCCAAATGGCTTTCCACTCGTGAAACACAACCGTGGTGGGCTTGTGGTCTGGGATGTTTGTTGTAAGACCATAAACCACATCTTCTGTTTCTTCTTGATAAGTGCCAAAAAGCCTATCCCAAAAAATGAAAATCATCCCCATGTTTTTGTCCAAATAACGCACATTGCTACCATGATGAACACGATGATTGCTCGGGGTGGCAAAAAAATAATCCAAAATGCCCAGTTTGCCCACATATTGCGTATGAATTAAAATGCCATAAATCTGTGTGATGGAATACATCAACATGATGTCTAGCGGGTCGAAACCCAGCCAAGCAATGGGAATAAAAAACATAAACCGATACATGGGCTGAAAAACGGAAGAACGAAATCCAACTGTTAAATTGAACTCCTCTGAAGAATGGTGCGTGACGTGAATTGCCCAAAATAAGCGCACATAGTGGTCCAAATAATGCAGCCAAAAGAACATGAAATCTTCCAGAATAAGCAACACAAACCAATAAAGGAATACATGTTCGATTTGAACAATTTTCATGGAAAAAAAATAGCCCAGCACAAACAATGTAAATGCGCGCATGATTACATCGAGACCCATGTTGATCAGCATGAGATAAAAATTTTCAAGCGTGCCCCTGAAAGAATACTTGTGCTGCTTGAAATAAGCCGATAACAAAATTTCAGCGCCAATCAACACAACATAGAGCGGTGTTGAAATTATGATGATCCATGTTTCTTTAAAATCCATTTCTGAGGGCGCAAAAGTACACCTTTGTTTCAATTTTAGGCAAAAAAAAATCTGCCAGTTGCCCAGCAGATTCTAAATAACAAAAAACTTTTTCTAATTTTTGATAAACGGCTTTACTACCACGCCACCTGCACCAACAATCTCTACCATGTACATACCTTGGCTCAAGTTGGCCACATCAAACAAAACAACATTTTGACCCAATTGCCCTTGAATGTGATACACTTGAATCTCTTTTCCAGACAAGTCTACAATGCGCACTTGCAAATCAGCATCCATGCCTAAAGACAATTCTAAAGCCATTTCAGCATCGGCAGGGTTCGGGTAAAGTACAACATCTGTAACTTGAACCCCATCTATACCTTCAACAAATAATGGGTCGTTTGTGCCTGCATACAAGTTAATGTCATCCAGATAAATGTTGTTGCCACCACCCGCTTTGAACTCAAATTTGAAACGCACATTGTCCACAAAGAAACTGCTGTTGATGTTTGTAACGTGCCATGTCTTCCAATCACCTTGCGAACTCGGAGTCCAAGACGTTGATTGTACGTCACCAACTGATAAATTCGATGCGCTCAATGTTCTTCTTGTTGACCAAGTTTGACCACAATCAGTAGAAGCCATAACCTTTAATCTATCGCTATTGGTCGTGTTTCTTCGTTTAAATGATGTTCTAAAAGTCATCGTAACCACATCAGATTCTGTGAAAGATGACAAATCAAAACTTTGTGAATAAAGATCATCTAAACTTTCCTCTTCTTGATTTAAGTTCAAAATACGCATACATCTGTTTCCAGTAAATCCAGTTCCATTATAAATTTGCCAACCATTGTTGTTGCCATAATTTAATTCTGACCAAAGATTGGTGCTGGCCAATGAAGCGTAATCTTCAAAGCCTTCAAGCACCGGCAAAGCAGATTCTTTAGGCACGACTTTGACAAAATTAGTGATCGTTTTAGTATTAGAAAGATTACCATCTCCAGCAGTAAGTGTTACAGCGTATTGTCCGGGAATAGAATAAGTAACCACTGGATTTTGCTCGGTAGATGTAGCTGGTGTGCCACCTGGGAAACTCCACAACCATTCAGTGGCTGTGTGCACACTCTCGTCGATAAATTGAATTGTAGCACCCGGACAAACTTCGTTGGTGTTTGATCTAAAATCAGCACGACAGAAAACCAAGTCGTCATTAACACCCGTGAAATTGAGATTCGCCGTGGTGTGTAAGTTGTTTCTTCCACCTGTAGAAGCATTCAAAGCAGCATGCATACGCGCTTTTTGACCTTCTGTAAACATTTTAGAACAATACGAATATTCCATGAAATTTTCTACATTATCCAAAGAACCACAGGTCTCACCATTCGTGTTACAAGATGTCCAACCAATTGTGTTTGGTGTGTCTGCTACGCCATCATCAGTATTACAATTGGATTGCAAACCGGGCTCATTCGAATTGCCCCAAAGGTGTGGTAAGTTGAACCAGTGTCCAACCTCGTGAGACAAGGCCGTAGAAGCATAATTTGAGCTTGTTCCGATTCTACCTACATAATTGTGAAGAATGTAAATACCGTTGGATAATCCTGTGCCACCCCAATTGTTTGGATAGTTGGTATAGCCCGCTGCACCATTGGCATAAGGTACCACAAAAATATTCAAGTAACGATTGCTCGGAAAATTACCATGAGCTGCCTGAACAGCTGCTGCTTGCTCACCACCAGAGCCATAAGCCGCTGTAGTGAATGTTCTAGTAATTCCTTTGAAACATTCTCCGTTGTTCTTTTTCTTGGCCAAACGAAATTCAACCTCAACATCGGCAACAATAGGCAAGAAAGCAGAATTCACATTCATCCAGTTATTGTTCATCTTATTGAAGTCTTCATTCATGCGAGCAACAGCATCATAAATTTGCTCGTCGCTGATGTTTTCTTCGCCGCCCGTATGCAACACGTGAAATACAACAGGTATAACATAAAGTGCAACACGCGCATTCGGATCGTATTCATTTTGAATAAAATATTGCGTAAAGGCCTCCAATTGTGCTCTTTCAGCATCGATTATTGCGCGCATGTTTGGATCTCTGCGCAACTCTTCCAAATGATGGTCGGTGTAACACGGCATATTGCCATTGGCATCATGAAAATGCTCATGTTTTTGCGCAAAAGTCGATAAAGACAAAATAGATAAGACTAGAGTAAAAAACTTCTTCATGGTAGTTTTATTTAGTTTTGATGGGTTTGGGGACAAATATAAAACAATAAAATTATATTTTGGTTCGTTGAATACATGAATGGTTTAAATCCTAAAAGAAAAGGGAGATGATAATTTTCTACTTTTGTCTAATTCTGAAAAGCATATTTTGACAGCAAAACTAATTTTACGCACATCAAAAATCACTTTTATTCTTAGCTTAGTCATTTGTTTTTCAAGTACTTGGACACAGTTTCAGTATAAAGGTAAAATCATTGATGAACTGAGCCAACGACCTGTGCCTTTCGCCAATATTGCAACATTCAATAAAGGAATCGTGAGCGGCACTTCGAGTAATATTGATGGACAATTTGAACTTAAATTAAATGCTGAGCCCGATTCCATTTTGATTTCGTGCGTGGGTTATGAACGAAAAACCATCTACCAATTTAATCAAGCAAACATCTATCTTACACCAAAAGACACTAAGTTTTCTGAAGTATTGGTGCTGCCAGGCGAAAATCCAGCGCTGCGTATAATCAGAAACACGGTGAGCAACAGAGATAAAAATGACGTTGAGCAATTCCTTACCTTCAGTTATGAATGCTACACCCTTTTCAATGCGGATATTGAGCCACTAGACGAGCAAAAGATGGCAAACATTAGCGATACTTCAACATTGAAAATGTTAAACTATTTCAAACAGCGCCAAGGATTTGCCTCAGAAACCTACAGTCGTTTTCACTACAAACCGAAAAACAATAAAAAAGAAGTGATACTTGGGTCTAAAACATCTGGTCTGAACAATCCTATTTTTTCCCTATTCGCCAATCAAATTCAACCTTTCAGCGCCTACACCAATCCCTTGGTCTTGTTTTCAACCGAATATCTAAATCCCCTATCGGAAAGCGGCATGAAGGGATATCTTTACATCTTACAAGACACCACATATTTGAATAAAGACACCATTTATATTGTTGATTTTCAACCCAAATTAAAATCTAGTTTTTCCGGAACCCAAGGCACCGTTTATATCAATGCATCAGATTGGTCGGTGAATAAAATCATCTTCAATTTCCCAAATCCGTTTAACATGGCCGCGGGACAAGATGACAATGGAGCCACTACATTGAGTACTGGAGGTTCAGAATCAAATTCAAATTTTGCAACCATTATCATTGCATATGAAAAAATAAAGGCCTTTTGGATGCCGAGAGAAATTAGAACCATCTTTCCACTTGGAGAAGCAGCACCTGGCGTACCACTGAACATTTACAACACGAGCTATGTTCGGCATTTTGCCTTCGGAGAGCAAGCCGAAAAATTAAAAACGGGTGGTGCAAGTGTGCGACTGGACCAAGATGCTACGCAAATGAGCGATTCCCTATGGCAATTGGTGCGCACCGAAAACCACGACACAAGAATTGATGCCGCACACAGCTTCTTGGATAGCATGTCGCAAGTCACCAACTTAGACCGATTTGTTGATCTTACACAAAGTTTAATTGAAGGCAAATTGCGCGTAGGATTTTTGAACATTGAACTTAACAGAATACTCAATTTCAATGATTTCGAAGGCTTTAGAATCGGTTTTGGTGCTGAAACCAACGAACGCCTGCTCAAACCCCTACGTTTTGGCGCCTATATGGGTTATGGCTTTCGCGACAAACGATGGAAATACGGTGGACACATCAGGTGGATCATCTTGCCACTGCCGCAACTTCAGGCCAAAATCGCTTATGACTTTGATGTGAGCGCCACCGGGATTCATAATTTTCAAGACCCAACAGGTCGTATCGACCAAAGCGAGCTCATCCGCAATGCATACGTGCGCAAGATGGATTACATTGAATCGTTCAAATTGGAACTGGGTTCCTACCTGTATCGCTCATTGCATCTCAAAATGACCGCTGCCCATAAAAATGTGCAAACAGGCTATGACTACACCTTCAACTATTTTGAACAAGCCGCATCTGGCAATTACTTCACCCTATTTGAAACAGGTGCAGAGTTGCTTTGGCGAATCAAAGATAAATACATTCAAGTAGGTAGCTCACGACTTTACCTCAACGAGCCGCGCTTTCCTATCATCAATGTGCAATATGCCAAAGGTTGGGACAATGTGGGCGCTGGCGATTTTGCCTACGACCGTATATTGCTTCGCGCATCCCAACAATTCAGATGGATGCGTTTGGGACGCTTATTTTTACGTGGCGAATATCAACAAACTTGGGGCGATGTGCCGCTGCCAATGCTCATTTACACAACAGGTATTTTCAATAGAAAATTTGGCGTAACTGCGTTGAACATTTTTGAAACTGCCCTACCCAATGAATTCCTTGGCGACCGCTTGCTATCTGGATTTTTTAGATTCGAATTTAATCCGTGGCGCATCAAAAAAGGTAAGTTTGAACCCATTGTGTCGCTCAGATTCAATGTTGGTTGGGGCACCTTAAATAACCCCGAGCGCCATCAGCAAATTGTATTTAAAACCATGGAAAAAGGATTTTATGAAACAGGAATTGTGCTCGATAACTTGTTCAACATCGGCGTTGCACAATACGGTTTGGGTGTTTTTTATCGCTTAGGACCCTACGCCGAATCCAATGCATTGCGCAACTTTGCCATCAAGTTGAGTCTGCGCTTAGGTTCATAAGTCAAATTCCGCTTATCAGAAACTTTTTCCATTCGTGTAAAAGCCTACCAAAATCCTAGGTTTCGTTCAATCTTTGTACTCTCAAATCCTCTAAATCAACATTATGAGCACTACACGCAGCGTTTCTTTTTGGAAAATATTTTTTGCATCACTTTTGGCACTTGTTGCCGCAAGCATTCTTTTTTGGGTGGTGTTTTTTGCCATAATTGGTTCTAGTTTCAAACAAAAGCCATTCACGGTATCCGAAAAATCCGTTTTACACATCACTTTAGAGGAGCCTGTTATGGAAACTACAGGAGGTGAATTCAATCCAAATAATTTTTCGATTGATAAACGTTTGGGGATTCACGATGTACTCATTGCGCTTGAAGAAGCAGCCAAAGACGACAATATCAAGGGGATTTTCCTAGAAATTAATGCTGCGCCAATGGGCATTTCAACTTTGCACGAATACAGAAATGCTTTGGAAAAATTCAAAGCGTCTGGGAAATTTATTGTGGCTTATAATTCTGGCGAAGCGCTCAGTCAAGGTGGTCTTTTGCTTAGCTCAGTTGCTAACGAAAGTTACATTTTTCCATCAACCATGGTTGAATTCTTGGGTTTAGGAGCAGAACTGATGTTTTTCAAAAACATGTTAGACAAACTCGATATTGAAATGCAGGTGATTAGAGGTGAAGGAAATGACTTTAAAAGTGCCGTAGAACCTTTTTTCTTGGATAAAATGAGCGATAGTTCACGTATGCAAATGCAAAGGCTTCTGGATGTACTATGGACAGAATATAAAGAAGTATTGGGCGAATCGAGAAACTTGAAGCCGAGTTATTTAGATAGTTTAGCGCAAAATGCTTTGATACGACGTGGCACGCATGCTGTTCAATATAAATTGGTTGATGGTACCAAATATTACGATGAAGTATTGAGTTTGCTTAAGGAAAAAACCGGTACGGACGCTGACGATGAATTGGAATTGGTTGACTTTTATAAATATGCCAGTAAAAAAGCCGACGACAAAAAAGTACTTGACGATGTGGAAAGTCCAAACATCGCTGTTTTGGTGGCCGAAGGAGATATTTCTGTTGATGGTGATGGCATTGCTAGCAGTAAAATGGTGAAAGAAATCCGAGATATTAGAGAAAATGACGAGATCAAGGCTTTGGTTTTCCGTGTTAATTCACCTGGAGGAAGTGCTTTGGCGAGTGATGAAATATGGCGCGAATTGACTTTGTTGGCCGAATCGAAAACTTTAATTGTGAGTATGGGTGATGTTGCCGCTTCGGGAGGATATTACATTTCTGCTCCTGCGCATAGAATTTTTGCTCAGCGCTCCACAATTACAGGTTCAATAGGTGTTTTCGGCGTTTTGCCCTACACAGGAAAAATGTTCAACGAAAAACTAGGCATCACCTTCGATTATGTGAATACCAATGCCCACAGTGTGATGAGCCTGAATAGAAAATTAAATGAGACTGAATTTGGTATCATACAAGACGAAGTAAATGAAATCTACAAAGACTTCCTAAACATTGTTGCGAAAGGCAGAAAATTGGATTTGCAAAAAGTGAAATCCATGGCCAAGGGTCGTGTTTGGATTGGTGAAGATGCTTTGGCGATTGGACTGGTTGATGAAATAGGTGGAATAAGAGATGCGATGGCTTATGCTGCAAAAACTGCTAAAATCAAGAAGCCCGTTTATTCGTATTACCCGAAGAAAGAAGTCAACAAATTCAATGATATTTTGATGGCTTTGGGCGAAGAAGAGGTCAGAATGAAAATGAAAGATAGAAGCCTCAGCGGTGAAGTGATGCGTATGATGGCATTGCTCAAATCAGCCGACCAAATTCAAGGTGTTCAAATGCGTTTGCCATTCATTTTTGAAATCCGTTAAACAGCTGATTATGCAGGGTAAATATGCCGTGATATTCGCATCCACTAAGCACAACATCGATGAAGAATATCTCGAACGCGATAGTGAATTGATGGAATTGGCTGCAGGCGAACCTGGTTTTTTGGGCTATGAATCTTTGGCCAACGAGAACAAATCTATTTTCATTTCCTATTGGGAAAGCAGAGAAGCCGTAGATGCTTGGAGAAACAACCTAAAACATCTTTCTGCAAAAAAAGAAGTGGCCCAATGGTATTCGCGCTACCTGAGCCAAATTTGTGTGATTGAAAGCTCGCATGAATGGAAAATAGAGTAATATGCTACTCGCCTTGCTTCAAATGGACATCCATTTGTGGGAATGGAAATGGGAAACCACGTGCTGGTAATTCTTTATAAATCGTTTCGGTAATGAAGAAATAAACATCCCAATAATTCTCCGTTGATGTCCAGACACGACAGGTCAAATCAACGGATGAACTGCCTAACTTGTTTATGCCAACAAAGGGCTCGGGATCTTTTAAAATCATTTCGTTTTTGCTGCAAAGTTCCAAAATAACTTCCTTGGCCGCTTGATAATCGTGTCCATAGCTCAAACCGAAATCGAAGTCAACGCGGCGAATTTCTTGTTTGGTGAAATTGGTGATGCTGTCTTTGATAACCTCACCATTTGGGATAATGATGGTCTTATTGTCGAAAGTAAGCAGTACTGTATTAAACAATTGAATATCCGTAACTTTACCCAATTCACCTTTGGCTATCACCACATCACCAACACGGTAGGGTCTCAACACCAACAACAAAATGCCTCCGGCGAAATTGCCCAATGCTCCAGAAAAAGCCATACCAATAGCAAATCCAGCGGCACCCAACAAAGCCAAAAACGATGTCATCTCAATACCCAATTTTGCCAAGGCAGTAATAATCACTAAGATTTTAAACATCCAAGTGATAAAATCGAGCAGGAACGTGCGCACCGAAGGGTCGATATCGCGTTTTTCGAGTACCATACGCAAGGTCTTTTTGAAACGCTTAGCCAACCAAAATCCGACAACTAAAATTCCCGCAGCCACCAATAAATTCACACCAAAATTGAGCAAATAATCACTCGCCGTTTTCCATAAATTCGAGGTAAGCAACTGCGAGGGATCTTGAACCACATCCACTATAGCATTCATCGGTTTTTCCAATGTCACCGTTGTGGTGTCTTGAACTTCTACTCCTACACTATCCTCTTCCATATTTTCAACTTTGCTACAAAAATAGCTACTTTAGGGCCTCAATAAAAGCGCTGTCCCATGTTTTTTCTACTTTCAAAGATACTGTACCTATTTGTAACCCCAATTTTCTGGATCTTGACACTGTGGATTTTGTTTGTTTGGAAACGCAAAACAAAACACCGTAAAAAACTACTAATCAGTGCAATAACAATAAGCGTAATTTTCACCAACACCTTTATTTTTAAGGAATTTGCTCGCAGATGGGAGGTGCCTGGAACACGCATTGAAAATCTCGCGCATCATGAAACAGCCATTGTGTTGGGCGGGATGTTTGAATACAACAACGATTTGGATGTGCTGAGTGTTCGTAGAGGTGGAGATAGAATTTGGCAAACGCTGAGCCTTTATCATCGGGGCAAAATAAAGTACATTCTGATCTCTGGAGCCCACGGTTTTGTAACTGATAGAGGGCTAGATGAGGCACGACAGCTCCGAGACGAACTGGTAGTTTGGGGTATTCCAAAAGAGCAGATTTTGATTGATTCGATTTCTAAAAACACCCATGAAAACGCTGTAGAAAGTGTTAAGGTGCTGAAAAACAAAAAATTAATGGGTAAACCTGTGCTATTGGTTACAAGCGCCACCCACATGAAACGCGCTTGGGCTTGTTTCAACAAAGCGGGTTTGAAAACCACTCCATATAGCACCGACCATTTTACTGGCAAAAAGCGCGCTTACCATTGGGATGAATTCATAGTGCCTTCCATTTCAACGACCAACGACTGGTCAAGACTCACCAAAGAATGGGTGGGGTATGTGATCTATAGGATTATGGGGTACTGCTAGGGGTTTTGAGTGAGGAAGTGTTGAGTGTTGGGTGAGGAAGTGTTGAGTGTTGGGTGAGGTAGTGTTGAGTGTTGGGTGAGGAAGTGTTGAGTGTTGGGTGAGGAAGTGTTGAGTGTTGGGTGAGGTAGTGTTGAGTGTTGGGTGAGGAAGTGTTGAGTGTTGGGTGAGGTAGTGTTGAGTGTTGGGTGGGGAAGTGTTGAGTGTGGAAGTGTTGAGTGATGCCGCTAGCCGCCTATTTAATCTTCACCTCGAGTAATTTTTCTCCGTTCAATGATCCTTCTAGCGTATCTCCAACTTGCACTGGACCAACACCAGCAGGCGTTCCTGTAAAAATCAAATCGCCAATTTTCAAGGTCATAAACTGTGAAACGTAGCTGATTATTTTGTCGATGGAGAATATCATATCAGCAACATGACCCACTTGCACTGACGTTCCATTCTTTTTCAATTCAAATGACGCAGCGGGCAAGTCCAACTTTTCGATGGGTATAAACTGCTCTGAAACTGGCGCTGAATGTTCGAAAGCTTTCGCAATTTCCCACGGCAAACCTTTTTTCTTGCATTCATCTTGTAAATCGCGGGCCGTAAAATCGATGCCCAATCCTACCTCATCATAATACGTATGTGCACGATTTTCAGGAATATGTTTTCCCAAACGACAGATGCGCACCACCAATTCCAATTCATGATGTAAATCTTTGGTGAAATCTGGATAGAAAAAAGGCATTTTTTTGGGCAATAAAGCCGTATCTGGTTTCAGGAAAAAAACAGGTTTCTCTGGAACAGGCGCATTCATTTCTTTAGCGTGATCGCTGTAATTTCTTCCGATGCAAATGATTTTCATGCTGAATACCTTGATTTATTTGAACATAGCTTGGAATTCTTCTTTCAAAAACTGAATAGCAATTTCTGTTGGAAAAGGCGATACCTGAGCACTAAGTTCAAACAATTTGGCGCTCAAATCGGTAGCTGTTGAATCTATATCCATTTGTTTACCAGCAATATGCACAAGCTGTATCACCTCATCCTTAGAGCGTTTCACCATTTCCCATGCCTGCGGTGAAACAAACATTTGCTGAGCGATATTGTGTTCAAACTCGCTGCGGATTTGCTCCAATAACTCATGTTGCATCAGTGTAGCCACTTTTGCTGGATTGTGCACACGCATCACGATAGAATTAGGATGAATGCGCTCCAACAACAAAATCATTCTTTGATAGGCTTCCACTTTCATGGGCAAAATATGTTTCTGACGCTCCTTTCTTATATCAGCTGAATATGCCAATGCTTGGTCTCTGTTCACCTTGTTCAAAAAATAGTAGGCCACCCCAAACACCATTGCTGAAGGAATGATAACCAATACTGCATAAAATAGATACTCCATGATTTGAATTGTTTGTGCAAAAATAAGCTAAATATGTCTGTAAGGTTACAAAGAAATTTTATGCCTCCAAATCTGAATCCATGCGCTCCAGAAATGCCAATATATCATGAATCAAGAAATCCTTCTCAGGTCGGCGACTTTCGTGTTTTTCATATGAGCCCAACAACAGTTTAGATTCGAGAATATCCGCTTCATCGAAAGGACCATCCAAATTTTCAATAATGGTGTGGCATTCAATGGCAATTTCCAACGTTCCATCTATGGCCATAACAACAAATTCAACCAAAAACTCGCTGAAATCCATGCGCGAATTCCAAATGGTATTGAGTAACTGCGCCTGATGTTCAGCATTGGTGAGCTCCTGAATTACACGAATCAACTCATCTTTGGCAGACTCTTGTTCGATATTTGCAAAAAATTCAGCCAACAATTGTTTGCGGGCTCTATCCTTGGTGTCGAACATCACTTTTGCAACCGGTTCAATTACTGAAATATCTCCTTTGGCCGACAAAGATTCAACCGCATTTTTAAAAACACTATCCTCTTTGGCTGTTAGTTCTTGAATCCATTGCTGCAGTTGTTGTTGTTTGTTTTTAGACATATTTGAAAATTTGGGCGCAAAGGTAGGGAAATGACGTCGAATTAATTGAAATAAAAAAAACCTCACATTTCTGCGAGGTTTTTTTAAGTGGGCCCTACTG
>JBIIJN010000094.1:0-8919 GCA_044233745.1 Crocinitomicaceae bacterium
AGAAAAAAATTTCCAATCTTTTTTCTTATCACAATAAGGCTATATGCCGTAGATGAAAATCTTAAGTCCCGCTTCGGTGGGATTTTTTGTTTCCTCATAATCCAAATATTTGATTTCATGTTTCCAAACACTATCTTCGCAAGATGAAGCCGTTGGTCATATCAATTATCCTCGTTTTGTTGCAATTTGCTAACTCGGTTCACACCCAAACCTGGACCCACGTCGGACCCATTTCTACCAACCTGCTTCCAGTGAATGGTTTGCCCAATCTCTTTGAAACCGCACAAATCAACCTCGTCGAAGTGGACCCGCGCAATGAAAATCATTTGTTTTGCGGAGGTCGCTTTGCGGGTTTGTGGGAAAGTACAGATGGTGGGGGCAATTGGAACCGAATTCCCACGCAGCACTTGGGCTCAAATGGCGTAGGGAAAATTCACTTTTTAAATGAGCAAGAAATATTTGTTTCAAATTTGCATGTTGTGGTGGGTGGCGTGAAAGTACAATATTCCATGCTCAGCGGCATTTTCAATTTCAAAACCAAGACTTGGGAGGCTGTGAATCGTCCGAGCTATGAAAAGCACATCATTCACGATGTGACTTCATTCACAGAAAAACAAAGAAATTTCATCGTGATGTGTACATCCATCGGGGTTTATATTTCAGATGACAGAGGCCTTACGTGGAAACCATTTTCGCAAGCGCCTACACAATCCGTTAAAATCTTGCGCGATGATAAAAATAAAGTGGCTGGGTTTGTTTTCGGTGGCTGTCATGCCGAAACCAGAATCCCAGAAGCGCGTTTCTCCAGTTTGAAACAAGTGATAGACAACCAAGGCAAAGAACTGAAAATCATTGAATTGCCGGTTTACAACAATGGATTAATTCGTTCCAATTCTCAAATCGTGCTGAGTAGCATAAGCCAAGAAGCCTTGGTTGAAATTGGCGAAGTCCGCAGCCTAAACGATTTTGATGTGTTTGTGCTTTCCGACCAAGATGTGACCTACAGTAGAAAACAAGGTCAAGAAACCAAAGTGGGTATATCGAGTCATTTGATGCTGTCAAAAGTGAGATTTCACAAAGCTCAATTTGAAGCACCTATTTTGGTTGACCACGATACGCATTTGGGTCAGTCTATTCTTTTCGGCGCACGAACAGGATTGGTGTATGATGCTGATTATAAAGGCGTTTGGTTTAGCGGTGTGAAATTGCATTTTGCCCACGACCCTGCTTTTTCCACCAAAAAATACCGAGGCATCAGACAGGGATTTAAAACAGGAAAAGGCGTAATTCACGACGATATTCACGAATTGCGCATGTACAGTCAAAATGGAGCGCGATTTCTAATTGCGGCTTGCGATGGTGGAATTGCCCGAACCAAATTGCCTGAAAATAAAAACCTCGATGCTTTCAATCCCACGAGCGATATATATTTTGAAGGGCTCAATAATGGCTTGCACGTGATGTTGGTCAATGGCTTTTGTGGTGCATCCAAAGACCCCAATTTTTATGTAGTAGGTGGATTCGACATCACCAATACCGATTTTTTCCGTGCCGACCTAGGCAGAAATGAACACACCGAAGCCACATGGGAAAATGCAGGTGGCATTATCGATATGTTCGACAATTCGCGCATCGTAATCGATGTGAGTCTATACACGCATTTCTACCGCTTGGTGAAACTTGATAGCAACCGCGTATATCAAGTCTCCGAAAATCGCACCTTTTATGCACCACTGAATCCTGGAGAAACACCCATGAAAGCCAATCCCAATCAAATGAGTAGCAACCATGAAGCGGTTATTGGATTTCAGAGACGCAATTTTGTGCAAGACCCATTTCGTCCGGGTCGGATATTTTATGTGAAGCACAAAGTGGGTTTACATCGTTTGGATACCGCCTCGGGCTTATTTGTCCGCATTTTAGACTTAGCAGAAATGAACCCAGAGCTTGAATGGGCAGGTTGGAGCAACGATTGGCGCTGGTGGCGTTCTGTTGCTTTTTCGCCGCAAACGCCCAACAGCATGCACATCATCATCAATGGCTCCGACGACCCAAAAAACAACATACAAAACCCCATGATAATCAAATATGTGGGGCGCAATTTGGACGCCTGCTTCGGTTTAGACAAAACGCGGTTCGATGAAAATGGAAGAGCACAATGGCGTTTAATTTCTGAGCGGTTATTTAATAAATTCAACAAAATCATGGGCACTCAACTCACCCGTGAACAAATTCTAGAGCTCGACTTGGTGGATGTGGAAACCAGTCCGAGCAATCCAAACAGAATTTATGTGTTGATGCGCACCAAAAATGACCCAACCGTGAAAATTGTGATGTACGACGGTAAACGTTGGTTCAATTGGGGGCAAGGTTTACCCAACGACGAATTTGCCTTGGCTATGACCATGGATTATCGCAGCAACGACGGCATTTATTTAGCTACAGACAAAAACATCTATTACCGCGATAGAACCATGACTGCATGGGTGAATTATTCAGGAAATTATCCGAAATTAAACGCCGAGCAGTTGGAAATCAATTACGTAGAAAACACGCTACGCATCGGAACCTTTGGACTAGGAATTTGGAAAACGGGGTTGTATGGGTATTAGAGGTTAGTGGTTAGTGGTTAGTGGTTAGTGGTTGGCGATTAGTGTAGCCTATCGCCTGTCTGCCGAAGCAGGTAGAAGTGCGCGAGGTACGAGCGTGTATGGAGATAGGCGGTTAGCGAACAAAAGCCAACAGCTAAAGCGCAGCGAACCAACCTGTCTGACGACAGGCAGGTAGCCAATAGCCAAAAACAAAACCTACTTCTTTTTCTTCTTCCTTGGAGGCGGCGGCGTAAAATCATTTTGTTTTACCTCGATGCCGTTATCGAAAAATTTCTCAGCGACTTTATTGCCGCGCTTGTCGTAAACGGTCATCTTGCCGTGTTTCACACCATCCCTATACTGTGTTTCGGAGCGGAGCAATTTTCCAGCTTTAAAATCATATTCGCGCACAAAACCGTGCAATTTTCCATCCTTGTATTCACTTGTTACAGCTGGCAATCTGCCTCCCGGGTGATAGGCAATCCACAAACCATGTTTCTTGCCATTTTTAAAGGTTCCTTCTTCCGTTAACTTAAAATCCTTGGACGAATACGCCTCATATTTTCCATTCCTAACACTCTCTTGATAAGACGTTTTATTCAACTTCGATTTAACCTTAATCACCTTATAAGTGACCAATTCGCGCGCCTTTCCATTGGAATAATAATCCACCCAGGGGCCGGATTTGAGTCCATTCTTGTACTCGCCAGAAATGTTCATGATGCCATTCGGAAAATACGATTCCCACTTGCCGTGTAACACACCATTTTTAAAGTGACCCGAATTTTTTATTTTACCATTTTCCCAATAATTCAACCAAAGTCCATTCTCCTTGCCCATGGTATACACGCCATCCATGAGCAATTTACCGCTTTCATACCAAGTTTGCCAACGCCCGTCTTCAACGTCATCCTTATAGTTCCCTTGTCGATGCCTAGACCCGTCCTGATAATAATACACCCAAACGCCATTCATCTTGCCCATATTATATCGCCCTTTGTAGCTGCATTGGCCATTTGGGAAATTGTACACCCAATCGCCGTGTTGGATGTCTTCAATAAAATCACCCGTCATGTCTACAACTCCCGTGTTGGTGTACCAAGTCCAAGTGCTATCCTTAAGTCCGTTCAAATATTTTCCCGCAACACGTACCTGTTCGTTGTCATAATAATTGATGTAAGTGCCGTTCATGACACCTTGTTCATAGGTCACAATTTTATGCAGCTGCCCTGTGTAATAGCGATGCGTCCAAGTACCCGATTTTAAACCGTTGTTGTAGCTGCCTGTCACCTCAGCATGACCTGCCACGTGGTATTCTGTAAATGGTCCATTTTTCAATCCGTTTGTGAATGTATAGATGTCTTTGGGCTTACCATTGCTATATAAAGTTTGCATGGTGCCGTTTCCATTTTTAACCGTTTGCTCACCATTTTTCTCATAATACGACATCACCAAAGGCACAGTGTCGCGGTATTGTTCCACCATCATGGTGTCGCCAGTTGGATAGAAATAATTCCAGTAATGAAAGGGCTTGTCGTTGTTGTAACGACCTTCGAGAATAAGCGTGCCGTTTTCATGCCATGCACGGAAAATGCTGTCTTGCAAGCCCATTTTGAAATAACCTTCAGTTTTCGGTTTGTCTTTGCCATGATATTGCCATACAGCGCCATGCAATTTGTTGCGATAATAGTTGTGCACTTCCTCCAAATTTCCGTTTTTATCGTAGTACTTCCAAACGCCATGTTTCTCAGCACTAGGCCCACGAAAATCAACGAAATAACAACCTTCGCTCAAAATTTTTGTTTTCTCAAAATCCCAATAAACCACAACCGGTTTACTCAAATTTTCTTTGAGAATTTCTTGGCCATGGATGTGTTTGATTCCACCCAAAACGAAAATAATAAGGATTAGATTTCTCATAGTTTTAATAACGCCCGAAGCTTATTTAGTTACGAAACCGCGAATGATGAGTACAATTCCAAAAATCATCAGAATACCTCCTAGTATCAAGTTCAATTGTTTGAGTACACCTGGGGTGATAAAAACACGCAATTTTTTTGCGCCCATTATTTTCAATACATCAAGTCCAAAAAACGTCAATAAAATGACTGCAATAAACGTTATAGCTTCCCAACCACCAGCGGCAACGCTATCGGTATCAAGCGTAAGAACGGCAAACCAATAAAACAACACCATGGGGTTTAGAAAATTCAAGAAAAAACCCTTGAGCATCAAAACGCCATAATCTCGGGGCTGGTGTACCATACTGATGAAATCGGTACTCAGTTTGGCTTCTTGCTTCTTTAGCGCGGTCCGAACTCCAAAAATAATGAGAATGATTCCTCCAATTATTGTGAGAATGTTCTTATTCTCTGCTATGGCAGCCGTAACTTCACTCAAAAAGAAAAAAACAATGCTTATGTAAATGATATCAGAAAGTAAAACGCCGAAGTCAAACGCCAGTGCAGCCCGTATGCCTTTGACGATACTCGTTTCTAGCAGCATAAAAAAAACAGGGCCTATCATGAAGCTCAAAATAAAACCAGTAACAACACCTTTAAAAATGATTAAACCCAAAATTCAAATTTTGAGCAAATTTAGAAATATACTGGCAATAAGCAATAGCTAAACCAGCGTGGTAGTATTATAATAGAATCCAGAAAATTTCATCGTAATCCGTAAACCGACAAAATATACTATCAAACTTTTCGTATCTTTGTATGTTGTATATATTACCATAATTAATTTCAAACGCATGAAGTTTTCAGTGTTTTCAATTTCCGCTTTACTCATGGCAAGTGTGTTTTTGTCGTGCAAACCGGAAACACCTACACCAGACCCTGAGCCAGAGACCATACTAGAAGCTAAGCTGCAACTGGTTTATAATGGTGCAAACGTAGCCTTGGATCAAACTTTGTTTACCCAAGAAGGCTACCCGTTTCAGGTAAGAGAGATGAAAATTATCCTTACTCAAATCAAAAGTGGTGAGCGCAATTTACTCGATGCTTCCAAAATGGATATGTCTTCAGGTGGCAACACTTTGTTTTCGGGCAAAGGACTACCCGCAGATTTTCCAAATTTAAGCGGTTTTATAGGGGTTGTGCAGCCTTGGAACAACGCAGATCCTATTTCGTTTCCTGCAACAAGTCCGCTTTACTTGACCAATGTAAACGACATGCATTGGGGCTGGAATCCAGGGTATATTTTTTACAAAGTGGAAGGCATTTACAGCACAGACCCAAATGCAACTGTACTGAACGAAATATTCACCTACCACATTGGATTAAACGAGTACAGAAAACCATTCGCATTCAGCGACATTACTTGGACGAAAATTGCAGACTACCAGTATCGCATGACTGTTTTTCTGCACATCGATGATCTATTAGACGGTCCTGGCGGGACAGTGGATTTGGCCACAGAACCTTTTACACACTCATCACCGGACAAAGCAGAACTCAATGAAAAAATCGCCACAAACTTTGCCTATGCGTTGCGTAATTAAAAAATACAGTCACTTCGGCTATTTTTTTATCATAGCCTTTTTGTTTGTCTTGTCTTGCAGAAAAGATCAGACCTCCGATATGGAACCTACCCCATACAATTTGGAGATTCCAGCACATTTCCCTCAAATGCCTATACCCGCTGACAATCCCTTGACAGTAGAAGGGGTCGAATTGGGACGACATTTGTTTTACGACAAACTATTGAGTCGAGATAACAGCGTTTCTTGCGCCAGTTGTCACCACCAGATTAACGCATTTTCAGACCCAAATACAGTGAGCGTTGGGGTTGATGGGTTAACCGGAACGCGTCAAAGTATGGCTTTAGTGAATATGGGTTGGCAACAGTTTTTTTTCTGGGATGGACGCGTTTCAACTTTGGAGGAACAAATTTTTCATCCTATACGAGACCCTGTTGAAATGGACAACACATGGGCAGCGGTGGAAAATCGTTTGAGAAATCACGACAAGTATCCGCAAATGTTTTACAAAGCATTTGGCGAGCCTGGTGTTGATTCGGTAAAAGCATCGAAGGCCATTGCGCAATTTATCAGAACCATGGTTTCAGCAGAATCGAAATTTGATTTAATCTACAAATATGCCAATGGCATCCCGCTCACTTCAAACGAAGCCATTCTATTTCAAGACGTTACACCTGAAGAACTGGCTGGATATGATTTATTCATGAGTTTAAATGGCGCTGATTGTATGCACTGCCACAATGGACCCTTGATGCAAGTGCAAATCTATTCCAACAATGGTATGGACGCAACGTTCACCGACCCTGGGCGTATGGGTGTTACCGGAAATCCGAATGACAATGGACGTTTTAAAGTACCGACGTTAAGAAATATTGGCTACTCCGCTCCATACATGCACGATGGAAGATTTGCAACTTTGGATGAGGTTATTAATCACTACAGTGAAGGTTTGGTTTATAGTCCAACCATTGATACCAATATGGAGTTTTTGGTGCATGGCGGTGTTCAACTTTCCGACGAAGAAAAAATTTATTTGAAGGCGTTTTTGTTGACTATGAATGATCCCAAATTCATCAGCAATCCCAAATTTTCGAATCCGCATTAACACTTCTTTTATTTTAAGTCTTTGGAAAGAGACTACAATAGTTCTAAATTTGTCAAAATCAAAATACGATAATTATGAAAAAAATGTTTTATATGATGTTAAGCTTGAGCATCTTAGGTTTAAACAGCTGTAATAATGCCGTTGAAAAGGAAGATGATGCGCCAGTTGAAAAAGCAGGAGAAGAGTATAAATTGGACGCAGAAAAGTCACAAATCCGATGGTTTGGAGAAAAAATCAAGAATGGCAAAGTGGATGGAAGTCACAATGGTACGTTGCAGTTGAAAAGTGGTTCAATAAACATGGATAACAGCATAATTACTGGCGGTGAATTTGTTATAGACATGCAAACGATTAAAGAAGATGGAAAAGATTTGGACCGTGATATGACAGCCAAGTTAGTGGGTCACTTGAAAAGCGAAGATTTTTTTGAAACTGACAAGTACCCAACTGCTTCATTGAAAATAAATTCTGGAACAAAAGAGAGTATCCAAGGTACTTTAACTGTGAAAGGAGTAGAACTTGAAGTGGATATTCCTGTAACTATGACATTTGGCGACAAGAATATTATTGTTGGTGCTGTATTCGATTTGGATTTCACGCCATTTAAAATTCCTGCTTTAGGAGGTGATGGCGAATACATTTCCAATAAAATTGGATTTAGAGTTTACCTAGATTTCATCAAGTAATACGATGTATTGATGCAAATTAAGAAGACTGTTTTCTCTTTTCTTGACTTAACATCCCTAGAATCAACTGATAATTTTAAGACTATTTCAACCCTCGTTAATTTTGCAATAGAACAAAATCAACGGGGGTTTTCTGTTGCCGCTGTATGTGTTTATTCTGCTTTTGGAGTACATGTTCAGCAAAAACTAGCATCGACAGGCATAAAAACAGCAGTTGTGGCAGGAGGTTTTCCACATGGATTGACGAGCATTGAAACCAAAATTTTTGAAGTAAAACAAATGGCAGACCTAGGTATCGATGAAATTGATATCGTTGTGAATCGTGGATTGATTCTATCTGGTGAATTCGAAAAGGCAGAACAAGAACTCCATGCAATGCGCCAAGTTTGTCCGAAAGCGGGATTAAAAGTGATATTGGAAACTGGTGAATTAATCGAAGAAGGACTCATCAAAAAGGCCACACAAATAGCAATCAATGCAAAAGCAGATTTCATAAAAACCTCTACTGGGAAAAGCAAAATTGGTGCTACTCCTGAAGCGGTGCAATGGATGTGTGAACAAATAAAGGAGCATTATGAGCAAACTGGCCGTAAAGTTGGTCTTAAAATAAGCGGCGGTGTTCGCACGGAAAACGATGCCATAGCATACATCAAAATTGTTCAAGAAATCCTTGGAGCTACCTGGTTAACACCCGACTTATTTAGAATTGGAGCAAGCAGTTTGGCCAGCGATTTGATTAAAAAATCTTAATTCTTGCCTTTAAAGCCTATCCACAAGTTCATTTTAATTATTTTCGTGAACCAAATATAAAATTATGAAATGTATCGCTACTCAACTTCTGCTAGTCCTATTCTTAGCAATAAACTTGAACTCAATCGCCCAAGATGGCGGGTGGCGCGACAAATTAGGTGTGGGCGGAGAATCAGGTTTTGACGATGAACTATCATCATCTAGTGACCTATTTTCAGTTGACATAACACACAATCGTTTTTTAGGGGATTTGAACGGCACTCAAGCCAAGTGGAATTCGATTGGTGTAAACATCAATTTAAT